>JAZSNQ010000155.1:0-13734 GCA_045536515.1 Acutalibacteraceae bacterium | reverse complement strand
AATCAATCTTGTCGGTCACTCTTTCGGCGGTGCAACGGTAAGACTTTTCACTTCTCTGCTCGCATTCGGCGATACAGATGAACTTGCCGCAACAGGCAAGGATACAAGCCCTCTTTTCAAAGGCGGACACGACTGCATTCACTCGTGCATAACTCTTTCTGCACCCCACAACGGCTCTCACGTTGCAAATCAGCTTGTTGACCCGCAGGTAACAATGCTGCTGATGGCAACTCTGATGAATATGATAGGCATTGTTTTCGGAAACGATTTTCTTGTTTTTTCATTCCAGCTCGGACATATGGGTCTTTCTCCCAAGCAGGATGAAGCTCACGCATCATTCAGTCCCGACGGAATAAAGAGTTACAGTATAACCAATGACAACTGCGGATACGATATGACTCTCCGAGGTGCAGCCGAACTTAACGAAAAAATAAAGCTTGCTCCCGATACATACTACTATTCCTACACAACCGAAAACACATGGGATATTACGGAATTTGAGCTTCCCGATAAGGGTCTCAGCCCGATTTTCTATATCTCGTCAATGATGCTTGCATCACAAAACGGTAAAACGGTTGACGGAATCAAAATTGAAGGCGACTGGGCGGTAAATGACGGCATTGTGCCTCTTGCATCGGCAAGATATCCCTCATGCGATGAAAGCACAGCGCTCAGCTATGAATCGGAAATTGAAAAAGGCAACAAGATAAAACCCGGCAGATGGTATTATTTTGAAACCATGACAGGCATGGACCACTTTGATTTCTGCGGCACAAAAGACTATCCCGAAGGCTTTGAAGAATTCTATTTCGGCATGGTAAACACCGCAAACAGCAGATAACATACAAACACCCCCGAAACGGTCAATCCGTTCCGAGGGTGTTTGTTGTTTACTTTTTAATTCTGAATTTGCCGATTACCGTAACGCCGTCGCGGTCATAAACATCAATTTCATAATAACCTTTATTGCCGAAAATTCTCTCTTTCCAATTTGTATCATCGGGCGACGAGGGTCCGCAAGCATACATTTCTTCTTTCTTTGCATAGCCGTATTCACCGTTTGTCGCCTTGACATATATAAAATCGGGTTCGTTTACACTCATAGGTTCATCGGGTGAAGTTACGGCATCAAAAACCGTGCCGAAAGACTTGGTATTCGGATTGGGTGCAGGATCGGTTCCGTTAAAATGAAAATAAAGCATTACAGCAACAGCGATTATCAGAACAACCGATAAGGAAATAACAATCTTTTTTACCATCTTGTCCCCCACATTGTTACTGCACGATGTTTTTCTTTGACTTACGCTTTTTGATAAGCTTCTTTATAATGATAATTGCGACTGTTGCAATAACAATAACGGGAATAATCACAGGAAGTCCGCCGATTATCGCAACGGCAAAATCTTCAAATCCTTCCTTGAGATTATCAATATTATCAAGAAACTCGTTCTTGATTCTCTGCCACAAAGTGGGTTCGGCTTCGTTTACTCTTTCAACCTCATCAATATTCAGAGTCACTGTGCTGTAGCTGACCCTGTTTGCAAGCACACGAAGCTGTGCGGTATAATTCTCAATCTGATAATTGACCTCGGAAAGTCTCTCCTGAATTGCAAGCACATTTTCGAGAGAGGCTGCCTTTTCGAGAAGACCCGTGAGAGTTTCTTTTTCCGTTTTATATGCGGAAATTCTGCTTTCAAGGTCAACATATTCAAGAGTTACATTCTGCTGAGTTTCTGTTTTGGAAGTGATTTTTCCGTTTTCTTCTGCAGCAAGCATGAATTCATCAAGTTTGTCGGCAGGTATTCTCAGAACATAGGTACAATGTCTGTTGGAATTATAGTATCCGCCCGTATTCGCATCGGATTTTTCAACATAACCGCCGTTTGCCGTAACATTTGCGGTAAGACCCGAAATATATTTGTCATATTCCTTGGTCTGAACATAGGCTTCAACGGTCTTGATTATTTTTTCGTTGTCGGTTTGAGGGGCTTCTCCGTTTTCGTTGGGAACGCTGTCGGACTGAAGCTCGACCTTACCGTTGAGAGATTCGGATGTATTATAGAATATTCCCCCTGCGCTGTCTGCAGCTGAAGAATATTCCATATCCTGAACAGCCATGTCATTTGCCTTTGCACCGCATCCGACAAGGGAAACGGCAAGCACGGCACACAGTAAAATTGCGAACAGTTTTTTCATTTCAATCACCTTTCTTTTGCATTTTTTATTTTGCTTAAATGTTAAATTTCTTCAAAACCATTGACATTTTTGCGAAAATGTGTCAGTAATATAGTATAGAAACTGACTCGGAGGTTTTTTATATGAAGAAATTAATTGCTTTGATAGCGGTTCTTGCAACGGTAGCTTCTCTCTCCGCCTGCAAGATGAATAAAGAGCTTACACCGGAGGAAAAGCAGTCAAAATATGCTGCAGAAGAATCAAAAATGGTTGCAGCTTCCATTCAGGCTGAAAACGATTACATTGACGGCGTTAATGATTTTTCCGAAAACGAAATCGGCAAAACCGTCAAAGGCAAAAAACTTGTTATCAGAGCCGAAAGTGTATTCGGATATAAATACCTTGTTTTCTCATTCAACAAAAAAGGCAAGATGACCGAATATCTCAGCTATGAATTCTACGACAAGCTTGATAATTATGAAGTTCAGAAAGAAATTGAAAACCCGTATCACGGAAAAAAGCTTGTGAACACCGATGACAAAGCAAGAATGGTTGTTTATAAATACGAAGATCTGTGGAATCAGACCTTCGATGAGATTTATGCCAATTATAAAACTTCCAAATCCAATGACCTCGGATATTCAATCGTTGAATAATTCAATCTCAAGCCGTCCGAAATGACGGCTTTTTTATTTGTAATCCGCAAGATAATACCTATTGATTTTTTCTTTGTCAAAGCTGTAAATCACTTCTGCATTAAAGATTTCAACTTCTTCCTCTGCTTCACTTGCAGGTTTGCCGAGTATTGAATACCCTGAAGTGCTGTTTATATAGGCGGCATAGGCTTCGTTGGCAGACTCAAATTCTTCACGGGTTATTCCGAAATGCTCAACAAACTGAAGCATTGCCATTCCGCCCGAAGCCGTGACAGTTTGAGACCAATTATTGTAATCTTCGGAATCGACAAGCCACACAAACTGCGACGGGATAACGGAATAAATCTTTCTGTAAACTCCGCTGTTGAAAAGTCGGTCAAGCGTTACGGCAGCCGATTGATTCTGCACTGAAACCCGGATCTGTGTCACGCAATCTTCAACGGCAACATAAACTTCTTCGTCGTTAACATCTCCCTCATAGGAATCAGCAAGATAACCGAAGCCTTTTCCGTTTTCGGGTGCTTCTGCCGCCATATTGTCCGCAGATTTCTCTGCCCTAAATATAAAGCCGGGAGAAAAGATAACAACCGCAAATACCGCGGCAGCAGCAACAGAAATCCAGAGCTTATAGTTAAAGCTTTTCTTCTTATGCTTTTCACAAGCTTCAATAATTCTCTCCTGCTGAATTTCGCTCAGCTGAATTTCGTCAACTGCGGGCTTTATTTTTTCAAAATCCATGTTATCTCGCCTCCTTTTCATAAATTTCTCTGAGTACCTCCCTGCCCCGTTGCAGACGTTTTTTGACCGCCGCTTCCGTTATACTGAGCATGGATGCGATTTCAGAAGCCTTATAGCCCTCAACATAATGAAGATGAATTACTATTCTGTATTTCTCTTCAAGCGAAACCAGCATTTCGAGGATTTGCGCATTATCCTCGCTTGTGCCGAGATTCCGTATTTCGTCAAGGCTTACAAAGCTCTGATGTTTTCTTTTTCTCAAAATATCCTTGCATATGTTTGATGCAACCCGTATCAGCCATGCTTTTTCATGTTCTATGTCATTGAAAACGGGAGCTTTTTCAACATATTTCAAAAAACATTCCTGGACCGCATCGTCTGCATCTTCCCTGTTACCCGTCATAACGGAGCAAAGACGGTAAAGGCTGTTACCGTATTCGCTTACCGCCCTTCGGGCATCGGGAACTGTTTTTTCATTCCTCACGAGCAAATCACCGCCCCCTTTTCACTATATACACGAATCAGACTCCAAAAAGGTGACAAAAAGCAAAACATTCCCGTAAAAATCTTACAGGAATGTCTGTTTGTTATTTTGCATAAACCTTGATTATTTCGCCAATATACATTTTATGATAATCCTTTTTGGCATAATTATCCTCTATTGATGCATCTACAAATCCTGCAGGGTCGATAAACTGCGAAGCCATTTTGCGGCACACAAGAGTATATTCGGCTTCTTCAAAAGTTACGCCGCCGTCAACAAAAGCGGGTGTAAAGCCGCATTCCTTCGCCTTGTCGATATCCCTCCCGCTTTTTGAACCGCAGATACGCAGCGCATCCTTATATTCGGGTGCATAGAAAGAAACTGTGAAAAACTCCTCTTTCTCAATGAATTCATATGTGTAGCGCTGAGGACGGATAAAAACAAATGCCGCATCCTTGCCCCAGATTTCACCGAGTGCGCCCCAGCTTACTGTCATGGTATTGAATTTATCTGCGTTTCCTGCGGTAACAAGTCCCCAGCCGTCCGAAATAAGTTCGGGTGCGCTGATTCTGATATCTCTGATATTGATTTCTTTCATAACTGCCTCCTGAATATATTAATCAATTGTAAATTTTTGCTTTAATCATTCTCACACGGTTCTATTTTCTTAAAAAGAAAAATTATAGTCATCTTATAAAGTATAATTTATTATAACACAAACTGTCTTTGCTGTACAGTACGGAAAGAGAAAAAGGAGAAAAGAAATGTCTGAACAGAATATCCCCGAAGTAAAAGGCTACCTGCGGGATTTTATGCTCACTGTACCAAATGAAATATATGCCTGCACGGGAATAAAAATTCTCGGCAGAAGAATAAAATCCCTGCTTTTTTCAACCGATGCAAGCATCATCAAAAACACAAACGCCGATGCGGTTATTGCCGTTTATCCCTTCACCCCTCAGCCGATTATCACTCAGGCGGTGATGACTGCTGCGGATGTGCCGGTTTTTGTAGGTGTAGGCGGAGGGCTTACACAAGGTCACAGAGTTATTAACCTTGCACTCCATGCGGAATTTCAGGGTGCACTCGGTGTTGTTGTCAATGCACCGACCAAAAACGAAATAATCGAAGAACTGAAAAAATCAATTGATATTCCCGTTGTTGTCACAATCGCTTCCGACAATGATGACATTGATGCACGGATTTCTGCAGGTGCGGATATCTTCAATGTTTCTGCTGCCGCAAAAACGCCTGAAATTGTTGCAAGAATAAAGACAAAGCATCCGGATTTTCCGATTATCGCAACAGGAGGACAGACGGGTGAAACCATATCCGCAACAATTCGTGCCGGTGCAAATGCGATAACATGGACTCCGCCTTCAAATGCAGAAGTTTTCAAAGACATTATGTCAGCATACAGGCAGGGGCTTCCCCATCCGTAAAAAATATCAGAATTTTAAAAATAATATTTGAACTTTACGGAAATAAATGTTAAAATATAATCCTATTCAATAAAAAGGAGGTTACCTGAATGTCAGACGAAAACATAAAGGGTATGCCCGAAGAAGAAACATCGGAACTTCAAAGCAAAGAAATCAACGAAGTTTCAGAAGAAGCCGTTGACGAAAAGGTTGATGAAGCGGTTGAAGATACAGTTTCCGAAAGCGAGGAGAAATCCGACTCTGAGGAAATTGAAGAAGAAACCGACTGTATCCCCGAAAATGACGAAGAAGATAATCCGGAAAAAGAATCCGAGAAAACAATTGACGAAGAAAATCTTTGTCCTTGCTGCGGAGAAAAAGAAAAAGCAGAAGACGGTAACTACTGTGCCGAATGTGAAGCTGCCATGCTTTCAAGAAAGATTCCTTTCCTTGCATGGGTCAGCGGACTTGCAGCCGTTGTTTTCAGCGTTTTTGCGCTTGCACTCGTATTTCTTCTCACCGCACCTTCAATCCAGGTTGCAAAAGCAGATAATTATGCTAAAAAGAATCAGTGGTATTCCGCATACACGGAATATTCAAACGTCGCATCCGTTGTTGATGAAATTTCAACAATTCTCGGCGGCAATTCACCGTTTGTACAGACAGGCACAAATATTGCCGTTAAAAAATTCGATGCTCTCGCACACTACACCTCCCCTCTCGAAGCTTTCTACTATGAAGGCGAAAGCGTTGCACATCTTGAAGGCAAGTTCAATCCGGCAATGAAGGATTACTACGAAATATATAATGACTATATGTCATCGTATGATATCATACTCAATGCTCTTGAAACAAAATTCGGAACATCGTCTCCCTCCGCAGAGGAAATGCACGCTGCCGTTGAGGAACTTCGCGGCACCGAAGGAATGAACGATATCTGGATTGACTACTATCACCTCACCTTCGCATATAATTTCAACGAACCGGACGAAACAGCTCTCGGATATCTGAAAGCTATCGACGAAAGCGTCAAGAAAACCGATCTTGACTATTCATGGCTTTATTACACCGAAATCGCTGACATTCTTTATAAGAACGGGGATTATGAAGGTTCAACGGAATATCTTGAAAAGCTTATTGAAAAAGACAAGTCGAACTTTGGTGCATATGAGCTTCTCATGCGCATTATTATGAAGAATGACGGTATGGAAGAGGCTGAGAAGCTTCTTGATGAGTTCAAAGAATATAACGAGGGCATTGACACTGCTTATGTTCTTGAAATCATGTATCTTCGCTGTTCAAAGGAATATGACAAAGCAATCGAACTCTGCAATGAAGCGATGAAGGAATACGGTTCTTCGCCCGAAATCAACCGTCAGCTCGCTCTTGCTTATCTTCTCAAGGGCGACTACGACAATGCTTATGAATCGGCATTCAGCGCATACAGCAACGCAGTATATATCGCTCAGTATTATCAGGATGAAAGTTCACTCACCACTCAGCTTTACAATACTTTGTACCTCTGTGCTCACCTTGAATTTGAAAAAGGAACAATGACCACAACCAACGCTTCGGAAATCAGCCAGATTATTGATGATCTCTCAGAGTTTGTTAACGCAAAGTCCGTTATCGACATAATCAACGCAGAAAAAACAATTGAGCAGGTTCTCACGGAAGGAGAGTTTGATTTAGTATGAACACACTTTACATTATAACAAGAATACTCACCTTCCCCGGTGCATACCTCAGAGGCTTCTGGGAACAGCTTACCTGCAGAATTCTCGGTCTTCCCGTTGAAATTCCCGGATATCTCAGAATCGACGAAGCCTGCAGTCACGTTGAACATTCGCTTGCGAAAAAAGGCTTTGCATCCTACCTCATGGCAACGGGCGCAGGTTTTATGAACTTCATAACCGGTCTTCCGATTTTTCTTGCAGGATTTATGAATCTCCGCTACATGGGAATAACTCCCTACGATAACCTCGGTTATTTTATTTTCTATGTTCTTATAACATATACCGGATTTTCAATGCTCTGCAACATCTTCCCTTCAATCGAAGATGCAATGAACCTTTTTGAGGTTGCATACAAACAGAAAAAAATGAAAATTGTAGGAAGAATTATTTTTGCTGTTCCCTCCGCACTCGCCTATGCAGGTTCATATCTTGAAAAATACTGCATAACATTTGTTGCACTTGCCGCAGCAGTTATTCTTTCATTGGTTTTATAATTTCAAATCTTAAAGGGGCTGTTTCACAAAGGAAGTGAGACAGCTCCTTTTTTATTTATTTGTAATTTTTATGATACAAATCCGTAATATATTGCCGATATAATAAAAATACGGAAACAATCTGCAATGAAAGGCGGTATCTGTTATGAAAAATAAAACGTTCTTCAAAACGGCTGAATTTTGGTGTTTCTTCACGGCAATCGCAGAGTTTTTCTTATTCCTCATTTGGGGACTGAATATGCACGGCGGCGATGAAATGGGTTTTGCTCTCATAACCGTTTATGCCGCCATTCCGATTACATCGCTTATACTGTGTACGGTGCTTGCAAATAAAAATCTGAAAGCGGCTGTAATCCTCGCGATCCTTATGGTGCTGATTGAGATATTCTTTCCATTCATCATTTTCGGCACGTTTGAAATTGCACTCAGCCTTGCACTTTCGGTTATACCCTGCGCCGTGGGTCTCGGATTCGGATATTTTTTAAGCAAAAGAAGATAAAACAAACAACGGTTTGCAGTTTTTGTTCTGCAAACCGTTGTTTCGTATAAAAAGCAAAAACGGAGACAACCTCTTCTGAGATTTCTCCGTTTAAAGCTAAATTAACTCTGACTTATGCTTCCTTAACAACTACCTGCTTGCCGTTATAATAACCGCACTCGGGGCAAAGTCTGTGAGTTCTCTTGTACTCACCGCAGTTTGAGCACTTTTCAAGCTGGGGAGCAGACATCTTCCATACGTTGGAGCGTCTCTTGTCTCTTCTTGCCTTTGATACTCTTCTCTTGGGTACTGCCATGCCTAAGCACCTCCTTAATTTTGTGCTTTAATTAAACCCTCGGGTTTTTTTATTAATTATCCAAAAGCTGCTTAAGCGCCGCAAGACGCGGGTCAACCTCTTTTTCGCAGCTGCATGAACCTTCATTCAAATCCGCACCGCACTTCGGACAAATCCCTTTGCAATCCTTTCCGCAAAGAAACTTTGAGGGAAGGTCAAGAAAAATATCCTCGGATATAAGTTCATCGAGATTGAATCTCAGTTCATTGACGAGCAAAAGCTCATCGTTTGTTTCGTCATTAAGACTTGTAACAAGCGTGTGGAAAATTTTGGTTGCGAGCGAGAGCGAAATCGGTTTTGCGCAACGGTCGCAAGCGGTTTCAAGAGTGAAATCCGCCGTCGCATGAAGTTCAACTATGCCAGTATAGTTGCCAGCATGGCCGCTGATTCTTACCGGAGAAGCAAAAGGCTTCGAGCCGTTAAGCTCCTGCTCCGAAAGGTCAAGCTCATAATCAAACTGCTTAACCATTCCTTCATTGTTAAAAATAGGTTCTAAATCCAATATCATAAATTTACACCTAAAATCACGCAGAGAATATTATATATTCAAAGACGCAATTTGTCAACTAAAATTTTGAATTAAATTCAGATTTTTTCGCAGAAATCGAAAACTCTTGCGGGAAGGTCGCTTTCATCGCATGAAACGGTGAAAGTGATATCCTGCTCTGCAAGCTTGCTGAGCTCTGAAACCTTCTCAAGGAAGTTTGCAAGTGCTTCATAATCTCTGCCGCCAATCTTGAGAGTAGCGTCAACAAGGATATCCGTTATGTCATGGTCGCCTGCAACGATACCGCAAAGGAAACCGTAGAATGCATCATAGCCGGATACCTTATAGTGGTCTGTTTCAACAAGTCTTGCTCTGTAGTTTACATCATAAGTGAGCAATCTTTCTTTTTCAATACAAACAACGTTGCCGTTTGACTTTTCAACTGCACCGTTTACAAGGTCGATAAGTCTTTTTGTTTTTCCTGAGCCTTTGTTTCCGAGAATAAGTTTTACCATTTTAAAAATCCTCCTGTATAGTAATTTTATTTAATTCTTGCTTCGAGTGCCTCTTTCTCTGCTTCGTAACCGGGCTTTCCGAGAAGGGCAAACATATTCTTTTTGTAGCTCTCAACACCGGGCTGGTCAAAGGGGTTAACACCGAGCATATAACCTGAAATTCCGCAAGCCTTTTCAAAGAAATAAATCATCTGGCCGAGAGTGTATTCATCCTGCTTTTCGATTTCAAGAACGATATTGGGAACATCACCGTCGGTATGTGCAAGAACGGTTCCCGCAAATGCCTTGCTGTTAACAAAATGAACCGTTTTGCCTGCAACGAAATTCAGTCCGTCACCGTTTACATCGTCAAATTCGATTTCAACATTTTCCTTGGGATTGTTGACCCAGATAACTGTCTCAAAAAGACTTCTTTCACCCTGCTGGATATACTGACCGAGTGAGTGAAGGTCTGTTGAAAAAATTGCCGAAGTGGGATAAATGCCCTTGTTTTCTTTTCCTTCGCTTTCACCGAAAAGCTGCTTGAACCATTCGCACCACATTGTCATCGAAGGCTCATAAGCTGCCATCATTTCAAGCTTCTTGCCGTCACGGTAGAGCATATTTCTGATTGCCGCATACTTGTAGCAATCGTTTGACAGAACATCATCCTTTGAATATGCTTCTCTTGCATCTGCAGCACCCTGCATGATAGCGTCAACGTCAATTCCCGCAACCGCGATGGGAAGAAGACCTACCGCAGTGAGAACGGAATATCTGCCGCCCACATCATCAGGCACAACAAAGGTTTTGTAGCCTTCGCTGTCCGCAAGTGCCTTGAGAGCACCTCTGGATTTGTCTGTTGTTACGTAAATTCTTTTTGCCGCTTCTTCCTTGCCGTATTTTTCTTCGGCAAGCTTTTTGAAGATGCGGAACGCAATGGCGGTTTCGGTTGTTGTTCCCGATTTTGAAATAACGTTAATTGAGAAATCCTTGCCTTCTATAAGCTTTATAAGCTCCGAAACAGCCGACGAGCTGATTGTGTTACCGCCGAAATAAATATCGGGAGTATCCTTTTTAACAAGGTTATAGTTATTTGACTTAACAAATTCTATAGCTGCTCTGGCACCGAGATACGAACCGCCGATACCGAGAACAACAAGCGCCTCAGAATCCTTCTTGATTTTTTCGGCGCACTCTTTAATCTGAGCAAATTCCGCTTTGTCATAATTAACGGGAAGGTCTATCCAGCCGAGAAAATCGCTGCCCTGACCTGTTCCCTCATGAAGCATTGCGTGAGCCTTTGAAACTTCCGCCTGCATTGCTTCAAGTTTTTCTTTGCAGGCATAGGCACCTGCGTAGTTGAGATTGAGTTTTATTGCCATCTCAGTCTTTACACTCCTACTATAAAAACGATTATTTAATATATTTTACCCTATAAATGCATTCTTTGCAACACTTAACAGTAAAAAATATTAAAATATTTTTTAAAGACGGTGTATTTTATACAAAAAACGGATACGAAACAACAATTTTTGTTACGTATCCATTTTACCATATTTTGTTTGTTAATGCAAACGGTATTTATGATACAATCGCTTTGATTATTCTTTTGAAAACAATTCCGAAAGTCAGGCTTTCAACAGTATTCGGTGCGGTAAGATTATATTCACCGATTTTTTCTTCTCCGAGCATAAAAGTCACCGTTCCGAGCACCTGTCCTTCCTCAACGGGGGCTGCAACATCAACAGCCAGATCAACCGTCTGAGTTATATCGCCCTCTCTTCCCTTTTCAATCAGAACGGAATTCACGGGCGGTATTTCCGGCTTTATTTCTTCAACAACACCGTTTATAACTCCGACCCTCGGTATCAGCGACGGATCAATAACGGGTGTGACGGTTGAATAATTTGCAAATCCCCAGTTGAGCATTGCCTTCGCCGTTTCATAACGGTCGGAACTGTTTTCACTTCCCATAACAACTGCCACAAGATGCGTTCCGTCACGCATTGCACTTGCAGACACACAGCATCCCGCCTTTGACGTTGTACCCGTTTTCAGACCCGTTGTGCCCTCGTAAAACCGCACAAGCTTATTGGTATTCACAAGCTCCGTCTGACCGTTTCTGAGCGAATCCATCCATATTGTTGTGTAGTTCATTATCAGCTCATGCTTCAGAAGTTCCCTTGACATTATCGCAACATCAAGCGCGGTTGTGAGATGGTTTTCCGTTGTATCGTCAAGACCCGTACAGTTTTCAAAATGGGTGTTTGTCATGCCAATCTGCGTTGCTCTTTCATTGAGAAGCTTCACAAACGCCTCATCGCTTCCCGCTATGTATTCACCCAGCGCGGTGCAGGCATCGTTTGCGCTGTAGACGGCGGTTGCTTTCAGAAGCTCGTCAACCGTCATCTGTTCTCCCTCTTTCAGCCAGATTTGCGAGCCACCCTTTGATGCTGCACTTCCCGATACGGTCACTGTATCGCCGAGAGATATTCTGCCCTCATCAATCGCTTCGCAGACAAGCAGAAGCGGCATTATTTTGGTGACGGATGCAGGATAAAGTTTTTCGTTCTCATTGTATTTCATAAGAACCTTACCTGTTGATACGTCCATAAGCACAGCCGCCTTTGCTTTTATTTCAACGGGTGTCTGTGCTTCTGCGGCATATGTAGGAAAAGCCGATAGCAGCAAAATTGCCGCCGCAACAATGAGTGATATTGTCTTTTTCATATAAACTCCCCTTTCACTTATACATAAATATATGTCACAATAAGCATTGATTATCACACAACTATCTGTTATAATTTGAACGGTGATTTTATGAAAGCTGCATTTTACACTCTCGGATGCAAGGTTAATCAATATGAGTCGCAGGCTATGTCGCAGAATCTCGAAAGCCGCGGATTCGTTATTACCGACCACTCCGATGAAGCCGATGTTTACATTATAAATTCCTGCACGGTTACTGCCGAAAGCGACAGAAAAACCAGGCAGGCCGTGCGCCGATTCAAAAAGCTTCATCCCGACAGCATTGTTGTTCTGACGGGCTGTATGCCTCAGGCATTCCCCGAAACCAGCGGGAAACTCGATGAGGCGGATATCGTTATCGGCAACAAAAGCAACCGTTTTCTTTTTGATTATATTACACAGTATATCGGTAACAGAGGCAGAATCGTTGCTGTTGATGAACACAAAACCGGCGATGCTTTTTCGGGTGACTGCATAAGTAATTTCCGTGAAAGAACAAGAGCAAGCGTTAAAATCGAAGACGGATGCAACCGTTTCTGTTCATATTGTATCATCCCCTATGCAAGAGGCAGAGTCCGTTCAAAGCCGATTGATGAATTAAAAAATGAAATTGCTGCCCTTGAAAAGAACGGCTTTTCGGAGATAGTTCTTGTCGGCATAAACCTTTCGGCATACGGCATGGGACATGATTACAACATTGTTGATGCGGTTAAGCTTGCGGCATCGTTTGACGGAATTAAAAGGGTCAGACTCGGTTCGCTTGAACCCGACCACATCACAGATGAAATCATCACGGGTCTTGCCGAAATTCCCGAATTCTGTCCGCAGTTCCACATTTCGCTTCAAAGCGGCTGTGACAGCACTCTCAAACGCATGAACAGACACTACGACAGTGCAGAATATTTTGAGCTCTGTCAAAAGCTGCGCGGCGCATTCAAAGACACAACAATCACAACCGATATTATGGTCGGTTTTCCGGGCGAAACGGAAGAAGATTTTATTTCTTCGCTTGAATTCGCAAAAAAGGTCGGATTTGAGAAGGTACACGTTTTCCCCTATTCGATAAGACCCGGAACTCCTGCCGCAAAGATGCAGAATCAGATTGAAAAAGCGGAAAAAGAACGCAGGGCTTCGGTTATGAGTAAAGCTTGCGACGAAATCAGAACCGAATTTCTCGAAAACCAAATCGGCAAAACGCTTGATGTGCTTGTTGAGGAATATCACGACGGATTTGCACAGGGCTACACCGCAAACTACACACCTGTCAAAATCTCCTACGAATGCGATAATCTACACGGCATTATAAAAACAACAATCACCGCTGTTGACGGCGATTGTTGCATAGGAATAATATAACTATAGGGACAGTACACAATGTACTGTCCCTTGATTTTTGCTGATATTTTTGTAGGGGCGGATATTATCCGCCCGCTACATACAATTAAAGTTCAAAAACATTCGGGAT
>JAZSNQ010000129.1:0-8705 GCA_045536515.1 Acutalibacteraceae bacterium | reverse complement strand
CATCAATGAAATCTGCCGATTCTTTGTAATCGCCGCAGACAATATGAACGTGCTGAAGCTTATCTGAAACAGCAATCAAATTCTTTTCGTCACAAATCAAAGGATTTTTATACGCACCCATAGGAACATTGAACTGACCCTTTTTGTTTACACGATAAAGACCGTTGAAACAGGTTTTATTAAGAAAAACCATAAGTGCCGCGGTTTCTGCATTAAATATATTTGTACTTTTAAGATAATTGAATCTCTCTCTTTGAATATAGTAGTAATCTTTTCTACGCGCATCATCCAAGGGTATAAATTCATCCTGCACTTTGTTGAGCATAACAATCAGGCTATCAACATTGTCACGGATAACCTTGTATGCATTCATCAATTCTGCATTTGTGTCGCTGATATAGATTTCTTTCAAATCATATTTGCTCAGAATATCAAATAATACAGCACCACCGCCGACAAGGGGTTCGGCATATTTTGTGAAATTGGAATCTGCAAAAGGATAATATTTTTCAATTTCTTTCAGAAGCTGACCTTTTCCGCCTGCCCATTTCAAAAAAGGTTTAACAAATTTTTCTTCGGTTTTTATATATCTCAAGGTTCTTGCATCTTCAGGTTTAGTCGCATCAATAGGAATAATCCACATATTGCCAAGCATTGCTGCATTCTCAATCCGATTTTCTCTGCAAAGCGTTATAACCCGTCTATGAGATATATTCCATTTTTCAGCTGCTTCATTTGCAGTCATAAATGCTAACATGATTATCACCTCAAAGTCTTGTTGTAATGATTATATTCCAAATCAGGAACAAAAGCAATGCAAATTTGTTAAATTTATAAAATATAATAAATCTTTATTTTTCCATATTGATATGCCGTGGTTTTAGGTGTAAAATAGTAAAAACAAACAAAGAAAGACGATGATTACGCATGATAATAGATTTTCACACCCATTGTTTCCCTGACAAAATCGCCGCAAAAGCAATAGAAATTCTCCGCAAGCGTTCGGGAATAACCAGACCGTTTCACGACGGCACGATTGACGGCTTGCTGTCGCTTCAGAAAAACGACGGCGTTGATTATTCCGTTGTACTCAATATCGCAACCAATCCTCACCAGCAGAAAAGTGTTAACGATTTTGCAATATACCAGAAAAACATTGAAGGTATAATCCCTTTCGGAAGCGTTCATCCCGACAGTCCCGATGCGCTCATTGAGCTTGAAAGACTTGCTCAGAACGGAATAAAAGGAGTGAAGCTTCATCCCGATTATCAGGGATTCTTTGTCAACGACAAAAAGCTTTTCCCCATCTATGAAAAAATCGCTTCTCTCGGAATGATAACTCTTTTCCACTGCGGTTTTGACATAGGTTATCCCGAACCCGTGCATTGCACCGCAGAAGCACTTGCAAGCGTGCTTGATATTTTCGGCGGTTCGCCCGTTGTTGCAGCGCATTTCGGAGGAATATGGTCAATGCCTGAAACAAGAAAGCATCTTGCGGGCAAGAATGTTTATCTCGACACCGCTTACTGCTACGGTACGGCAACTCCGAGATACGCAAAGGAAATCATTGATATTCACGGCGTTGACAAAATTCTTTTCGGAAGCGATGCGCCGTGGAACGCACCGTCGCAGGATATGGAACTCATAGAATGCTTTGGTCTTACGCAAGACGAAGAAAAAGCAGTTCTCGGCGGAAATGCACGAAAACTGCTTGGAATATAATTATGTAAGTGAATAGTGAATAATAAAAAGCAAATAGTTAAGGGTGGGCGTTGCCCACACCAAATTTATAATCGGTCATAGGCAGAGCCTATCCGAAACTTTTTACTCTTCACTTTTAACTTTTCACTATCTGAGTTCATCCAACGTCATTTCATATGCAGGCAGGAACTCTTCGATAAACACCTTTACCTCGGGCAAATCAAGCTTCTCAACCGCTTCGCGCAGACCCTCGCCCGCTTTTACGAACTCACTGTTGCCCGCCTTTTTTTCTTCAATGCACTTTATAAGTGCGCTGATTTTATCCGCAGCTTTGACAAGCTTCCAGAGCTCCGTATCCTTTTCTTCGGGGATAAATGCCGCCTTGAAATCACCACGGAAGTCCTCAGGGAGCATATCTATAAGGCTCTTGCAGGCATTTTCTTCAACCGTCTTATATGCAAGACGCACTTCGTCGCTGTAATACTTGACGGGTGTGGGCATATCGCCCGTCAGTGTTTCGGGGGTATCATGATAGAGCCCGAGAAACGCGGCTCTTTCGCCGTTGAGATTTTTCCCGAAACGGCGGTTTCCGATAATTGCAAGAGCGTGTGCAATCGACGCAACCTCAAAGCTGTGTTCACACAGGTTTTCACTGTGCTCATTTCTCATAAGAGCCCAGCGGTTAATATATTTCATTCTTGAAACCATTGCAAAAAATCCGTTTTTCATATATAATCACCATTAAAAAAGTCATTATGTCAATGATATCACATATCTTTTTGTTTTTCAACACATTTCGGAAAGGAGGCTGATATGAATGAAACGCTGTGTCTACTGCCTGAGCGAATGTCCCGACAATGCAACATCCTGCACGGTATGCGGTTTCGGCGGTGTTATGGAAAAGCAGTTTGAGAACTGTCTGCCCACCGGCACAAGGCTCAATAACCGCTATGTTCTCGGCGGTGTTTTTTCAAAAGAAAAAGTTTTTGTTTCGTATTATGCCTTCGACACCAAAACCTCACGCAGAGTTAAAATTTCCGAATATCTCAACGAAAAACTCATCTATCGCCATTCGGGTGAATTAATCATAAAATATCACAACGAAAAATGTCTTGCACGCGGTGACAAGGAAATTTCGGCATACTACGCCCACTATAAGAAATTCTGTGCCGCATCCGAAAAGACCGTGCTCGATTTTGTTGACTGCTTTGCGGAAAATTCGACTTTTTATTTTGTGAATTCCATTGATAACGGTTCACCTCTGTCTTCGTTGACAGGCAACGGAAAAACCATACCGTTTTTTAAGGCTGTTCAGCTTATAAAACCGATTATCGATTGCGCTGCCGCGCTTGAAAAAGCCGGCAAATGGCACGGCTCGCTTTCCTCCTATTCGATAATAACCGAGAATGGAAAAATCTCTTCGGTAACGGGATATTCTTATCCGCCGAGAAACGCATATTCCCCTTTTGACGCACCCGAAAAACGTCTCGGTGCAAGGGAGTGCGGTTCTTTCACCGATGTATATGCAATTTCGGCAATACTCTATGAAGCAACAACGGGATTCCTTCCCCCAAACGCTTTGCAGAGAGAACAAGGCAGAAATCTCAGATTCCCGAACGGTTTTCCGGAAAAAGAAAGGTCAATTATTGAAAAAGGTCTTTCTCTTGACAAAAACGAGAGATACCGCAGCATTTCCGAGTTTTATTCCGCTTTGAAAGGCGAAAAGACCGACTCTGAAAAATTGCCGCGTTCCGAAATTGCACGCAGACTTACCCTTGCTTTTGCAATTGTTTGCTTCATAGTCAGCGGCGGAATACTTATCAATAATTATCTGATTGAACCTTACAAAGAATCAAAACAGTCATCGGAAATGGTTTCGATGGTGCAGACCACAATTCCCGACAGTCCCGTTGACCCGTGGAAAGAAATAAACGCAAAATATCCCGATGTTGATTTCCCCGAAGGAATGAACCCGTCGTTTTCGGAGCTTTATGCCGCAAACCGCGACTTTGCAGGCTGGATTTCCATTCCTGCGCTGAACATCAACTACGCCGTTGTTCAGGGCGATGACAACAAATATTATGAACGAAGAGATTTTTACGGCAACAGCACTTCCTACGGCGTTCCGTTTTTTGACTACAGAAATTCTCTTCATATACTTGACCGCAATACGATAATCTACGGCCACAATATGCGCCGTGACGATAAAATTTTCGGAACTCTTGAACAGTACCGCACAATCGACGGCTTCAAAAAAGCTCCCGTTATGGGAATGAGCACGATTTACGGCGATTACACCTTCAAAATTTATGCGGTTTTTATCTCGAACAGCGACCGCGATGACGATAACGGAAACTTCCTGAATTATATTTTCACAAACACCACAGACGAAAAATTTGCAGATTTCATTGCGGAAATTGACAAGAGAAAGTTTTATGACACGGGGGTTGACATCAATCCCACCGACAAGCTCCTTACTCTTTCAACCTGCTGCTACGATTTTTCGGATGCCAGGCTTGTTGTTGTGGGCAGACTTCTGCGTGAAGGCGAAAGCCCTGCCGTTGACACATCGCTTGCCGTTATGAATCCGAGTCCAAAGCTGCCCCAGGCATATTACGATGCAAACGGCGGCAAAAACCCTCACAAAGACGATATCAATTTATTCAACGAATAGAAAGGGATTCTATGACAGGAATTATTCTTCTTGACAAACCCAAAGACATAACCTCATTCGGTGCAGTTGCAAGAGTGCGCAGAATCTGCGGCGAAAAGAAATGCGGACACACAGGCACTCTCGACCCCATGGCAACGGGTGTTCTGACCGTTATGCTCGGCGGTGCAACACGTTTTATTGAGCTTCTTCCGAGCCACAACAAGGCTTACCGTGCCTCGTTCCGTCTGGGAACAATAACCGACACTCTCGACATAACCGGCAAGGTGCTTGAAACAAGAGATGTGAACGTTACCGCCGGAGAAGTCAAAGAAAAAATAAGCGGTTTCATCGGCGATATAAGCCAGCTGCCTCCGATGTATTCGGCGGTTTCCGTTGACGGTCAAAGACTCTATAACCTTGCACGGCAGGGCATTGAGGTTGAAAGAAAGCCGAGAGATGTAACCGTTTTTTCGATTGATGTCATTGCGGAAAACGAAGAAGCGGGCGAATATGAAATTCAGGTTGAATGCTCATCGGGAACATATATAAGAACTCTCATTTCCGACCTCGGAGAAGCACTCGGCTGCGGTGCGGTCATGACAGATTTGCGCCGCACAAAGGCAAACGGTTTCGGAATTGAAAGAGCCGTTACACTCGGACAGCTTGAAGAAGCGATGAACAGCGGCAGAATTTCCGATTTGCTCATTCCCGTTGATGTTGCACTTGAAGAATATCCCGTTATCAGAGTATCCGAAGCGCAGGCAAAGCGTTTCCGCAACGGTGGCGAGCTGTCGCTTGAAAGATTGAGATATCCCCGTATGCTCGGATATTTCAGAGTGTATGACCCCGATAAGAACTTCATCGGAATCGGCGAAATCGGTCAGAAAGACTGCCTTGAAATCAAAAGAGTTTTTATGGGATAACAAAATTCGATTTCTTTTGCTTGAATAATTTAATTATATTTGATATAATTAATCGGATAATCCGCAACGGCGGCGAAAGGATGCGCAAATATGTTTCATCAGTTGATTGAATATTTCAAAGAACGCAGCGTTCTCATTCTCGGTTTCGGAAGAGAAGGACGTTCAACATATAATATCATCAGACGCAATCTGCCCGACAAACAAATCGGTATAGCGGATATGCGTCCGCTTGAACTTGACGACCCGAATGTTACTCTCCACTGCGGAGAAAACTATCTTGACGCAATTGAAAAATACGATACGGTTATCAAAACTCCCGGAATTTCTTTCCGCGATGTTTTGGTGCCTCACGAAACAGAGGTTACCTGCCAGACGGATTTGTTCCTTCGTTTTTCAAAATGCACCTGCATCGGCATAACGGGCACAAAGGGCAAAACAACCACCTCGACGCTGATTTACGAAATGGTGAAGCAGTCGGGCAAAAAGGGTTGTCTTATCGGCAATATGGGTGTGCCCGTGCTCGACACTCTTGAAAGCGGGGATGCGGAAATCG
The DNA here is from genome assembly GCA_045536515.1 of Acutalibacteraceae bacterium. GTDB lineage: Bacteria > Bacillota > Clostridia > Oscillospirales > Acutalibacteraceae > CAG-177. Next base: position 2,875 of record JAZSNQ010000129.1, on the reverse strand, counting down.
CCGTTATCGAAATGTCATCTCACCAGCTTGAATACACAACCGCTTCACCTCACATTGCCGTTATGACAAACATCTATCCCGAACATCTTGACCATTATAACGGCTTTTCGGGATATGTTACCGCAAAGCTGAATATCATCCGCCATCAGGTAGGCTGCGATTATTTCATCTGCAATTCAGAGCAGGATTTTGATAAATACTACGATTTTTCAAAAGCACTGCCTTCGGTTATAAAGGTCAGCAAAAACGGCGGCAAGGGCGACGAGCTCATTATTGCGGCAGCCGCAGTCAACGAACGTCTCAAGGGTATACATAACAGACAGAATGTCTGCGTTGCGGCAACGGTTGCACGCTGTCTGGGCATAAGCAACGACGATATTCTCAAGGCTGTTGAAAAGTTTTCGGGTATCGAAAACAGAATGGAACCCGTCGGCGAATATTACGGAATCAAATTCTACAACGACTCCATCGCAACAATCCCCCATGCCGTTGAATGCGCAATTGAGGCACTCGAGGATGTTGACACTCTTATTTTCGGCGGAATGGACAGAGGAATCGAATACGGAGAATTTGAAAAGTATCTTGAAAAATGCAAAGTCAGAAACCTCATCGGTATGCCCGATACGGGAGTTGACATCTGCAACGCATTGCTTGAAAGAGGATGTCCCAAAAACCTTATTATCGCAAACACCATGGAGGAGGCTGTTGATGCCGCTTTCAGATTCACAAAAAAAGGCAAAAGCTGCATAATGTCCCCTGCCGCATCAAGCTACAATGTCTATAAGGATTTTGAGGAAAAGGGCAACCATTATAAAGAATGCATTAAAAACCACATAGAATAAACAACAAGGCTTGCACAATCGTGCAAGCCTTGTTTATACGGTCACACTCTGCCCCGCGGACAGATAACCGAGATTTTCCATATGTTTTTTCATGAATTCATACTGTTCGGTGCCCGTGCAATGGCAGGTGTAATATTCCGTTTCAAATCCGCCGAGATACTCCGCATACCCTTTGAGAACATCATCCGTCGGAAGCTTTGAAAAATGGAATCCGCCAATCAGCATATCGGGCGCAAATCTTTCGGCAATGTTGATTATTCCTCTGTGAGAGCATCCGCTTATGAGCACTCTTTTTCCGTTTTCTTCAATCATAAGATACTGTTCGTGTCGGAAATCCTCGGGCAGGAAATCATTTCCGACCCGAACGGTCAGACCTGCCGAATCAATTTCATGCTCCGGATTTTCTCTGCAGCCGTAAATTGTTATCCCCGGTGAAACAACGGTTTTGTTCCCGACAAAAACAATCTGCGGATTTTCTTTCAGAGAAACATCAAGACCTATGTATTTTTCTCTGCCGTTATAATGCGGTTCAAAGGCATACGGACTCATATAAACGGGAGCCTTGCCGTTGATTTCAAAGAATTTTGCAAGACCGCCTCCGTGGTCATAGTGTCCGTGTGACAAAACGGCAAAATCAACATCGGAAAGGTCGATTCCGAGCTTTTCGGCATTATCCGCAAAAAGCTCCGTCTGCCCCATATCAAAAAGAATTTTTTGATTTTCGGTTTCGATAAAGAGCGACAATCCGTGCTCCGCACCGTAGCCGTCAATCGCCGTGTTTTCGGTTAAAACTGTTATTTTCATGTCTTATCAATAAAGTTCGGGTTTATTGAACATTCCTTCAAGTTCATCCCATGTAAATTCTTCCGTATAAATATCCGTCATCTCATACGGGTCAATCGCCGACTTGCTCACATAAAACGCCATGCCGTTATCGGTAAGACAGAAACCGTCAAGGCTTACTGCTTCATCAAAAGCGGCAAGCTCGTTTTCGTTAAGCACAAGACCTTCTTCATAGAAACCGTTTTCTGCTCTGCTTCTGAGCAAATCGGCAATATAGCCGAGTGCGATTTCGGGTGTGTCGGGATTATCCGTGAAATAAGCCGCATTCACGGAATTGCCCTCCTGCACCTGGAAGCATTTTGTATAAACAGAAGGTGCATTATCGCTTGAACCGTAGAACGACAGACTTTCGCTGATTAAGAAACAGACAAAATATCCGCTTACATATGTGGTTTCAAAGGAAATTGTCCTTTTCCACGGCTTGTCTGAATTCTGCGTATCCATAAACTTTGCCGCAGATTCTATGTTGTTTTCAGCCTGAACGCAGGCATCCTCAAAGAACCGGTCGGACACGGAATTTATATAATCGATTATATACTGTTCAATATTCTCGGAAATTTCGGGAAGCACAACATCAACCACATAAACCGTTCTGCCGTTTTTATCCTTGAATTCTTTTGTCTGCTTTTTTTCTCCGACAACGGGAGGTGCGGCGGTTGTGGTAACAGTGTCGGTTGTTTCACCCGTGTTCAGTTCATCTATGTTTCTGCACGATACAAACGAAAACAAAACCGCCAAAATCAACGATATACTCAATACTCGTTTCATATAATCATCCTTTCACGGATATTTTACCAACAACAACGGATTAATTCAAGTGTATAAATATAAAATTTTATTGCAAAAAGCCGCCTGTTGATATAATATAAAACTATAAACTGCAAGGAGGTCTGAAATGAAAAATATTCTCAATGCATTATGGGTTAAAAGTGCGAAGCCCTCGGGCGAATGCGAAATTTACTACACCAAGGAGTTTGCTTCAAAAAAGGAGCTTGTTTCGGCAACTCTTGAAGCCACCGCTTTGGGTGTTTACACCGTTCACATCAACGGTGAAAGAGTCGGCGACAACATTCTTGCTCCCGGCTGGACATCCTACCGCAAGCGTCTGCAGGTTGACACTCACGACGTGACCGCAATGATAAAAAATGAAAACAAAATCGTTCTTTCCGTTGCACCCGGCTGGAAAATCC
>JAZSNQ010000130.1:0-9579 GCA_045536515.1 Acutalibacteraceae bacterium | reverse complement strand
TAGCAGACGAACATTCGTTTGTCAATACAAATGTTCGATTTTTGCAACTTTTGTTTGTGCTGTTATTATAACACAATATATGCTGCATGTCAAATGTTTATACCACAATAAGTAGTACGCAGCTTTAAAAATTTGTCTGCAAAAAGCAAGGCTTTTTAACAAAAATCACAAAAAATCTTTTGTTTTCTGCCGAACATCCTTTTGTTCGTCTGTTTCATTGTCTACATTATAGCAAGAAAGATGTCCCATAAAAAGGACTTTTAACAAATATTTTTCGGGTGCCGCCCACAGGACAGCACCCGATTATTAATAATTAAAAATGTCCGCCTCTGATAGCAACAGTGATTTTATCACCCTCGAGATATACCCATCCGAGAACCTCAACAACTTTATAAAGAAGGCGGTGGAACTTTTTGAGCAATCCGTCATCATTATGGTCATCCTTGGTCTTTTCAATCGTGAGTGAATCAAGAAGCTCGCTGTTATCTCCGCGCATGGTCTTTATTTCCATGGTGTCGCCCTTGAATTCAAGAGTTGTGTATGTTGTAACATCGTTTTCGCCGAAGCTGTATGCAACATAGGGAAGATTTAGAAACTCATATTCCTCAAAGCTGTCGTGGTCGCAGAAAGCATTTGTGTTGAGATAAACCGTTCCGAGAGGATTGGTATAGTTTTTTCCGCTTTTTGCCGCACCGATAGTCATACTTTCATACATAAAATGAGAACGACCCTGAATATGGCTGTGACCTGTGAGAACAAGGTCAACATCAAAAGTATCAAAAATCGGAGTGAATACCGCATTTAGAAGAATCTGGGTTTCGGTGCTGAATCCGCAGAATGAAGGTCCGAACAATGCCTGATGCATAACACCTATTCTCCATTTTGCATCGGGGTTTTTTTTCGTTGCTTCCTTCGCCATTGCCATATGATCTGCCGCAGATGCGGATGTTGCATCAAAAACAAGATAAAGAACGTCGCCGTAGCGGAACCAGAAATCTCTGTCGAGTCCTTCAAAATATTTGCCGAAGTATTCATTAGGCATATTGGTATAATAATTATAAGCCATGCCTTTCTTGTCGTGATTTCCGATTGCAAGAGCCATGGGAAGGCTTCTTACGCCTGCAGGCATGAGAAGAGTCTGCCATTCATCGGCGGTTTTACCCGTTGAAGTGTTGTCACCGGGCGAAACGAGATAGCTGATATCGGGGTTATCCTGAAGTGCTTTTGCAAGAATGTTGTTCCAGTTATAGCCGACATCAGACTGAACACTCGATTCCTCCGACTGACCGCCAATCTGAATATCGCCCACAACAAGTGCCTTATGGTCACTGAAGGACTTTGTTTCATATTTATAAGCCTTGCTCCAGCCGTTATCGGAATACCACTTGTAATAATAGGTTGTATTTTCCTTGAGACCGTCAACAACTACACGGCAGACAACCTGCTCATCGTTTTCCGCTTCGGTTGTTATGCCTTTATATTCCTTATAATTATCCATATTCTTTTTCTGTGCAAGACGCACTTGGGGCTTTGCCTTATCCTTATCGGCATGCCACACAAGACTGACGGAGCTTTCGTCCGCACCTACACAAAGCATGGGCAGAGTGTTTTCATCGCAGTAATCCTCATAAAGCTCATCCCATTCCCCTCTTGTGAGAGTGGGTGCATCGAATGCCGCATTTGCCGCAAGAGGTACCTGCATAAGCATAACAATTGCCATAATAAGCGAAAGGGTTTTTGTTAATTTTTTCATTTTTATCGAACCTCCTTTGTTTTTATTCTATCATAACTTTTTCTCCGCGTAAAGAATAATTATGCATTTTCTGTTTTAATAATTTCAAGAGTTTCGAGGTCAAGATATATATAATAATTATAACCATTATATTCACACTCTGCCATAATGCAGATTTTCTCGCTGCCGCTTATCTTTTTAAGACAGTATCTGCTGCAAGTCACCGTCAGATTTTTGGGAAGACTGCCGTTTATGTCGGGCATATTATCCGGTGCATAAACATCATTTTTATAATTCTTAATATATTCATACGAATCCATAAAAGTCAGCGTACCGCTTGACAGACAAACATCAGCCGTTATCGGACAGGTCAGAAGCACAACTCCGCCCACAATCGGACAAAACAAAAAAGAGGCTGTGAATTCGCTCTTTTCACGCCTCAATGCAGAAAGGTTCTTATATCCGAATTCCGCAAGATATTCAGCAGCTTTTTTCTCTGCTTCTTCAACAGAGATTTTTGCGGTTCTGCACGGTTTGGGATTAATAAGTTTGCAGACCATTCCCGATTTTGCAACATTAACAAGCGTATCGCCGTGACGGAACGAATACACATCGGAATTATCTTTGTTCTTCCTCCATAAAGCAGGATTTATACCAGTTGCATCGCCTGCAATATCAGCCGCCATTTCTTCGCTTATTTTATCTCCGAAAAATATGCCCTCTGCGTTTGCCGATGCAGGAGCAGCCGCACCGAACAGCTCTTTTTCACTGCCGTTTGAATAGTCAACAAAATCTTCAAAATAAGGTTTACCGTCATCGATATAAATGCTGCCGTATTCCGTGAGCGAATATGCGCCGTTTAATATGGCGGAAGAAACATCGTTGAGATGATAATAAACATCTCTTGCATATTCCGAAAGATAAATTGCAATTTTTCTTTTTTCGCTTGAACCCGTAAAACTCTGTGTGAATTTATTTACCGTGTCAAGACAGTCACTGATATTTTTCACCTTTTTTGCGTTGAAGCCGTTAAGACAGCCTTTTGCACCCATCACTCTCGCCTCGACATAAGAAGAACTGTCCGAAAAGGAACTTTCCGTTGATACCGCAAGCAATCTCAAGCCTGCGCTGATATCGCGGAAATGTTCGCTCAATGTTCCGAGATTCGTCATTCTGACCTTACCGAGAGTTTCTTCATAGCCTGCTTTTGCACGCTGAGAAAAAAGACCCGCCGCCGCAAAAACCACACACACCGCAACCAGATATGATATCACTCTTATAAACATTCTTCTTTTTACAGTCAAAAAATCACCCTGCCTTCACATTTAGTGTTGCAGAGTGATTAATTTTTATTCAAGTTTTTCTTTGACAACACGGCATTTTTTTATGCCGTAATATTCAAAACATTCAATCGCTTTTTTGTCAATTTTTTCACCGCATACAATTATCGGGATTGCAGGCGGACAGCTTATTGCCGATGAAGCGAGAATTCTGCCCTCACATTCCGAAACACCGATTTCTTCCGACGGAGAAAAAACTGCTTCCCTGACTGTCATAGCCTTTTCGGAGATTGACAAAACAGGGGGCTTTTCGGATATTTTTTCTTTCTTTTCCGTTTTAAGAAGAATATTTCCGATATAGTCAATTTCATCGTCGCCGATTTCGGGAGTGAACATCATAACAACAAAATCAGGGTCGGAAAACTCACATTCAACACCTTTTTTTGAGAGAATTTCCGCAATTTCTTCGCCCGTATATCCCATGCTTTTCGGGCTCAAAACAAGCTTCATCGGTTCATTTCCTACAAGCTCAAAGCCAAAATCGGAAAGTCTTTTTTTGAGTTTTTCAACAGAAAATGCGGTTTTTGAAAGCTTTTCGGGATAGCCGTCGGCAATATATTTATTCGCCATGTCAAGCGACTGCATAATGATGTATGACGGGCTTGTTGAGGCGAAAAGCGACATTGCTTTTTCTGCATATTCGTTCACCATTTCGGGAGCATTTTCCGAAATATGGAGATAAGCACCGCCCGTTAAAACAGGCAGGGTTTTATGCGCCGAATCGCAGCAGACATCCGCACCGAGTGAAATCGGATGCATATTTTCACAAAGAAAATTAAGATATGCTCCGTGGGCATTATCAACGAGGAGCAAAACACCGTGTTTTTTGCAGACGGCGGAAATCCCTTTTATATCCGCAATATTGCCGAGATAATCGGGGCTTGTAATATAAACCGCAGAGGGTTTTTCCGTCGATTCGGAAAGAAAAGCATCAAGATATCCGGGAGAAATATCACAAGAAATTATGTTTTCTTTGTTTTCGGGAAATATCCATGCAATTTCAAAATCGAGAAGTGCCGCAGCAGTCATAAAAACTCTGTGGGCGTTTCTGCCTGCAGAGATAATCGGCTTTCTGCCGTTTTCTTTTGCATGAAGCACGGCAAGATAAAGCATCGCGCGGATTGAAAGCGATGAACCTTCGGCAGAATAAACGGTTTTCTTTGTACCAAAAAGCTTTGCCGCGTTTTCTTCACTCTCTCTGATTATGCCCTTTGCATTGTAAAGCACATCCGCACCGCTTATTTCGGTTATATCAAGACTTTCTATGCCGAGAAAATCTTTTCCCTTATGACCCGGCATATGCAGACGCATTTTACCGCTGTTTTTATATTTATTCACAAAATCGCAAATCGGGGTTTTCATTATTCCTCAACTGCCTTTGCGGCTTCGAGCATAATAGCACATTCCATGCGTTTTTTGAAAAGCTCACAGCCGTATTCATAAATTCCCTTTACCGAGCCCGTTGCATGGTAGCCGTTTGCGGCACACCCGCCCGAGCAATAGAGCTTTGCCCAGCAATCCTTGCATTCGGGTCGTGCGTAAACGTTGCAGGATTCAAAATCCTTCTGAATTTCGTGGTTGTCAACGCCGTTCCAGATATCGCCGAGCCTGAATTTTTCTTCGCCCACGAACTGGTGGCAGGGGTAGAGGTCGCCCCACGGAGTGACAGCCATATATTCAGTGCCCGAACCGCATCCCGAAATTCTCTTGTAAATGCACGGTCCTCCCTTGAGGTCTATCATATAATGATAGAATGTAAAGGGCTTGCCCTCTTTATGTTTTTCGAGCATAAGCTCTGCAAGCTTTTCATACTGGTCAAGAACAACGGGTAAATCCTCCTGAGTAAGTGCAGAGGGATCATCGGATGCACAGACAACGGGCTCCATGCTCAGCTCCGTAAATCCGAGGTCGAGCATTTGCTTTATATCTTCAAGGAAATCGGGGTTTGCATGGGTAAAAGTACCCCTCATATAATAGTTTTTATTCCCTCTTGCCTTGACAAACTTCTGAAACTTCGGAACAATCTTTTCCCAGCTGCCATTGCCCGCATAGTCAACACGGAAACGGTCATGCACTTCTTTTCTGCCGTCAAGACTGAGAACAACGTTGCTCATTTCTCGGTTTGAAAATTCAATAACATCATCGTCAACAAGCACACCGTTTGTGGTCAGAGTGAAACGGAAATTCTTTCCCGCTTCTTTCTCAACGGAGCGTGCATATTCAACAAGTTGCTTCACAACTTCAAAATTCATGAGAGGTTCGCCGCCGAAAAAGTCAACCTCAAGATTTCTGCGGCTGCCCGAATTTTCGATAAGGAAATCAAGTGCACGTTTGCCGACCTCAAAGCTCATAACGGCTCTGTCGCCGTGATAATTGCCCTGGCTTGCAAAGCAATATGAACAGTTGAGATTGCAGGTATGTGCAATATGAAGACAGAGAGCCTTGATAACACCCGAAGTTTTTTTCTTAAGGTCGCCCGCCATGGGTTCAAAGGTGTCGGGAGTGAAAAGCTTGCCTGCTGAGCGAAGCTCTTCGAGCTGTTCAAAACAATCCTCAATTTCTTCCTTTGTAACATCATCACGGTCGGGATATTTCGCAAGGATTTTTGCGATGATATCTTCACGGCTTTCGGTTTCATACATTTCGATTATGTCGTATGCAACCTCGTCAACAACATGAACCGAGCCCGAAAAAATATCAAGAACAATATTCAGACCGCCGAGTTTATAACAATGTATCATATATACCACCCATTAAAAATGCCGCCACATTGGCGGCATTTAAATTATTTGCTTGTCTTTTCGCACTGCTGGTTTGCAACACCGCAGCTTGTCTTGCATGCTGACTGGCAGGATGTCTGGCATTCGCCGCAGCCGCCTTTTTTAGCACTTTCGCAAAGATTCTTTGTTTCAAGAGTCTTGATTTTCATATCTGTATCCTCCGAAAAATTATTTTTTCTTATTATATCACGCAATTTTGACTATGTCAATCATTTAATGAGGGATTCGCCTGTCATCTGTGCAGGCTGTTCAAGTCCCATAATATCAAGCATTGTGGGTGCGATATCGCAGAGCTTGCCGCCTTCCTTAAGCTCGCAGTCATGACCTACAACAACGAAGGGAACGGGATTTGTTGTGTGAGCTGTGAAGGGTGAACCGTCGGATTCATACATCTTGTCTGCGTTACCGTGGTCAGCGGTAATGAGCATTACGCCGCCCTTTGCGGAAACCGCATCGCAGATTTTGCCAACGCAGGTATCAACAGCCTCAACTGCCGCAACAGCAGCTTCAAACACACCTGTGTGACCAACCATATCGCAGTTTGCGTAGTTGAGAACAATCGCATCATACATATCTGCTTCAATTTTCTCAAGAAGAGTATCCGTAACGATATATGCGCTCATTTCAGGCTGCATATCATAAGTTGCAACGTTGGGAGAATCAATGAGAATTCTGTCTTCACCCTCATAAACGGTTTCTTCACCTCCGTTGAGGAAGAATGTAACGTGTGCATACTTTGTAAATTCAGCGATTCTGAGCTGCTTCATACCCTGCTTGCTGAAAACTTCACCGATGGGCATATCAATTCTCTGAGGCTTATAAGCAACCTCAACATTGGGCATTTCCGCCTCATACTGAGTCATGCAAACATAGAAAAGGTCAAGCTTCTTTTCTCTTGCAAAACCGTCAAATGCAGGGTCAACAAAAGCTCTTGTGATTTCTCTTGCTCTGTCGGGACGGAAATTGAAGAAAATAACGCTGTCGCCGTCTTTAACGGCTTCAGCCTTTTCGCTTACGCAGGGAACAATGAATTCATCGGTGATACCGTCTGCATATGACTTTTCAGCCATTTCGCAAGCGCAGGTGAACTTAGGACCTTCAAGCTTTGTCATTGCAACATAGGTCTTTTCAACTCTGTCAAACTTTCTTTCTCTGTCCATTGCATAGTATCTGCCTTCAACGGTTGCAATTTCGCCGACACCGATTTCTGCGCACTTTTTATAAAGCTCAGCAAGAAAATCTTTACCCGATGTGGGAGAAACATCACGTCCGTCCATAAGACAATGGATGAATACCTTTTCAAGACCGTTGCGCTTTGCAAGCTCAAGAAGTCCGTAAAGGTGAGTGTTGTGGCTGTGAACGCCGCCATCAGAAAGAAGACCCATTAAGTGGAGTGCGGAATTGTTCTTCTTGCAGTTTTCGATAGCACCGAGGAGAGCATCATTCTCAAAGAAATCGCCGTCATTGATTGACTTTGTGATTCTTGTAAGCTCCTGATAAACAACTCTGCCTGCGCCGATATTGGTGTGGCCTACTTCGCTGTTACCCATCTGACCGTCAGGAAGACCTACGTCCATACCCGAAGCGCCGATATATGTCATGGGGTTTTCAGCCATTATCTTATCAAGGTTCGGAGTTTTTGCAGCAGCAATTGCGTTGCCGTAATCGCTGTCGTTTCTTCCGAAACCGTCCATAATGCAAAGAAGCACGGGTTTTTTGCTCATAACAAACATCCTTTCAAAAATATAGGGGTCGCGGTTTACGACCCCCTTAACAATTTTGATTATTTTGAAGCTGCTGCAACGATAGCTGCAAACTTTTCTGAAACGAGTGATGCGCCGCCGATAAGACCGCCGTCAACATCATACTGAGCGAGAAGCTCTGCTGCGTTTGCATCGTTCATTGAACCGCCGTACTGGATAACGAATTTGTCAGCTGCGTCCTTTGTGTAAAGCTCTGCGATAAGAGCACGGATAACAGCACAAACTTCGTTTGCCTGCTCGGGAGTAGCGGTAAGACCTGTACCGATAGCCCATACGGGTTCGTAAGCGATAATGATGTTTGCAAGCTCAGCTTCGGAAACGCCTGAAAGTGCAACCTTTGTCTGGAGTCTTACAACCTCTGCTGTGATGCCGAGTTCTCTTTCCTTGAGAACTTCGCCAACGCAAAGGATAACCTTAAGACCTGCGTTGAGAGCAGCTCTTACGCGATCGCGTACGGTTTCGTCTGTTTCGCCGAAATACTGTCTTCTTTCGGAGTGACCGATGATAACATAGGGAACGCCTGCTGCCTTGAGCATTTCAGCGGAAACTTCGCCTGTGAAAGCACCTTTTTCTGCCCAATGACAGTTTTCGGCACCGATTTTGATGTTTGAACCTGCTGCTGCTTCCATAGCTGCATAGAGGTCAATATAGGGAGCGCAGATAACAACATCGCAATCTGCGTCTGCAACGAGAGGCTTCATAGCTTCAATGAGAGCCTTTGTCTGCTCGGGATTGTTGTTCATTTTCCAGTTGCCTGCGATAACAGGTCTGCGGAGTGATTTATCCATGGATTTTATGTCCTTTCGATATTATAAATCATTGTTTATTAAAGGATAATGGAATTTTGGATGAAATTTGTTTTTCGCACTGAGGGAAGCGTATATAGATACGCGACCGAGGGAGAAAAGAAAATTTCGCCAAAATTACTTATCATTTACTGCTTCAATACCGGGGAGTGCCTTACCCTCAAGGAATTCGAGTGATGCACCGCCGCCTGTTGAGATGTGAGTCATCTTGTCGCCGAAGCCGAGAGTGTTAACTGCTGCTGCTGAGTCGCCGCCGCCGATGATTGTAACTGCGTCTGTTTCGGCAAGTGCCTTTGCAACGGAGATTGTGCCTGCTGCAAGAGTGGGGTTCTCGAAAACGCCCATGGGTCCGTTCCATACAACTGTCTTTGCACTCTTGACTGCATCTGCATAGAGTTCTGCAGTCTTGGGTCCGATGTCGAGACCTTCAACGTCTGCGGGGATAGCATCTGCTGCATAAACTGCTGTTTCGATTTCAGCATCAATGGGATTGGGGAAGCCTGCTGCTGTTACAACATCAACGGGAAGAAGAATCTTAACGCCCTTTGCTTCAGCCTTTGCAAGCATATCCTTGCAATAATCAATCTTTGATTCGTCAAGGAGTGAGTTGCCTACGCCGTAGCCCTTTGCTGCAAGGAAGGTGTAAGCCATACCGCCGCCGATGATGAGTGTGTCAGCCTTGTTGAGGAGATTTTCGATAACGTTGAGCTTATCTGCAACCTTTGCACCGCCGAGAATTGTTACGAAGGGTCTTTCGGGATCTTCAACAGCGTTGCCGAGATACTTGAGTTCTTTACCCATGAGGTAACCTACTGCTGCTTCTTCAACATAAGCTGTTACGCCTACTGTTGAGCAGTGTGCTCTGTGAGCTGCGCCGAATGCATCGTTAACATACATTTCGCAGATGCTTGCAAGGTCCTTTGAGAAAGCTTCGCCGTTCTTTGTTTCTTCTGCACGGAAACGTGTGTTTTCGAGAAGAACAACATCGCCGTCGTTCATAGCTGCAACTGCTGCCTTTGCATTTTCGCCAACAACTGTATCGTCAGCTGCAAAAACAACTTCCTTGCCGAGCTTCTCGCTGAGTCTCTTTGCTACGGGAGCAAGTGAGAACTTTGCTTCGGGGCCGTTCTTGGGTTTGCCGAGGTGGGAACAGAGGAT
>JAZSNQ010000094.1:0-3551 GCA_045536515.1 Acutalibacteraceae bacterium | reverse complement strand
AGTCGAGAACGATTTTCGGCAGATATGCCGCCACAACCGAGCTTACCGCGCCCAGCGGAGTAAGACCGATTTGCATAATTACATAGGATTTGTCAAAACCCCAATGCTCTTTCAGCATAAATTTTAAGTTGCTGAAATAATTATATTTTTTCTTCACACGCTTTCCCTCCTGATAAGTGAAAGAATTATTGAAACGATAACAGCGCAAATAACAAGATAAATAAACGCACTTGTTGAATCATATAGTGCGGCAAAACCGCAGCTTAGCATAATCACGCCTATAGCAATGAAATATCCGCCGAGAATTTTGTATCTTTCGGGATTTTTACACATTATGTTAACGAAGGCTTTGAGCTTGTTGCGGCAAATCGAAATTCCGAGTGCAGAATGAACAACCGCAGAAATCAAAGCAACGATTGAATAGTATTTCATTTTCTTCCTTTCTGTTTATAATTCAAAACGTCAATGGTGTATAAAAAACAACGGCGAAAGCATAGCCTCCGCCGCTTCAGTATTAATGATAAATTAAAAATCAAACGATTGAAATATGCTCTGCAATAGTGTGGATTTAATGTTCAAAAGTGTTGCAGATGTTGATGCTTGTTGTGAATATGTTTCCCTCGCAGGAAACAAAAACATCGCCGTCATATTTCTGTGCAATCGTTTTTATGCTCTTGAGTCCGTAGCCGTGGTTGAGCTTATCGGCTTTTGCCGTGCCGATATGCTTTGTGTCAACCTGCGCTTCAACGGGATTCTCAACGGAAACAACAATTCTGCCGCCCATTGTTATAATGCTTGCAAAAATCGTTTTCTCCGTACCGTTTCCGAGATCCTCTGCGGCTTCAATCGCATTGTCGAGTGCGTTGCCGATAAGTACGCCAAGTTCAAGCAAATCAACATTGATTTTATCCGAAATTTTTACCGAATAATCGAGTGTTATTCCCTTGCTTTCGGCAATGGCGAGCTTGGACTGAAGAACGGCGTCAACTGCGGGATTGCCCGAGTTTATAACACCGTTGTTTGCTTCGTCAAGAAAATCCACTTCGCCTTTTATTGCATCAATGGCAGACTGAGTCTGACCGTCTGCGAGAAGTCCCGAAACGGAGAGCAATTTGTTTTTAATATCATGTCTGAAAGTGCGGATTTCGCTTTGATAGCGATAAAGCTCCTCGTAGTGAGCGAGCTGATTTTTAATTTGTTCGTTGGCAAAGCCGAGCCTTGCTTTTGATTCAACATAGTCCTTTTGTCTGTAAATAAGAAAGAGGGTAACGAGATTTGATGCAATCATCAAAACCGCAACAGCAGCATACAAAAATGTCGGAATGCTGCGAACCTCGTATGTGCATTTATAAATTACAAGCGTAACAAAAACGGTTGCAATCGGCTGGATAAAAAGAAGTACTGACTGTCCTTTGGAAACACCTAAATCCATCTTTCCGATTTTTTTAGATATGAAATAAGTTATGATAAACGCAATAAACTTACAGATGAAACCCATTCCTGCAAATATATAATCGTTCTCCATAAAGCTGAGTGTTTCTTCGCCCAATATAAATCCGGTTAAAAGAACCGCAATCATTTCGGAAGCGCCTGCTACGATTGTATAAACCACACCGCCGATTATTGCGAAAAACGGTTTGACTTTGTATGACAAGCCGAATGCAAGAGCAATAACTGTGCTCATAATAAGCAGAGTTAAGCCTGTTCCGGTCAGAAAATAAGACGAAAGAGTGTTCAGAACAATTGCTGCTGACATAACAAGAATATGGAATTTTCTTTCAAGCCTCTTTTTTGCAACGGCAGAGAATAAAACTTCTACTGCAAAAATTTCAAAGCAAGCAAAAAGGAAATGTGAAATTATTCTTACCATTTCACCAGCCCCACTTTCTGATAAAAATATCGTACGCCTTCAATGCTTCCTGTTTCTTCCGAACACTTACGGCAACCTTTGAGCCGTCGGTCAGTTCAACCTCGTTTGCATTGAAGCTTTTTATGCAGTTCATATTAACGATGAACCCCTGATGAACACGCACAAATCCGTGCGGTTTCAGAATTTCGTATATCTCCGAAATTTTACCGACAGCCTCATAAACACCGCTTGCGGTATGCACGGTCAGATGTCTGCGGTAACCCTCAACATAGCTAATCTTGTTGATGGAAATTTTGTTTCGCACGCTTTCCCATTTCAGAATAACGCTCGCATTTGTTGCGGTGTATTTTTTCATCGCTCTTGTGAAAACTTCGCTGAATTCTTTTTCCTTAATCGGCTTCACAAGAAAATGCAGAGCCTCGATTCTGAACGCATCGAATATGTAACTTGAATGGCTCGAAACAAAAATTATGATTGTTTCGGGCGCAAATTCTCTTATGATTTCGGCGGCTTCAACGCCGTTGATACCGCCCATCTCGATGTCGATGAATACAATATCAAAGCATCCGCCGTTTTTATAAAATTCAATCAAATCTTCGCCGCAGGAGAAATCAGAAATGTCAAAACCGTCGTCTTCGGTACGGAAAGGTTCGAGCAGATTCCTGATTTCTCTGACGGTAAAACAGTCATCGTCACAAATACAGATTTTCATATTATCCTCACAACTCAAATTCGTTTTTCAAAACAGGCAAGAATTAATCCCGGCTCAGCTTCAAGCCGTTTGCCCGTATCTCTGTAGCCACACTTGGTGTAGCACTTTCTGTTTTTATCCAGATCTTCAGGAAAGTCAACATATAATTTTTTCGGTTTTTTCAAAAATTTCTCCGATTGTAATATCGCCTCTGTTGCAATACCCTTGTTCTGATATTCGGGTGAAATATATACTCTTCCGAGATAATATTTGCCCCAACGAAGATTTTTTACAAACGGTGTTGAGCCCTTGATTCTGTATAAAATACCGCCGACAATTTTCTCATCAGAAAGAATTGTTAAATACAGGAACTTCGGATTGTTTAATCTGCAAAGTATGTCCCTTTCGTCTCTCAGACACGGATTGCCCGCATCGTGATATTTTTCATAAAGCGGCAGAAAGGCATTTTGCTGAATAGCCGTCAGAGCATTTACATCTTCAATTGTTGTTATTCTTAATGTTATCATTGTAATCTCTCCAAACAAAAAAACTCCCCTGATATGAAAATCAGAGGAGTCTCAAAATTATCTCTATATAAATACAGCTATATTGCGGACAAAATAACATCTGATTTCATATACGATTTTAAATAATTCACATAATACATTGTCATTCTGTCCACCTGCCTTTCTTTAAAATTTTTCTATATTCTAACAATACAAAACAGATTTGTCAACCGTTTTCGCCGATTGTGCAAAAGTGTTGATTTTAAATGCAAAAGTGTTTGTAAAAGATTATTATATTTCCGAATGGCGCACTTCTATACATATCCTGACGGAATGTAAAGTGCGCAGCTCCGATGATAAAAAATCATAGATTTTAAACAAGGGTTTTACCCTTGCGCTACGTTGCAGCTAACCTCAAAAACGAAAAATTTAATTGTAAACTTTTTGTTAACAATCAACTTGTGCCCAACACTATCCTTGACAA
>JAZSNQ010000048.1:0-11354 GCA_045536515.1 Acutalibacteraceae bacterium | reverse complement strand
CGGCGTCGGCAAAACAAGATTCATGATTTTTGTTGCGCTTTATGCCGCTATTCTCTGTTTCTCTCTGCGTACATTCAAATCATATGATTTCGGATTTGCAAGCAATTCAAAGCTTGTCTATTCTCAGGGACTTGCGGATGTCGTGGCGGGCGGTGCGTTCTATATTGTATTTGTTATTGCAAACTCCAAAGTATTCACTCCTCTGCCTCTTATAATGCTCATTGCTGTTCAGTTTATAATCAACATAGTATGGAGCGTGGCGGTCAACAAGGCATATTTTAAGTTCAACAAACCCAAGAAAACCGCTTTGATATATAACGAAGAGGAAGAGCTTCTCGGACTTTGCGAAGCATACAGCCGTACACAGAATTTTGATGTTGTCAAAATGATACATTCGAACGAAGACATCGACGGAATAAAAAACAACATTGCAGATTGCGAAGCGGTTTTTGCCGCAGCGGATATTCCTTTTCTTGTGCGTAACGAGACACTGAAATACTGCATTGACAACGGCAAGGTTTTTTATACTTCTCCCCGCATCGGAGATATTCTTTTCGGCGGTTCGGTACATCTTGATATGTTCAGCGTTCCCGTTTTCTGTGTTTCCAGAGCACAGCCGAAGGTTGAATATGCATTTGTGAAGCGTGCAATTGATATTGTAGCTTCCCTGCTCGGAATAATCGTTCTCAGTCCCATTATGCTCATAACGGCAATTGCAATAAGAGCCTATGACAGAGGTCCTGCATTCTATAAGCAGGTGCGTCTTACAAAAGACGGCAAAGAGTTTGAAATTTTTAAGTTCCGAAGCATGAGAGTCAACGCCGAAAGCGACGGTGTGGCACGTCTTGCAACGGATCATGACGACAGAATAACTCCCGTCGGTAAAATAATAAGAGCCTGCAGACTTGACGAACTGCCTCAGCTTTTCAATATTCTCAAGGGCGATATGACAATTGTGGGTCCCAGACCCGAACGTCCCGAAATCGCAAAGCAGTATGAGGAGGAGCTGCCCGAATTCAGACTGCGTCTGCAGGTTAAGGCAGGTCTTACGGGTCTTGCACAGATTTACGGCAGATATAACACCGAGCCTTATGACAAGCTCCGCATGGACCTTATGTATATAAATCAGATGTCGTTTGTGAAAGACCTCAGACTTATTCTCGCAACAGTAAAAATTCTCTTTATGAAAGACAGCACCGAAGGCACCGCCCAGGGCCAGACCACTGCTATGAAGAAAAAAAAGGAAAAGACTGTCAAAAAATAATCTGTTAAGCCGGAAGGAAACTGTTATGAAAAAACTGATTATCACCGCAGACGATTACGGAATGTGCGAAGATGTTAACACGGCAATTGAAGAATGTGTTGCCGCAGGAATTGTTCTTTCAACAAATGTTATGACAAATATGTCCTGCTGTGATGCCGCATCAACTCTGAAAGATAAATTCCCGAATCTTTCGGTTGGCCTTCATTATAATTTCACTGCAGGAATGCCCCTGTCACCCATAGATTGTGTCCGCGACCTGGTTGATAATGACGGCGTATTTCTCTCATACAGCAAAATACGCGAAGCGTGCAAAAACAAAACATATAATTTTGCTCAGATTAAGACGGAAATGAAAGCGCAATATAAAAAATATGTTGAAATCTGCGGAGAACCCGATTATTGGAACACTCATCAGAATGTTCATGTTTATCCGGATTTGTATGATCTTTTCAGAGATGTATCGCTTGAACTCGGAATCAGAAAAATGCGTTCGCACCAAAGAATTTTTGTTCCTGCATCAAACGGCAAATCCGATAAGAGCCTGAAATGGACAATCACCAATCCCGTGAAATGCCGTATGCTTGATGCCTGGCAGAAAAAGTCGAAAAAGTTGGGTGTGAGTTCACCCGACGGAATACTTGTGAGAATGAATGAAGCGGATAAACTCAACCTGCCTTATCTTCTGAAAAACATCAGATGGAAAGATAACGGCGTTGCAGAGCTTATCATTCACCCGTCAGTCACTCCCGACTGCGAATATTTCGGCGGAATTACCGAAGGCAGGGTGAATGAATATAAGGTATATTCGAATCCTGAAATTCTGTCTGTTGCCAAAAAGAATAATACAGAAATCGCCAACTTTAACGTTCTTTAAGAAATGGAGATGTTCCGATGAAAAAGAAAATTCTGCTTGTAAATAAATCATTTGTTGTAGGCGGAATACAGTCTTCCATGCTGAATCTTATAAATGCAATCAAAGATGATTATGATGTTGATGTCTGTGTCTTCTGTAATGAGGGACAGCTGAAAAACAGATTGCCCGAAGGAATTAATGTTATCAAAACAAACAAACTTCTTCAGCTTCACGGAATGTCTGTCGGTGAGGCAAAAAAAACCGGCTTTTTGATGTATCTGTTCCGACTTTTTCTCGGTGCTTTTGACAGAATTTTTACCAATAAATTGTTTTTTAATTTAGCTATGATGTTACAAAAACCGTTAAACGGATATGATGCGGTTGTTGCTTATCATCACGAAGATTCGCCCAATGCGGTTGTATCGGGTTTTTACCGTTTTATTGACAAAAAAACTGATGCGCCCGTTAAATTGGGTTGGATTCACTATGACCCGTATAAAATCTCTTATGATGACCGTAAAAACAGGAAATACATGGAGCGAATGTCAAAAATAATCTGTGTTTCAAAAGGAACAGCAGATATATTCAAAAAGCGTCATCCCGAACTGAATGTTCCTGTTGACTATTGTTATAATGTGCAGGACATCGACCGTATTCTCACGCTTTCAAAAGAAGAACCTGAAGTGCTTTTTTCCAAAGAAACACTCAATTGTTTTTCCGCTTGCCGTTTCAGTCCGCAAAAAGCAATTCCCAGAGCCATTCGGGCATTTGCACCTGTTCTGAAAAAACATCCCGATGTTCGTTGGTATATCGCAGGTGACGGCGAGGATATGCAGGAAGCAAGGAATCTTATATCCGAATACGGAATTGAAAAATCTGTTATTTTGCTCGGCTCTCTCTCAAATCCTTATCCCTATTTTTTGAGAAGCGATTTATATATTCAGCCTTCCGTATATGAAGCTGCTCCCATGGTATACGGAGAAGCAATAATTTGCGGAACGCCAATACTTACAACCGAGAATATTTCCGCTTATGAATTAGTTACGCCTGAATTCGGTATGGTTTGCGAAAACAGCGAAAATGGGTTAAATAAAGCTTTTTTTGAATTGACGGAAAACCGTGAAATAATAACCGGAATGAGAAAAAATTTAGAAACAAAAACATACAACAATCAAGAAATTCTTGATAAACTCAGCTTGCTTTTTGACGGAAAATAATATTCGAGGGGAGAAAATTCGATGAAAATTTTAGTGGTCGGGGCAACCTACATGGATAATTTCGGCGATATGCTGTTTGCAAAACTTATTATTGAAAAGCTGAACGGCAAAGCAGAAAAGAGATTTTATCTTATGTCCGATTATTGCAAAAATTTTGTCGGTGCCGAAAACATAAGCGATTTTGACGTTAAGGATGCCGATGCGCTCCTTTATATGCCCGGAGGATATCTCGGAGACAGAAGCGACACATCGCTTTACACCACATATTTATGGTTAAAACGCTATTTTCCTATCGGCTTATACTATGCCGGGAAGCGCAAGCCCATAATGATTCTTGCTGTTGATGCGGGGCCTTGCAAATATTGGTTTATGAGGAAAATCATAAAAAAAATCTGCAAGAGCTCTCTGAAAGTGATTGTAAGAAACGAAGATTCAAAAAAATTTCTTGTTGAAAAAACAGGAATATCACAGGAAAGCATCGATGTGACTTCAGACTATGCGCAGACACTTATTGATTATCCGTTGCCCGAAGTTCCTGCTTTTGAAGAGTGGAAAAATTCTGCTAAAAAGAGAATTCTGTTACATATAAATGAATGCGAGGAAGCACGAAAGCATATAATTCCGGCACTTGAAAATTTTTATAATAACCATTCAGATGAGTATGAAATAGTTGTTGCAAGCGACCAGCATTATCCCAACGAAGGCAAAACATATGAAGAAGTCTGCAAGTTTGCGACAAATAATTCGTATTATTACAAGTATGGTGACCCTATGGAGCTTTGCTCAATAATTAAATCCTGCGATTGTGTTATAACATATAAGCTCCATGTAGGAATTGTTGCGGCTACATATTCAAAATCCGTTATTCCTGTTCCGCAGCATTATAAAAAAGTTGAAAAATATTACCGTCAGATAGGACACAGCGAACGGGTTATTCCTCTTAAAGATGCAACCGAAGCCAAAGTTTTTGAAATGATTGAACGTTTTGCGGACAAACCTATAGTTTTAGCCGACGAAATATATCAAATGGCAAATCAGAACAATATTTATTTAGATGAATTTATAAGTCAAATAAAAAATCGGAGCAAAGCATGAAAAACAACAGATTAAGCAAGCTGGTTAACAATGAATATTTCTTTTCTGTTCTTGTTAAATTTACGATGATTGCCGTAAGTGTGCTTCATTCTGCATTTCTCGCGCGTTTTCTCGGAGCAGAGCTGAAAGGTGTTGCAGCAACCATAACAAGCTCGGTTTCTCTGATTCAGGTTTTAATAACCTGCGGAATACATCAAGCATATCCTTATTTTAAAAAGCAGGGCAAAATCAAGGGCTTTTTAAGCGTTTTTATTAACAACATATATTTTATTTATTTGATATTGTTTATCGGTGCCGTTTCAATGTCATTATTGTTCAGCGGCAGTTTTCCGCCCAAAACCGTTTTTATTATCGCACTGACACCGATATTTGCCTATGAAACTATTGTCAGTTATATTTATCTGATTGAAAACTCCAAAAAGAAAAATCTGTGGAGTCTGATTTCAAATATTTCGGAAACAATAATTATTTTTATACTTTGGATTGCATTTGAACCGAATTATCCGTTTATGATTATTTCAATTTCCGCATCGGTTGTTATCAGAGCGATGGCGGCTACTGTCGGACTTCGAGTTAATATTAGTCCGAAACAAATCAGCATAAAATTTATCGCATCCATGCTGAAATTCGGTTTAATGCCGATGGCGGCACTTATTCTGACCATTATGAATTCAAAGATAGATATTATTATGATGGATATGAACGGAAGCGTTGCAAGTGCGGCAATAGGTTTATATTCGGTAGGTATCGGCATATCCGATAAAATCCTTGCCGTTCCGGATGCGGTTCGTGAGATTCTTCTAAGCAAGCTTGTATCGGGAAAAAGCGAAAAAGAAGTTGCACGGGTTACAAGAATTTCAGTTTTGTTATGCTCGGTTATGGCAATCGGCTTTTCACTTACAGGCAAGCTGATTATTAATCTGCTCTACGGTACGGAATATGAAGGTGCCTATAATGTCCTTGTCATTTCATCTTTCGGTACCGTGTTTATGGTTTTTCTGAAAATGATATCGCAGTATAATATTGTAAACAAACGTCAGGCGGCAAATCTTCTGATGTTGGCTGCTTCGGTTGTAACAAACATTGTGTTAAATCTGCTTTTGATTCCGTATTTGGAAATTGTCGGTGCTGCTCTTGCATCATTTGCAGGCCATTTCGTATGTGCCGTATGTTTTATCACTTATTTTTGCAAAAAAACCGACATCAAATTACGGGAACTTATTTTACCGCAAAAAGAAGATTTTTCAGCAATTTTAAAACTAAAAAGCATGAAAAAAGAATAAAAATTTAATGCAGAAAGGAATGAGCCCGGTGATTTCAATAAAAAACAATAAGATGCGCTGGGCAATTTCTGCGATTCTGGCATTGCTGATTCTATTCGGTACATACAGAAACGTGTTTTCGCTTGCGGCATTTCTGATTTTCGGATTGATGCTTGTTTTCTGCGACAGAGAAACAAATCTTCTGCAAATTTTCTTTGTTCTGCCCATGGCGAATATATTTAAGCTTTCACCCGGTGTACAGTCATTTTTTACAATTATTATTCTTATTTATGTTATTCTGCATCTTGTTCTCCCGCGACAAGCAACTTTTATAGTTGCGGTATTTGCAGTTTACATAATATCCGGACAACTTTTGGCGGGGGATCTTAATATTTTCAGGGCAGTTAAGTTAATATTTAATCTGTTGTTTCTGTCTTGTATTTTAAACAAAGAAACGGAAATACGCAACAAAGAATTATTTTTGAGCTATATAACAGGAAATCTTGTTGCCTCTGTGTTCGGATTGCTCGATTCAAGCTTCTTTAAAATAGAATCATTTGTAGGAGCAAAATCGCTTGGAGAAGCGGGTGAAGAAGAATTAATTTACCGATTCAGCGGACTCTATGCGGATCCGAATTACTATAATGTCGGAATAATAATTTCGCTGTGTCTGCTTGTGATTCTTTTTTACAAAAATGAAATTAATTCGTTTGTTTTAGGCTTATTCTCAATGCTGTTGGTCTATTTTCTTATTATGACATACAGTAAATCGGCATTGATTATGCTTTTTCTGCCCATTTTTATGTTTTTATTTTCGCTTCATCACAAAAAAAATTATGTTGCGATAGTTATATCAATTTTAACGATAGCAGCAGTTATTGTTCTTGTTCTGACAGGTCAGATAGATGCTTTTGATGTTGTTCTTGAAAGAATTTCCGAGAGTGAAACATCTGAAGGTATGGATATAAATGCACTGACAACCGGAAGATTTGCTTTATGGACCGGGTACATAAAATATCTTATCAATAATTTAGGAGTCGGTATTTTCGGAAGCAGCATAGCTGCGGGACTGGTAAATTCACGAGCATCTCATAATACATATATTGACCTTTTTTATTATCTCGGAGCTGTCGGAACAGCACTTCTGTTTTCAATATTAATGGTAATTTCCAAACAGAGCCGAACAGTCACAATCAAAAGAAATTTTATAAATTACAGTGTAGCAATATGCATGATTGTTATGTATTTCTTCTTAAGTGAGTTGTTTTATTTTGACCCACCTTTCCATATTTACATTGCAATTGCGGTATTAAATATGCCGTTTGAAAAACAGCAGAATCTTACAAAGCAGAATATTGTCTTAAACGATCAGGGGAGCATATAAAAATGAACACAGAAAACACCTTATTTTCATTTTGTCTGACCAAGGGTGTGGATGATTATGCCTTTGGGTTGGAAAATTCAAAAAAAATCTGTGATTTTATCCTTCACACCGACAGCCGTACTCCCTTGCAATATTCGGAAAAAGACGGCAGGGAAATTATAATTTTGGGATATGCTGTTGATGTTTTCAGCGGTCAGAGAGAAAAACTTGCCGAAAATATTTTGAAATCATCCGATAATCTTGCCGATGTTATTGAATACGAAAAAAAACTCGGCGGCAAGTATGTGATTTTCTATGCCGAAAACAGCAGATGTTACTGCATTGGCGACGCAACGTGCAGCGTTCCCGTGTTTTATTCAGTCGGACTTTCGGATTTTGTCTGCTGCAGCAATCCGAAGATTATTATGGATAGCTTTGATTTGAAACCCGACAAATATTTGCAGGAAATCCGTAACAGCGGTCCGCTCAATCAGGCGATGCCGTATGACGTTACGCCTTATAAGGAGATAAAACAGCTTATTCCCAATCATTATCTTGATATCAATGCGGAAAAAGCCGTGCGTTTTGTCAACTGCAATACCGTGCAAAAAGAAATATCACCGGAAAAGGCGGCTGAAATCACCGCTCCGATGATAGAAAATATCACAAAGATGTATTTGTCGGATTTTGATATTTACTGTCCTCTCACTTCGGGACGTGACAGCAGGGTTGTTTATGCTTTTCTCAAAAAACTCGGCGGAAAGGTCAATTCCTACACAATCTGGAAGGACGGCTTCAAAAAAGACGGTCAGGACTGGGATGTTCCCGTTGAACTTGCAAGGCTTGCAGGCGGAAATCATGAACAGATTTACAAGGAAACCGTCACTCCCGAAATGAAATGCGCCATGGATGAAGTTCTCGGTGAAAACGGTTATCCGGAAGATGCGTTTGTTCTTTCCGTGACCGTCAACAAGCACTACGGTGATTTTGCAACGCTTGAAGGCGACATTATCGGTCAGGTGGGAAAATGCTCTCTTCACAGGGATATACCGCTTTTTCTTGCAACGCCTGCATATTTCAGATGCAAGCTTCATAATTACAGCAACGGAGCAAAGAAGCTTTTGAAAAAGTGGATGAAAGAGATTAAAGACGGCGGAGAAAAGGTTAATGTTTTCGATTTATTTTCCGTTGAAAACAGACTCGGAGTCTGGGCGTCGCACACGCACATGATACGCAACACGATGGGTCAGGCGTATTTCAATATTTTCAATTCGAGAAGCATTATCTATGTCTGGACGGCGGTTGACAGAGCAAAAAGAATGAAATCCGAAATTCATGTTGAGCTGATTAAAAAATCTGCACCCGAATTGCTTGAAGTTCCGTTTGAAAAGGATAAAAGCGGATTGGTCAACCTTGCAAAATCAAATGCGCTTGTGTTCTACGGTGCATCGTTTGCAAAATATTATGTTCAGAAAAAAGCGTATTTCGGTAACAAATAAAATAGGGGCTGTCTCAATAAGATGAAGAAGCCGTTTTCTTCCGATGACAGGCGTATATGCTATACGTCAAATCGGAAAAAACGGCTAAAAAGAAACAAAATCTGCTTGTTTTAATTCTATATCACAATAAAAGTGGCTTGCAACGGTTAAATTACCGATGCAAGCCGTGTTTTTATTTAATGTTTCTTTTGTTCTTTGCTTAGTGAGAAAGCCCATTTGACTATTTTGTTCTCTGTTCAACTGTATTTTTCAGCAGAGCAAGGCACTCACTCACGAAGTCAAACGGAGAAGTGATAACTGCAGTTACACCTTCGGCTGCCATTTTATGATAGATAGAATTTCGCTTGTAAGCTATTGCCATAATTGCGTGATATCTGAATTTCACATAGCGGATTTCTTTTTTGTTAAGCTTGGGAAAATATCGTGATTTTATCTTGTAGAGATTTTTTTCACCCTGAATTTTATTTCTGCTGAAAGAAATACTGCCTTCTGCACTTATTGTGTGAAGAACATCATTGACATCCATATATCTGATTTTCAGACCGCCCTCAATCGCCTTGAGGGTAAGAATGAACTCCTGACCGCAAAGAGCGTTGTCAAATCCGCCGATTTCACGGAGCTTTTCAGCTTTGAACATATAGGTGGATGTGCCCGTGAGATGATAAAGCAGATGGTAACGCAAAAGAGATTCGTTGTCATAAGCGGGAATATCCTTGAAATCCCTGACCTCAACGGGTTTTCCGTTTTTGCACATAACGGTGTTTGAAAACGTCATATCGCAATCATTTTCAATCATAAAACAAAGCTGTTTTTCAATTTTGTCCAGGGTGTATTCATCATCGTCATCAAGGAATGTGATGTATTCGCCCGTTGAAGCGTCAATTCCTCTGTTGCGGGCAAGAGAACCGCCGAGATTTTTTTCATTCTGAATAAAAACAACTTTATCGTGGTTAACCGATTCCACATACGCCTTGACTTCCGGTCTTTTTTCATAGGTATCGGGACTGTCGTCAACAATAACAATCTCAACGTTTTTATATGTCTGATTGAGAACCGAATTAACTGCGGTTGAAAGAACCTCAACTTCTCTTTTATATGTGGGAATAACCACCGAGACAAGCGGCTTATCAATAACATTCATCAGAATACACCTCATAAAATTTATATCAATAGAATACAACATATCATGGTCAAAAGTCAATATTTATCCTCGGGAGAATTGACAAACAGTGTTGAAAAAAGTATACTTTGATTAATAAAAATACACAAAGGTGAAAAAATGAAAATATTTCATATAAACTGCAATTATGTAGGAACAACGCTTCATCAGATTATGGCGGAAAATCTTGAAAAAATGAACCACCGTAATCAGATTTATGTTCCCGTTTACAGCAAAAACGTTGCCGTTATAAAGCCCAACGACAATGTTTGCGTGAGCGAATGCTTCAAAAAATGGGACAGACTTGTTTTTGATTACAAGCAAAACAAAATTTATAACGACATTGTATCAAAGTTTGATGTTTCGGAGTATGACTGCATTCATGCCTATACTCTTTTCACCGACGGAAACTGTGCACGCAGACTTTCGGAAAAATACGGTGTGCCCTATGTTGTTGCGGTGCGCAACACGGATGTCAACACTTTTCTGCAGTATATGCCCCATCTGCGAAGCAGGGGAGTTAAAACCATGCGTGAAGCCTCGGCGGTTTTCTTTTTGTCGGAGGCATACAGAAAGCAGGTTTTTGACAAATATGTTCCCGAAAAATACCGCGATGAAATTCTGAAAAAAACATATATCATCCCCAACGGAATCGACAATCACTGGCTTGAAAACACGGCACAGCCGAGGGAAATAAACGCAGAATCAAAAGAACTGAAGCTTATTTATGCGGGTCGCATAGACAAAAACAAAAACATTCCCTCAACACAGAAGGCGATGGAGATTCTGAGGAATGAAGGATACAAAACATCGCTGACCGTTGTGGGTAAAATACAGGACAAAGCCGAATTCGACAGAATAATGCAGGATAAATTTACTTCATATATTCCCAATCAGAAAAAAGAAGAACTGCTTAAAACATACCGTGACCACGATATTTTCGTTATGCCGTCGTTCACGGAATCCTTCGGACTTGTTTATGCGGAAGCGATGAGTCAGGGTCTTCCCGTCATATATTCCGCTGGTCAGGGCTTTGACGGGCAGTTTGAAAACGGCGAGGTGGGCAGAAGCGTTGATTCACACAACCCCGCTTCGATTGCGGAAGAAATCAAAAATGTTATTTCGGACTATTCCGCAATGAGCAAACGTGCAACCGAGGGTGCACAAAAATTCAACTGGTCTGAAATTGCCTGCAGATATGATGAAATATATAAGGTAATATAAAAATAAGGTTTGCAAAGGATTTTTCTCCGATGCAAACCTGTTTTTTATTCTTCGATTCTGTGACCGTCTTTGAATTTAACCTTGCCGATATAGGGAATTTTGAGGAAACCGTCAAATTCGTCGCCGTCAAAGTTGATTGTGAGTTCGACATCCTTACCGGGAAGGACAGATGTTCTCACAACGGCAAAAATCGAATCATCATCTTCCTCAATGCTCTTGATTTCGATGTCGGGAACATCGACTCCGGGAATGTCGATTTCAAAGCCGTAGCTTCCGTTGTCATCAAAAACCTTTATTTTTACCTCGCCCGAAAAAAACATGGTGTTGACGGTGCAAGCCCATTTGCCGAGACCTATCATAGTAATTCTCCTTTCGCAGTGCGATTTATGCAATCATTTTACCATATTTGAGCAAAAAT
>JAZSNQ010000107.1:0-14038 GCA_045536515.1 Acutalibacteraceae bacterium | reverse complement strand
CAGAACGACATGGCTACGATCCGACTTTGAAAAAATTTGTATGCTCAGTTTGCGGTTATGTACACGAAGGTGACTCAGCTCCCGAATTCTGCCCCCAGTGCAAGGTTCCCGCTGAAAAGTTCAATGAACAGAAAAGCGGCGAAATGTCATGGGCTGCAGAACACGCTGTAGGCGTTGCAAAGGGTGTAAGCCAGGAAATTATCGACGGTCTCAGAGCTAACTTTGAAGGCGAATGCTCAGAAGTAGGTATGTATCTTGCAATGGCAAGAGTTGCTCACCGTGAAGGCTATCCCGAAATCGGTCTTTACTGGGAAAAGGCAGCTTACGAAGAAGCAGAACACGCTGCAAAGTTTGCCGAACTCCTCGGCGAAGTTATCACCGACAGCACAAAGAAGAATCTCGAAATGAGAGTTGACGCTGAAAACGGTGCAACCGCAGGCAAGTTTGAGCTTGCAAAGATGGCTAAGGAACAGGGCCTTGTCGCTATCCATGACACAGTCCATGAAATGGCTCGTGACGAAGCAAGACACGGCAAGGCATTCCAGGGTCTTCTTGAGAGATATTTCGGTTAATTCAATAATAATTAAGGGAGCAGGTTTTGTGCCTGCTCCCCTTTTGCATTATATTTTGTTTTCGGTTTCTGTTATAGCTTTGAGGGCATTTTCTGCGGTTTCTTTGAGTGCATTTTCAACAAACGGTGATTTAAGTCCTGCGCCTTCAATTAATTCTGCGAGGGATATACCGCCCGTTTTCTTAAGGAAATCAACATATTTTTCGAGTGCATCATTAAAATCCGTTCTCGAAAGCCCAAGAAAACCGAGTGCAACACATTGTGCAATACAGTAGTCAATATAATAGAACGGACTTTCGTAAATATGCATCTGATACTGCCAACGTGTGCCGAGTTCAAGATAAGGAATGCCCTCAAACGAAAGATAGGGTCTGTATTTCTTTTCGAGTTTCAGATATTCAGACTTGCGTTCATCGGGTGTGAGGTCGGGATTTTCATAAACAAGATGCTGGAATTCGTCAACAATCGTTCCGTAAGGAATAAATGAAAGCGCATCAACGATATGCTTATAACGGTATTTATCCGATTTATCACCAAAGAAACCATCCATATATTTGTGGCAAAGAAATTCCATGGACATACTGTGGCACTCGTGAGTTTCCATTCCCGTAGGATAGTCGGGCTCGGCAAACTTGAACATATAATCTGCAGCAAGAGCGTGACCGAATTCGTGAGTGATAACGTCGATATCGCCGCTTGTGCCGTTGAAGTTTGCAAGGATAAACGGCTGCTTGTACTTTGCAAATGTGGTGCAGTAGCCGCCGCCGAATTTGCCGTCACGGGCTTCAACATCAAAGGCTTCGGCATCGAGCATTCTCTGCATAAAGTCACCGATTTCAGGCTTCATATCGTGATACATTTTGAGTGCGTTTGCGAATATTTCTTCCGTACCGATAACAGGTCGGGGCATTTCACCCGTAACACTGATTGCATCGTCATAATACATTATCTTATCAAGATTCAATCTGTTTCTGATGCGTTCTTTGAGTTCGGCAACAGCAGGAACAATATCCGTTTCAACGCTCTTGCGGAATGCGGCAACCATTTTTTCGTCGTAGTCCACCCTGCCCATTCTGTAATAGCCGAGCTCAACGAAGTTTTTATAGCCGAGTTTGCGTGCGATTTGTGTTCTGATTTTGACAAGACCGTCAAAAATTTCGTCGAATGTGTCGGCATTCGCTTCCATCGTTTTGCCGATTGCCTCTGCGGCTTTTCTGCGGACATCACGGCTGTCATCTTCGAGTTTACCCCTCAACACGGAGAGGGGCATTTTTTCGCCCTCAAACTCAAATGCGAGTTCACCCATAAACTTTGAGTAGCGTGTGACAAGTGCATTTTCAGCCTGCAAATCCTCGATAACTTCGGGTGAAAAGGTTTTAAGCGACATCTCAAAGCCCTTGAAAACTCTTGGATTTATGAGCTTTTCGGCATCGGCTCTATAAGTTGAATCCAGCATCGCTTTTTTATATTCATTCTCAATTTCGGAGAAAAGCGGCATGGCGTTATCGTAATAATCCATCTCCGCATTATAGAACTCATCTCTTGTGTTAAGGGTGAAACGGCAGTTTGCAAGGGAACAAGCAGTTTCAACTTCTTCACTTATTTTGTTGAAATCATCCCTTGCGTTTTTTAAATCCTCTGCACTTTTCGCCGCCCTGATTTTTGCAATTATCTTTTCTGCCTGCTCTTTGAATTCCTCTACGGTAATTCGCTGATACGGCATCTCGGAAACTTTCACAGTATCTCCCCTTCTGTTGGTTTTTAACAGTTATAGTATACTATGGAAAGGGTGAGAAATACAACAGAAAATTTCATATATAAGCAAAATCAGCTTTACAAGCAACACATGGAATATTATAATGAAATCAACAAATCAGAAATTAAGGATAATTTTTATGAAAAAGAGAACAAAAGCTTTTCTTGGCATTATCATTTCAATCGCTCTTGTAATCACATTGGGAATAACAAATATCGTTCCGTATTTTTCGGTTATACCCGATATGGTAAAGGTCGGAATTGATTATATTTCCCTTGATAAAAACAAAAATTCCGTTTCCGGAACGGAACTCATAACCAAGCTTGATTCAATTGAAATTGAGCATCCCTTCATTCTTGCAAACAAAGTAAACTTTGATGCTGTGAGAAACGAAGTGAAGAACAATTCTTTTTCACCCTATACAAATAGTCTTTATCTTTCTGCGATTGCAAACGCCGATGCGCTTCTTGATACGGAGATTTATCCCGTCTTGGAATATGTGCTCGATGAAGAAGACAGCATTCTGCCGATTTCAAGAGAGATTATCAACAGAATGATTATTCTCGGCTATGCATGGCAGATTTCAGGCGATACGAAATACGCCGAAAGAGCATGGACAGAGCTTGAAAATGTTTGTTCATATGATGACTGGTGCAATTCTCATTTTCTCGCAACTGCAGAAATGGCGCTTGCCGTTTCAATCGGTTATGACTGGTTTTTTGATTACCTTAACGATGAACAAAAAGCTCTTCTTGCGGAAAAAACATGGAAATATGCGATTGAATCCGCACTCAATGACTATCATTGGTTCACCTGGTCAAAGAATAACTGGAACAGCATCTGCTACAACGGCATAGGAATTGCTTGCATGACTTTTGCAGACAATAATCCCGAAAAAGCAGCTGAATTTCTTGCGATGTGTTACGAAAATATGCCGATTGCGTTTGAAAACTTCACCCCCGACGGTGTTTATGCCGAAGGCCCCGGCTACTGTCAGTCGGGCATGAATTCCATTGTTTATTTCATCGCCACATCAAGAAATTTTTTCGGCACAGATTTCGGTATGTCAGAAATTGCAGGATTCAAAGAGCTCGGATATTTTCCTGTTTACATAACGACTCCGACGGGAATGTTCAATTTCGGCGATAACAAAGCAGAGCAATGCTACACACCCGTTCTTCATTGGTATGCATCGGAATATGCCTCTCCCCTGCTGAGTGCGTATCAGATGACCGATGTTCCCTCGGAGTTTGTTGCCGATACTTCCGACAACACCGAAAGAAACGGCAGCGGAAAAGAATATGCTCTTTCGTCGCTGTGGTATAACAGAGAATATTCTCAATCGGATTTTTCAAATGAACCGCTTTTCAGTTATCTTAAGTCTGATGTCGGTCAGCCGCTTGTGCTTATGCGAAGCGCATATCTCGATAAAAATGCGGCATTTGCAGGCATAAAAGGCGGATATAACTTCATAAACCACGGCGACCTTGATATCGGCACGTTTGTGTTTGATGCCATGGGTGAACGCTGGGCGGAAGAGCTCGGACCGGGCAGCTATGATGCACCGAATTATTTTCTCAACACTCCCGCAGGCGGCAGATGGAAAAACTACTGCAAGCGTGCGGAAGGGCAAAACACTCTTGTTATAAATCCGGATGCAACACTCGATGACCAGTATGTGCTTGCCGAATGTGACTTTGTTTCCCATGAAGAAACAGAGGGCGGCGGAAAAGCCCTTCTTGACATGACGGATGCTTACCGCATGAACGGCGCATCAAAGGTCACAAGAGAATTTGAGCTGTATAACAGTTCATGCCTTAAAATAACAGACAAGGTCAAATGTATTGTTCCGAGTGAGATTTACTGGTTTATGCACACAAAGGCGGATATTGAAATTACCGATAACGGCAAAACCGCAATCCTCACAATGGGCGGAAAGCAGATGAAGGCAACTCTTTCGGGTGACGGTGAATTCTCCGTTTTGAAAGCCGAATCCATCAAAGGTAAATATGAATACGATGCGGATTATTCCGATATTCAAAAGTTCACCGTACATCTTGAAGATATCAAAGAAGCTGAAATCATTGTTGATCTTGAACCTCTAATATAAAATAATACCGTACAATATCCGTTAAAAGATACTGTACGGTATTTTTATTTGCTTAAAAATTCAAAAGATTTTCTTCCGCTGACTGAGTGCTTTCCGTCAAAAACATCAATATGAAGTTTATCTTCAGCGCCGATCAATGAATAAACTCTTTTTATCTTTTCATGCGCAGTTTTGCTTGCTTCAATCGGAAACAGCTTATCGCGGATTCCCGATTCAATGAGCAATTCTCTCGGTGCAAGCGTCGAAGCAAAATCATGGATTTCGCCAATTTTCAAAGATGACGGAATATAATTATCGGGGCAATGCCAACGGGAAAGAATGCTGTCGCGAAAAGTATTTACATATCCGCTTATAACGATTTTTCTGAATTTTTCTTCAATAACGGAAGCATAAAGTGCGGTAAGTCCTCCGCCCGAAATGCCCATGCAGGATATTTTTTCTTTGTTCACATTCTCAAATCCCGAAAGGATTTCTGCGCAGACAATCGCCTGATAAACACGCATTGAAGCAACCGCAAGTCCGTAAGGCAGAAGATGATGCGAAAGCTCATCGCATGAGCTGATATAAAACGGCTTGATAAGGTCTTTTTGAAGCCTTGCTTCACCAAAACCGAAAAGCTCGGGTGCGACAACAACGCAACCGCGTTTTGCAAGCTCTGCGGCAAAGTTTTTCTGGTAATTATCGAAATAATTAAAATGCTTTTTTCTGCCTCTTTTTGATATATTCAGAATTTGTCTTACTCCATAACCGTGACCGCACAGAGCAACCACTCCGGGTGCAGGGTTATTTATATTTTTCGGAGTAAGAACATAGAAAAGCATATTAAGATTTTTGCAGATTTCTGCAGAATATTTCTGAAGCGTATATTCGGGATAAATCAACGCTTTTCCTACAGGAACGGGTTTGATATCATCGATTTTGCATGGGATTTTTTCGATTGCAAGCATTGCTTTTGTTTTTTCTTTTATTGCCTTGCCTGTTTCAAAAGCCGATTTTGCATCGTTCACATTTTCATAAGGCTTTGCAAGAATTTCATCATATATTCCCTGCATAAAGGCATCGGGAGAATAACTGCTTTTTCTCATAATCACACCCCGAAATCAATATTGCAGACGGGTTTTGCATTACGGCTGTTTGTACCAACCAAAACCGTGTATTCTTTGTCTGTTTCCCAATCGCCTTTTTCGGGGTCATAGAATCTGATTTCATCAACAGGAATTTCAATTCCGATATTTTCGGATTTGCCCGATTCAACCGTAACTCTCTTAAAGCCTTTGAGAAGCTTTACGGGGCGGTCTTTCTCTGTATTTTTGCTCGAAACATAAACCTGAACAACCTCATCGCCGCAAACCGTGCCGATATTTTTAACGGTTGCATCAACCGTTATTTTTTTATCGTCTTTTTCCGCTTTGCAATCCGATAGTTCAAAATCGGTATATGAAAGTCCGAAACCGAACGGATACTGCGGCTCAATATTCTTTTTGTCAAAAAGGGTATAGCCGTGATAATAACCGTAATCTATTTCTCTTTCTTTATCGGCGATATGCAGAAAATCAGGATAATCCGTATCATTATATGCAATTGTAAATGGCAGTTTTCCGCCGGGGTTGACATCGCCGCTAATTATGTCTGCAAGAGCGTTGCCGCCCTCAAGACCGCTGTAGAATGAAAAGAGAATTGCATCGGCAAGGTCTGTCCATTCTTTTATCACATAAGCGCTTCCGCCCATGATATTGACAATAAGCTTTTTGCCCGTTTTTGAAAGCGCCTTTATAAGCTCAACATCCTCTGAGGGAATTCTCAGATCTGCTCTGTCACCGCCCGAACCCTTGGGTTTCTTTTTGACATTGCCGAGATTAACAAGAAATTCGCCTTCCTGAAGCCAGTCGCTTCCCACGCAAGCTACTATATAATCCGAATTTTCAACAGCTTCGGTTGCTTTTTGAGTATCACAGCCGTTATAAACGGTTACGTTGTTTTCACCGAATCGGTTTCTGAGTCCTTCGTATGCCGTGACGGTATAGGGACTGTAAACATTGCTGCTTCCGTGGTCGCCGACATTGACCTTGTTTGCATATCTGCCGACTACCGCAATTTTCTTTCCGTTTGAAACAGGAAGAATTTTATTGTTGTTTTTGAGAAGAACCGTGCCTTTTCCTGCAGTTTTTCTCGCAAGTGCTGTATGCTCTTTGCTGAGAATAACGGATTTCGGCTGTTTTTTATAGTTGGGCAAGGTTTTGATGAGTGCTTTGAGAATTCTGCCTGCACTCAGATTTATATCTTCTTCCGAAAGCTCGCCTTTCCTGAGCTTATGATTAAGTACGGCATAGCGGAAATAATAAGGCATTTCCATATCCATACCCGATTTAACGCTTCTGACTGCATCATAAATTCCGTAAAAGAAATCGGAAAGAGTGAAGCCTTCAAAGTTCCATTTATCTCTTAAAATATCGGTGAGAAGTTCTTTGCTTTCACAGCAATATGTTCCGTTGACCTTATTATATGCACCCATGATTGACATTGCACCCGCATCAATGCACTTTTTGAACTGAGGCAGATAAACCTCATGGAGTGTTCTTTCATCGGCTTTTGCATCAACCTTAAACCGCAAATCTTCAATACTGTTGAGTGCATAATGCTTCGGGCAGGCAATGATTCCGCTTTCCTGCATTGCTTTTGTTAAAGCCACACCCATTTTGCCAAGGAGAAACGGGTCCTCACCATAGGTTTCCTGCGCCCTGCCCCACATGGGATTGCGAAGAAGATTTATGCAGACACCTGCATAGAGATTTGCACCGAGTGCACTCGCTTCCTTTGCAAAAACCTTGCCGATTTCATATTCGAGTTCATCATCAAACGCCGCACCTCTAAGCATTGAAACGGGAAAGCAAGTGCATTTGCCCATAACAATGCCTCTCGGGCCGTCAGTGAAAAGTACGGGAGGAATTCCGAGCCTTTTGCATCCGCCTGCGGGATATGCTTCACCGTTATAATATCTGCCTTTTGTGAGGGTGTTTTTAACTGTTACGCCCATGGCATGACCCTGCATAAGACGGACTTTTTCTTTGAGGGTCATCTCATTCAAAAGCTCTTGAGTGACCGCATTCAGAGTTTCTGCAACGGGATTTTTCTTATAAGCTTCGATTGCCTGATTAAAATTCATTTCACTTTCCTCCCATTTAACTTTGCAATATCCTTCATAAAGCTCTTTTCCTTGGAACCTTTTGTGAATTCAACGAGTATAATCCCGTCAAAATTCATTTCAGAAAGCTTTTTCAGAAGTTTGTCAAGATAGTGTCTGTCTTTTTTTCTGAACCTCTGCTCTCTTTTTAAATCACGGTAGCTCACATGAACATTATCAATGAAATCAAAGGTTCTTTCAATTCTGTCGATATCATAATCAAACCTGAAATATCTCGACTGAAAATATGTTTTGAAATTATCCGTTTTTAACTCATTTTTTATTTTCAGGAAAGCATCCGTATTGTCATTATACGTATTATCGTGACACTCGGGACATACCGTAAGATTATAATTTTGTGCAACGGAGCAAATGCTTTTCAAATCCTCAAGGATACGGCTGTATTCTTCCTGAGTTGTATCACTGCTGCCCTTTTCTCCGAGCCAGACTCTTACAGACGGTGCTTTCAGTTCAGATGCAATCCGGCATATCTCCTCCCATTTTCTTTTATCTGCACAACCCACTCTGTAATAACTGCCGTAGGAACAAATTTTGATACCCTCATTGTCACAAACAGATTTAGCTATGCGTGCCTCCTCCCTGTTTGTCACATGGATATCTCCGCCCCATTCGATATATTCAACTCCTGCCTTTTTGGCAATTTCGACCACTTTTGCGGCACTCTTATTTCTGAAAGTAACACTGCAAAGACCGAGTTTAAAGTTGTTCATTCCGCACCTCTTCAGATATTTTTGAGATATTTTTCAAACGGTTCATCCGTTTTCGGAACGGGCTTTGCTTCAACAAAAGACACGTTTCCGTTTTCGGTTATTGTGAGATACCTGCGGTATTCGGGATTCTCCGTAACCGTTTTTCCGTTTTCCAAATAAACCGCACCGCCCCGGCTTCCCGTCAATGACATTTCGCCGGTTATTGTTTCAACAAGTGCTTTTGCGGCAATAAGCATATCTTTATCATAAAAATATTCGCTGAGAGATTTATGTTTCAAAGGATATTCAGACAAAACGCCGTTGATTTCAGCAAGCAAATCAACACATTCTTCTCTGCTTCGCAGAAATGCCGCACAAGCACTCATTTTTGTTCTGATATATGAATAATCAACATTGCCGTCAACAGTAAAATCATTATATTTATCATAATCAATGTGCGGTATATCAAAATCATCGGACAATACGTTTTTGGCTTTGATATGCCTTGCACAAAGCAAGCCTCCGACCTGTGTATCGTTGAGTGCCGTTCCGCCCGGTCTTGCAAGACCGAAGGTACCTGCAGCTTCACCGATAACATACAATCCTTCAATGTCGGTTTCAAAGTTATTATCGGTATACACACCGCCGTTGTTATGCTGTGCACAAACTGAAATACGCAGTTTTTCTTTTGAGATATCAATATTTCGGTTTGAATATACCTCAATGGCTTTGGAGTTCAGTTTGAAAAGTCTTTCAAAAGGAGTTTCGCCCATTGCGTTGTTCTTTTCAAGATAAACTCTCGCTTCTTCGCTGAGATTACCAAAAGAAAAGCCTTCGGGATTACGCGTGAAATCAAGATAAACCTTTCTTCCCTTTTGAATTTCATTATGCACCGCTATATCGACTCTTGACGATTTCTCCGCCCTCTCAAAGCTGAACGGCCACTGATATCCTTTCAGAAAAATGTTGCTGCACATTTCCCCGGCTGTTTCAAAACATTCGTTCAGAAAATCATATTCATTTCCGTTTTCGTCAATGCTTACAAATCTCGGAATAACCTGCATAAAACTGCCTGAAACATTCCAGCGAAAATCAACGGATGCCATGCCGTACTGCCATTGAGAATAATTGCAAAGACGCACTCCTGCATCAATCAGAATCCCCGTCATTCCGTGCTGAGATTCGGGATAAACCGAATTTTCATAAATGCAGGCAGGCGCACCCGTTGCACAGATAACATTTCGGGCATAAATCGTTTCAAACGCATTTGTTTTTATGTTCAGAACGGCAACACCCGCAGCCCTTTTACCTCTTTTCAAAATTTCAACAACCTGTCTGTTGTCAAGAAGGATTGTTCCGTTTTTGAAAAGCACCTTTTCTTCGAGCTTTTCGGTCATAATCTTTGACGTAAGCGGACCGATTGATGTTGCTCTTACGGTGTTGTCATGGTCTGTTTTATATCCGGGAAATCCTCCGAATTCATCACGCGGAAAATTCACACCGTAATCAAAAAGTCTCAAAAAGCATCTTGTGCTGTTTACCGACTGAAGATACATTTTTTCGCCGTCGCAGCATCCCGATTCAAAAATATCACTCGCCATTTTATAGGCACTGTCGGATGTGACGCCGTCCATTGACAGCTTATAATATGTCTGCTTATCGCTGCCAGTGTTTCTCGATGTACCGCTGAATCTGTTTTCGGTTATAACCGCAATATCGGTTATATTTTCTTTGAACAGCCAGTCTGCGGCGCTGTATGCCGCGGCACCGCTTCCTATTATTATTGCATCATATATTTTCATAAGCATCTCACGTTGAATCCGCCGTCGCAGTCAATAACCGTTCCCGTGCAAAAATCAAAATTGCCTGCGGCTATTGAAGCAACGCATTTTCCGATATCCTCTGGCTGACCCATTCTTCTTATGGGGGTTATCCCTTCATCAATCATTTTTTCATATTTTTCCTTGACCTTTGCAGTCATATCCGTTTCGATAATACCGGGTCTGATTTCAAGAACACTTATTCCGTATTCCGCAAGTCTTGCGGCAAAAAGCTTGGTTATCATTGATATACCAGCCTTTGAAACGCAGTATTCGCCTCTGTTTACGGATGCGGTATAAGCCGACATTGAAGAAATATTGACTATTCTTGATTTTTTATTTTCTTTAAGCAAAGGAACAAATTTCTGGGTAACAAAGAATGTACCCCTGAGGTTTATATCCGTAACATAATCAAAATCCTCGGGACTGATTTCAAGAATATCCTTTCTGACCCTTGGTGCAACTCCGGCATTGTTAACAAGCAAATCTATTTTGCCGAATTTTTCTTTTACCTTGCAAACAAGCTTTTCAACATCATTGATATCCGAAATATCACAGGGAATAAAGTGAACTCTGTCAGGATATTCATTTTTTATATTTTCTGTTTCGGAGCCTTCTTTTCTTGAAGAAAGAACAACGGTAAATCCGTTTTTTAAAAGCTCTTTTGCAATACCGAGACCTATCCCTCTGCTTCCTCCCGTTATAACCGCTGTCATTTTTACACCTTCTCCAAAACATATTTTTTATAATACGGCATATAAACTTCCGAATCTCTTATCGGACATCCCGCAACCGTTCCCGCACGCATAAGCTGAGAACACTTGCTGCATTTGAGGCAAACCTTACCCCTGTCAAGTGAACCGTGTTCAAGATAGTCCTTATAGAATTCGGGATATGCAAAAGTAAGTCTGCCGAAACCTGCAAAATCCGCAACACCGTCATTGATAATCTTTTCCGCATACTCCATTGCATTTTCACCCGGGAAAGTCAGACCCGAGGCAACAAAAGCAATATCGGGAAACTCGGTATTAAGTTCTTTTGTAATATCATAAATCCGTTTCATTCCCGTTTCACCGTCTTCTGGTGCATTCATACACGGACGGTTGATATGAGGAATAAGATAAGGATTGCCGAGAGTGAGATTAACAAGTCTTATCCCTTTATTATAAAGTCTTTTTATAACAATCTTGGTTTCGGATAAATCAATATTGTTGTTATTGTCAACACCGTAGCCGTAGGGGTAAGGAAAACAGTCGCAGGCATTGAGTCTGGTGGTGACAATCATATCGCTACCGACTGCTTTTTTCACTTCATCAACACAGTCAAAAAAAAGCCTTGTACGGTTTTCAAGGGTGCCTCCGTAAATGCCTTCACGCTCTTTTGCACTTAAAAACTCATTAAAAAGATAGCCGTGGCAGCATTTGATATCTATTCCGTCAAAACCGACCTCTTCCGCAAGCTTTGCCGCCTCATAATATTTTTGAGGTATTGTTTTGCAATAATCGTCCGAAGCTATAACATAGGGCTGATTTTCTTTGCCGATTTCCC
Source organism: Acutalibacteraceae bacterium (assembly GCA_045536515.1). Taxonomy (GTDB): domain Bacteria; phylum Bacillota; class Clostridia; order Oscillospirales; family Acutalibacteraceae; genus CAG-177. The sequence continues at coordinate 2,342 of JAZSNQ010000107.1, read as the reverse complement.
AATGAGAATTACGGTAAGCAACAATGGGTTCGGGAGTGCCGTTCGGTTTGCTGAATCTTCCGCTGTGGGTCAGCTGAACAATAATCACGGGTTCAAATCCGTTTTCTTTCAAAGACAATTCTTTCATTTCTTCAACAAGAGATTTGAATGTATCTTTTGTGTTTTCATTGAGAAAAAGCTGTCTCGGATTTGCTCTTCCTTCGTTTGTGACGGCGGTTGCCTCAAACCATATTATTCCTGCTCCGCTTTTGGCAAAGCGCAGATATCTTCTGCGTGTAAGGGTATCAACGGCACCGTCAAAAGTACCGTCACAGCCTTCCATGGGATGAAAAACTATTCTGTTTTTTATTGTTTTGTTATTTATTTTCAAAGACGAGTTTAAAACGGTATTCACGGCAATCACTCCTAAAAATATATACAATTATATCATACAACGTTTACGTATACAATATTTTTGCAAAAAAGAAAAAGTAAAATATTATCTTTCAAAATAACGGTAGAATTTCCCGAATATTTCTGATATAATTGGCTTTATTATAGAGATAAAGGAGTCAATATGGATATTACAGGTGCAATTTTTGATTTTGACGGCACATTGTTTGACTCAATGCCGATATGGAAAGGGATAAAATACAAATATCTTGACCACATAGGTATTAAGCTAACCGATGAAGACAAAGAGGCTTTCAACGGATTATATCTCAGAGAATCTCTTATTCTCGCAAAAGAACGCTTCAACATGAAAGAATCTTACGAAGAGCTTTTTCTGATGTTTTTCAACTATCTTAAAGAAAGATATCTCAACGAGGCCGTACCCAAAAACGACATAATCGAATTTCTTGAAAAGCTTGAATCCAAGGGGATCAAAATGGGAATTGCCACCGCAACGGGTGAGCCTGCCCTTGAAGCGGTCCTCGAAAAATACGGAATGCGCAGGTTTTTCTCCGCAATATACTCAACCTATACTGTCGGAGCATCAAAAACAGAACCGAAAGTTTATGATGTGGTGCTTGAAGCAATCGGAACAGATAAGGAAACAACCTGGGTTTTTGAGGATGCACTTTATGCCGCAAAAACGGCAAAAGCCAACGGATATAATGTTGTGGGCATTTTTGATGAAAGCGAAGAAAACACCGATGAACTCGAAAAGCTTTCGGATATTTACATACATAACTACAAGGAGCTTGATATATAAAAACACGGGATACAAACCATCTTGGTCTGTATCCCGTAAATTATTATGCTTCAATCTTGTGGAAAATCTTTTTACCCTTCTTTACAATGATGGGTTTTTCCTTGAGAGCATCTTTTGTAAAGCTCATTGTGAAATCCGTTACCTTTGCATCGTCAACGGAAATTCCGCCCTGCTGAACAAGTCTTCTTCCCTCACCTCTTGACTTTGTGATTTCAGCCTTCATAAGGATATCAAGGATATCAATTGAGCCGTCTGTGAAATCTTCGTCTGCAAGAGTTGTTGAAGGCATATTGTCAAGGTCTGCTGCACCGCTGAAAATAGCCTTTGCAGCAGCCTGAGCCTTTGCTGCTTCTTCTTCACCGTGAACAAGCTTTGTGAGCTCATAAGCAAGGATTTCCTTAGCTGTGTTGAGCTGACTGCCTTCCCATGAATCCATAGCATCAATTTCTTCAAGAGGAAGGAATGTGAGCATACGGATGCACTTGAGAACATCGTTATCGCCGACATTTCTCCAGTACTGATAGAATTCGTAGGGTGAGGTCTTTTCGGGGTCAAGCCATACTGCGCCCGAAGCTGTTTTACCCATCTTTTTACCCTCGGAGTTGAGGAGAAGGGTGATAGTCATTGCATAAGCATCCTTGCCGAGCTTTTTGCGGATAAGCTCTGTGCCGCCGAGCATATTTGACCACTGGTCATCGCCGCCGAACTGCATATTACAGCCATATTCCTTATAAAGATGATAGAAGTCATAGCTCTGCATAATCATATAGTTGAATTCAAGGAATGAAAGACCCTTTTCCATTCTCTGCTTATAGCATTCCGCACGGAGCATATTGTTAACCGAGAAGCAGGCACCTACTTCACGGAGAACATCAACATAGTTGAGGTCAAGAAGCCAGTCTGCATTGTTGATAAGCATAGCCTTGCCGTCGCTGAAATCAATGAAACGGCTCATCTGCTTTTTGAAGCAGTCAACGTTGTGCTGGATTGTTTCTTTGGTGAGAACCTGACGAAGGTCGCTTCTGCCCGAGGGGTCACCGATCATACCTGTACCGCCGTCGAGAAGAGCAATAGGCTTGTTGCCTGCCATCTGGAGTCCCTTCATAAGGCTAAGAGCCATGAAGTGACCGACATGGAGGCTGTCAGC
>JAZSNQ010000024.1:0-4319 GCA_045536515.1 Acutalibacteraceae bacterium | reverse complement strand
GCCATCCTGAAACGGATGAATACGCTCAAACTGAACATGAAATTCAATAATATCGTGCAAAGTTTTTTCTTTATTTGCATTGTAGTTTGCCAGAAGCCTTTTCATTTCATATTCAACATCTTCGGGAAGGGTTGTATCTCTTTCGCCGACTTCATTTGGAAGCTTTTTATAGTCGCCAACTGTAAACCAATCGAGCCTGCTGTCACTTGTACCTGTTTTGATAATGAAATGAAGCGATTTGATAAACTTCTCGCTGAGCTGCAGAGTTGCATTGTCAATCACCTCATCTATGCAGCGAAAATGATTAACCGTTTCAACAATGTCATCAACTCTTACACCCTCTTCAGTGATTCCGATTGTGTTGGTTTCAAAGATGTAACGTGTCTGGTCATGGGTCAGACGACTGCCTTCGATATGATTGGAATTATAGGTCAGCTCAACCTGGATTTTGTGGTAAATACCGCCCTTTGAACCGCTCTTTTTCTCGGCTTTGAGAACTTCAAGCAATGTTTTTGGTGCGTCGCTTCTTTTGTTTATTCTGTCAGGCTTCACTGCGTTTTCAGGTATATTCCAGGTCTTGCCCGTCAGGAATGCACCTTCAACTCTTCCCTCAGCGCAGTAATTACGGACACTTCGCTCAGAAGTGTTCCATTTCAAGGCGATTTCTTTAACCGAAAGATAGTTCATTTTCTCCACTCCTTTGTTTCTGATGATAGTATATCACATTATCGGCAAAATATCAATAAATTTATCATTCTGTTTTGATACAGTTTTTGCCGATGACGGCAAAAATCAAGTACCCTGCTCATTCAGGACACTTGATTATATCTGTTATTGAATTCCGTCATACCGAAAAGGAACTTTTCGGACACTGTCGATGATGTATGTAACGGTCGCCTTCGCGGATGCGCATAGTGCGGCGGATTTCTTTGGGGATGACGACCCTGCCAAGGTCGTCAATTCTGCGGACAATTCCTGTTGCTTTCATAAAAATATCTTTCTCCTTGCTTTACATTGCGTTAATTCGAGCGGATATTTTCCGCCCCTACACAAATTTTGAAATTGTGTTGTTAGGATATGTAAAGCAAGGAGATTTATACTTTAATATCATTCAGAAATCCTCGTTAACAATTTATAAATTTTTAAAATTTAAAACCGAAAAAATGGTTCTGTCAGCTTAGCTTCAAAAATATAACATTAAAATCAATCATAACTAAATTTTACATACAAACAGGTGCAAGTGGATTAACTCCTGTTGCACCTGTTTGCGTTTTTGGGGTTATGAATTTTTAACAGATGAAATAAGTATATCCGGGTCTGTAGGCAAGGTAAACACATTGTTACCTTTGTAAAGCATATCCGTGTCCGTTTCGCTTATCTGCTTGATTTCGCCGTTTTTGAGGCTGAATACGCACAGAATCATCTGTCGGTCTTCCGTTTCGCTTTCCTCGCTGAATAAATAGAGGAAGCTGTCACCGTCTGCGGTTCTGACATAATACGGATTCAGGTCATAGGAAAACCAATCAACCTCATAGTCTGAGCTTTCGGAAGAAATAGCGAGCGTGTAATAATATCTGCCGTCGGGGTCGTAGTTACCCGAAACAGTAAGCTCATCCGCACGTTTGTCACCCGTGATGTCGGTAAAGAACGGTGACGATAAGGGCAGGCTTACAACATAGGCATCGGGCACGGCGGTATATTTTTTATTGAACAAATCGGGATGCTCTGCGAAGGTTACCGTTGCTGTCTGAACACCGAAATTTGTGGGAGCAACAGTACCGGGTTCAAAATAAAAGGTTATGCCGTTATATTCAAGCACCCACGTGATATCTTCTTCCGGAGTGTTTTTGAAATAATCGGGAATGGCGGTTTCACCGAAAGGCTCTTCCTCACCTATCCGAGTCATAATCACTTTTTCAACTATCTCAGGGATTTTTGCAATATCAGTCACAACATCGGAAAGAGTAAGCAGTTTTCCGCTTTCAGTGTCGTAATTAAGGCAATTGAATGCTCTGTCAGTTTCCGAATTGTAATCTTCAACAATACTGACTGCAACACTGTCGGCACGGCGTACCTGAACATCAAGAGTTGAAATATAGGTTGAAAAAACTTCGCTGTCATTCAAAAATTCTTCGGTAGCAGTAACGATAAAATTATCCTTTTCTTCTTCCATTGCTCTTTTTCTCATCACGGAAGTTTCCGTGAGAGCTTGGGCAAGATGCGGATATTTTTTCTCCATTGATTTATCAAGGGTGACATCCGTATATTCGCTTCTCACAAGCATTTCGGGATAATCTTCATACCATTCATAATGAGAGATATATTCTTTGTTGAGAGAAAGAACGGTTATTTCTTCGCTTGCTTCATTTCCGGCATTCTGTGTTGTTTCGTTTGTAGTAACCTCCTGCGGAGAATCTTCTCCGCAAGAGGTAAAAGCGACCATGAAACACAAAACCAATAATATGCCGATAAATCTTTTTAAAATATTCATTATAATCAGAATCCTTTGACGATGAACGCAACAACCTCTGTAGCAGATCGGTCTTCACGCTCATCTGTCATAATTGTAATAATGCTTCCGTCATCAAGAACTGCTGAATCGCAGAACCACGGGTAATTTGTGGAGAAAATATCTCCGTCAGAGATTTCGGAAATGAATGTACCGTTGTTATCCCAAAAAAGAACATCTCTCATATTGCCGTCAAAAGCAATGTAGCCGTTGGAGGTCTGAGTAACAAACGTTACACTTCCGAGGCCTTCACCTTCGGCATCGCAGAGAGTTTTCTGAAGAACACCGTCTTTGTTGTAGATGAATACCTTGTGTCCGCTGTCGTCAGCCGCATTTGCACAGACATAAATATTGTTTTCATCAACACAGAGCTGCATTATTGTATCCGCTTCTTTGAAGGTTACGGGAGTTGAGGTGTATGTATTCCCGTTGAAGGTAACAATCGCACATTCGTTGGAAGTGAAGAAATTCACACCCCAAGCACCTGAAGGATGAATTGCGAGGTTATCAATGTCTTCGTATGTCGCAACTGCTTTGCCGTCCTTGATGCAGAGAATGTCATTCATCGAGCCGCTGACCCAGAGTGTGCCGTCTGCTGTTGCTTCAATTCTGTCATAATCGTCTTCGGGAAGCTCGATTTTGTTAACAAAGGCAAGAGTTGTACCGTCATAGTGACATTCGCTGAGTACGCCGTCAACAAGAACATAAACTCTGTCACCGATTGCGGCAACGGAATGGTCGAAGGTTTCAAAGGTTGTAACGGGTGCTTCAAAGGGAACAAATTCCGATGCTATTGTGAATGCACCTGCATTTACGCTTGCAGCATCTGCCGAGAATTTTTCGCCTTCCCACTCCCAGGGACCGTCTTCGTTTCCGATATCCTCAAGCTTGAAGGTGATACCGTCAAGAAGAGCCTGAATGCGGCTGTCGTTGGTGTCGGTTGCATCAAATTCAACATAAACCGATGCGTTTGCACCTTCAACACGGTTGAAATAAACGAGTGTGTCATCGCCGTCGTCATACTTAAGAAGGTCAACGCCGCCGACTTTTACGGTTTCATAAGCATTGTTTTCCTTGTATTCATACTGATTAAAGCCGTAATATACAAGGTCTTCACGGAAATCGTATGGCTCATCAATTTCAACGCTGATTGTTGCCTCAACCAAGTAATATTCGTTGTCCTCAGGGTCGAGAATCTGAAGAACAGCTTTGGAGTATCCTTCTTCATTCTTGAAGTCATCTTCAATGTTTATCCAGTCGCCGCCAAAATCAACGGTAAAGAGCGATGCTTCAATGGCTGCATCGGAATTGCTTGAAGGTGCTTTTGTATTATCGGGCTTTTCGGGAGTATCATCACCGCAAGCGGCAAAAGAAAACAACATTGCAAGTGCGAGAAGAACTGCAAGTAATTTTTTCATAGTGTAATATCTCCTTTGTTTTATTTATGCCCAGGGGTCTTCCTCTACGGGCACACGGATATCCTCAAGGCACTGGATTTCAACCAAGAACCACTGGCCTGTTGAGGGCTTTCTGCGCAGCTTCACAGGTCTGGGGTTATCTGCGCCGCCACTGTGAACATAGAGCGTTGCCCAATCCTCATTATCGAAAGAATATGGATTTTCGATAACGGTAATTTTATAGGGCACATTCGGCTTATAGCTGTTCTGCGGAGTTGCACCCTCAAAATACGAGCGAGCCTTATAGCCTTCCGAGCCGAGATGCTCTTTGATAAACTGCTTTTCAAAGCCGCTGACTTCGCCCGGACCTTTTAAGAAGTTGAGCATTTCAATTGTTGTGTCGGGATTGTGCT
>JAZSNQ010000074.1:0-2351 GCA_045536515.1 Acutalibacteraceae bacterium | reverse complement strand
TGAAATCGTAATGCCGTTCATATCGTCATATCCGCCCGACTGAACATATTCTGGAAGCTGTGCCGAAGCACGGCCTACAAGCTCCTGCTCGGTGAGCCCTGCTTCTTCAAGGGTGATTATCGCTTCTTCGGGGTATTCAAGAAACGAAAAATCAAAGCCCTCGCTTTCGGGATAAACGGTAGCCGGGAAGAGCAGATTTGAGAAAAATACGCAGACGGTTGTAAAAACAGTGAACAGGAATTTTATGAATGCTTGCATTTGTTAAATCTCCTTGCTGAATTTTATTGTTTTATTTAGTCGGGGAATTCGATGGTGTGTGTTGTTCTGTCAAAAAGTCTGAAGTCGAAGCCGTTATCCCACACAACACAAGGGATACCGACTTTATTTGCAGCTCCGATGAAAAATTCTGCCCTGTCGGCAATATTTATAGGTTTATTTTAGCAAATTCAAAGTATAATTGCAACACAAAAACCATCCGATTTCCGGGATAAATCTCAAGCCGGGTGTGTTAATTAATCAACTTCACATCAAATTTCTGCACACCGATTTTAAACTCCGGTGAGTAATCGTTTGGAAATTCAGTTTGTTTTTTGTTGTGTTTATGATATAATTCAGATAGTGAATATGTTTTTGCAGAAAGTACTTTTTCAGACAAGAGAAAAGAGGAAATACAATGGGTAACAACTCAATTAAATATCTGCTTGGCATCGACGGCGGAGGAACGAAAACAGAGTTTCTGCTTGCAAGCTCAACCGGAAAAGAAATCCGAAGGTTGTTTCTGGGTGGGTCAAATCCCATCAATAAGGGTGTTGAAAACACTTTTGCCGTTCTCGGTGAAGGAATTGCGCAGGTGTGTGACGGGTTTGATTTTGGTGAGATTTCCGTATTTGCAGGTGTTGCAGGCGCAAAGAGCGGAGAAAATCAAAGGCTTATAAAAGAATTCCTGTCACGCTTCGGCTTCGCTTCGTTTGACTGCGGAAGCGATATCGACCTTGCGCTTGAGATTGCGTTAAAGGGCGAAGACGGAACAGCCGTTATAATGGGAACCGGCATTGTTGCTTATGCGCGTTTGGGCGAGAAACTTCACCGCGCAGGCGGTCGGGGATATATGATAGACAAAGGCGGAAGCGGCTTTCATTTCGGCTCTGATGCACTTAATTCGGCATTTGAATTTATTGACGGCAGAGGCGGAAGCGAAACTATACTGAAACTTGTGGAAAACAAACTCGGTAAAAGAATTAAAGATTCGGCTGCTGATATATACAACGGTGGTACAGCTTATGTTGCTTCTTTTGCTCCCGTAGTTTTTGAAGCATTTAATCTCGGCGATTCGGAAGCTTGCGAAATCATAGACAGCAATGCTTATGAAACGGCGAAAGTGATAAACGGTGCACGCAGAGCTTTGAAAAACTGCAGCGGTAAAATTGTTATCTGTGGCGGACTGTGCAGGCAAAGAGATATACTTGAGCCGTTCCTGCAAAAATATATTGAAGGTGAGGCTTCGCTTGAATTCCTTAATGAGCCGATGGTAAACGGTGCGGTTTCGCTTGCGAAGGGGAGAGATAATATATGTTAAAAACAGAAATGAGAAACCCCGATACATACGGAATTGACAAAATGTCTGCATTGGAAATGGTAGAGATAATAAATAAAGAAAATGCAAAGGTGACTGTTGCGGTTGAGGCTGTTTTGCCGCAGATTGCTGCGGTATGCGATGCGGCTGCCGATGCAATAAATTCGGGCGGCAGAATTTTTTATATCGGCAGCGGTACTTCGGGCAGGCTTGCTGTTTGTGATGCTGCAGAATGTCCGCCTACCTTCGGCGTACCTTATGACCTGTTTAACGGAATTATCGCAGGCGGTGAAAAATGTATGTTCAAGGCTGCGGAAGACGCCGAAGATAACCCCGAAGCTGGTATTGAAGATTTGAAAAGCAGAAATTTCTGCAATAAAGATATTTTAATCGGAATTTCCGCTTCGGGCTCGGCGGCTTATGTAATCTCCGCCGTGAAATATGCAAAAAGCATCGGCGCAAAGGCCTTTTCAATTACAAACAATCCCGACACCGAGCTTGGCAAGGCGGCAGATATTGACATCTGTGCCGATACGGGTCCCGAGGTGATTACGGGCTCAACCCGTATGAAGGCAGGCACGGCACAGAAAATTATTCTTAATATGATTTCAACCGCAGCTATGGTTAAGTGCGGCTGTGTTTATGAAAATATGATGATTAATCTCAAGCCCACAAACAAAAAGCTCACACGCAGAATGGTGAGCATTGTAACCGAAATTCTCGGCTGCACGGCTGAAAAAGCGGAAGAGCTTCTTGAAGAAAACGGCTGGAATATCCG
>JAZSNQ010000238.1:0-5029 GCA_045536515.1 Acutalibacteraceae bacterium | reverse complement strand
CAAACCCGAAGAATTCAAAAGTTATGATGAATTTTATGCTGCATTTTTAAAACAGCTTGATGCTGCGGTTGATATGGCAACCGGGCTTTCGAATCAGGCACAGGAGCTTTATTCAAGAGTAGCGCCCAACACATTTCGTTCACTCTTTATTGAAGTCTGCATAGAAAAAGGACTTGATTATAAAGCGGGTGGTCCTGTATACGGTCACGGTCAGATTTTGGCTGAGGCAATCGCCGACACTGCCGATTCTCTTGCGGCAATCAAAAAATATGTGTTTGAAGAAAAGCGGTTTACGCTTGCAGAGCTTGTTGCTGCACTTGACAAAAATTTTGCGGGTTATGATGAAATGTATCATCTTCTCAAAAACAGTGAGCTGAAATTCGGTAATGATAATGATTACGTTGACTTCATTGCTGCCGATTTTGTCAACCGCTTCAACCGGTATCTTATGACAATTCCGACCTTCCGCGGCGGATATTTTTCGGGCGGATGCTCGCCGTTTGTGCGCGCACCTGAGCACGGTGCGGTTACTCCTGCACTTCCCAACGGAAAGAAAACGGGAGAAGTGCTCATAGCTGATTCGATCGGCGCAACACCGGGCTTTGACTCGAACGGTCCCACCGCACTTCTTAACTCCTGCCTTAAATTTGACCACACTCTCGCAGGCAGCGGATTTATTCTTAATGTGAAATTTGATAAGGAAATTTTTCTTTCATCCCACGGCAGAGAAGCATTTATCGCTCTTTGGAAAACATATTTTAACCGCAAAGGACAGATGTTGGCGGTTACTGTTGTTTCAGAAGAGGAGCTTTTAGATGCGCAGATACATCCCGAAAACCATAAAAATCTTATTGTTCGTGTAGGCGGCTTCAGCGACAGGTTTATTGATCTTGACAAGGAACTTCAGGATAATGTTATCGCAAGAACAAGCATTAAACTTTAAGGAGTGACATACGGTGACACTTTCTTATTTTAATATTCAAAGATTCTGTTTGCATGACGGTGACGGAATAAGAACAACGGTTTTCCTCAAAGGCTGTCCTCTTGACTGTATCTGGTGTCACAATCCCGAATCAAAAAACTCTGAAAATGAACTGATGTTTAATGCAGACAAATGCACCTTATGTGGCAGATGCCTTGATGTTTGCCGTGCCCGTAAAATTTCCTGCGATAATAAAATGATATTTAACCGCCGCCAATGTTCCGGTTGCGGAAAATGTGTTGTAAAATGTTTCAGCGCCGCCAACAATCTGTGCGGAAGAACCGACACGCTTGAAAACATATTGGAAGAAATAAAGAAAGATAAATCCTTTTATGAAACCTCGGGCGGAGGTATGACCGTTTCGGGCGGTGAGCCTGCTATGCAGGCAGAAGAAGTGGTCGAGCTTATCAGAATGGCAAAGAACGAAGGAATATCGGTCACAATCGAAACTTGCGGCTTCGGTGACAGTGAATTTTTTCGCAAAGCTGCCGAGCTTGATGCGGTTTTTCTTTATGACATCAAGGGAATTGACCGTGAGAAGCACAAAGAAAACACAGGTGTATATCCCGATATAATCCGTGAAAACCTCGATATGCTTCTTGATATGGGTGCAAGGGTGATTATAAGATTACCTCTTATTCCTCAAAAAAACGATTCCTCTTCGGATTTGAATCTTTTGTGTGATTTTTTATCCGAAAGAAAAAATCTGATTGAATATGCGGAAATTATGCCGTACCACGAACTCGGACGTGACAAAACAATCGCTCTCGGAGGAGCTTATGATCCGTTACCCTCAGGGAAGCCCTTTGCCAAAGAGTGGCAAAAAATGCTCAGTTCATCAGGCGTTGAAATAAAAATATCAGGAAAATAAAAATGAAAAGGAGTTTTCATTATGGCATTTATCACTCGCTTACTCGCATCAATCTTAGCAATCATTGTAGGCTTGCCGACATTATTTTCGTCACTTTTCCAGACCGTTTTTACGCTCGGATATGAAGCAAGACCCTTTGAGGCTATCGCTGCAAATTTCCTCGAGGGTTCGGAAAGCTTTATTGATGAGGCACAGGCTGAAAGCTGGTCTGTCGGTTATGCTTCAAACATACTCACACCCGACGACGTTGACAGCAAAAGATATTTTCTCGGTGGATTCTTGAAATTTCCTGCACAAGAAGCAACCGGTGTTCTGGACGACCTTTCCGTCAGAGCTGTTTGTCTTGACGATAATTCGGGAAGAGGCGCAGCGGCATTTGCGTGGATTGACTGCGTAGGATTTATGAATGCCGACGTTAAAGCAATTCGTGAAAAGCTCAGCGATATAACGGGTGAAGGCAAGCTCATAAGCATTGACATCGGTTCAACCCATATCCACAGCGGTATTGATACACAGGGCCTTTGGGGTAATATACCAAAGACGGGCAGAGATGAAAAATATATAGCTGCCGTTATCGATAAAACTGCTGATGCCATAAGAACAGCATATAATCAGCGTACACAAGGGCAGCTTTATTATTCCTCAGAGTCACGCCCCGAAATTTTTTGGGACGGCCGTAACCCCCATGTGGTTGACGGAAAATTTCATCTTCTCCGATTCGTACCCGATGACGGCACAAAAAAAGAAATATACATCACTAATTTCGGTGCTCACGGAATAAATCTTGGTTGGGATAACACAAAGATATCCGCTGATTTCCCATATTATATTGAACAGGAAATCAAAAGCAAAAAGAATGCTGAATTTATATTTATTCAGGGTGCAATAGGCGGTGGCATAAACTGCCATATGAGTGCGGAAAACGGAGTTAATCAGGAGCTTGATGCCTACGGACAGATGAAAGAATACAGCATCATTGTTTCCGATATTCTTTGCAAGCTGGCAGAAAGCGGCGAAAAGGTTGAGCCGATACTCAATGTTGCACACAGACAGGTTGATGTTGAGGTCAATAATTTTCTCTTTAAACTTGTTGAACGAAGCGGAATGTGCAACGCCACAGCATTCAAAGAAGACGGCAAAGCGATGTTCGCAAGCGAAATCGGATATATAGAAATAGGTAAAAATATTAAGGTTATCGAAGCTCCGGGCGAGCTTTTTCCCGAACTTGCTTACGGTGGTTTGCTGCCGGCAGATAAGGCATACAACAAAACGGAATATCCCTATCCTGCTCTGAATACCTATTTCAGCGAAAATGATAAACTTCTTGTGTTCGGTCTTTGCAATGATGCCCTTGGTTATATTGTACCCGATAATGACTATGCATCAAACAACGCAGAAGGTCACTATGAGGAAACTATTTCCACGGGTTCAACCACAGCAAGTTCAATCTCCAAAGGCTTTGCAGATTTGTTTGCAGAAATTTTTGGTTGACAGGAGTTTCATAACTATACCTTCCTTTCAAACGGTAACAAATGTGTCGTATGTAAATTCAGCACCGAGCCTGAAGCCGGATATAAAACTGTCTGAATTGCTTGGACTCAAAAGCTCATTGTATGTATTTACATAGTCAAGAAACAGTTTCTTATCCTCTGCGGTCAGTTTTGCTGTGAACTGTTCTTTCTTTTCGGTAAGTGCATTCAATTTCTTGCTTAACTTATCTGACAGTTCGGGACTCAATTCCTGCGGTTCAATGTTTCCATAATATAATTCTTCAATGATATTTGACATAATGTATTCCTCCGTAGTTGAGGAAATATATTAGAGTACGAAAGATAGAATATGTATTACCGGAGAACAACTTGTGTTATGAACATCCGTACCAAACAGTATAAATCCGAACCTTATGCCAATCGGCGAAGGGTTCGGATTTGTTCTTTTTCTGAACGGTTTATAAAATGAAAAATGAGGGTAGTTTTATCGGCTACCCTCATTTTACGTTGGTTTATTCTGATTGTTCAGTCTTCCACTTTTCAAAGATTGCTTTGCCTTCTTCACTTTCGCAGAAGCTGATTATGTCCGGAAGCAAGGTTCTCACCAATGCATCCATTACGTCTTCTGATATGCCCGAAATCATTTCGGACGGCTTGTTAATTTCAGCCACAGAAATTAATTTTTGTTCTCCTTTCTTTTGTGAAGGAGATAAACCAATTAATGAAAGATTATTTACTTAATTATATTTTAAACTGTTTTTGATAATTTGTCAAACTTTTCTGAATGATTGAAAAATCCCGATTTTTGGTAACTTAAAATTTCGCCCGTAATGGGCATTATACGCAAAAATCGGGTTACAGGTCAAACTATACGCACCCCTGAATTACCGCACTCTGAAACCGTTGATAAACAACGGTTTCAGAAGCTCTATTTGGTAAATTTTTTACAGTAACGGATGTGATTTTTATTTCTTGTTTTTTGCAACTGAAAATTCGTTATGTGGAAAAAGTAACCTCAAAATCGGGGTAATAGGTCAAATTATACGTACCCCTCGATTACGGCACTTTCAATCCCTTATATATCAATGCGTCGTTCCGATAAGACAGCATAGCAGAAATTAAAAAGTGCGGCAGTTGCCAAACAGATTGCTTATTAAATTAAGAAAGGATTTCTGCTATGAAAAATCAAATTATGTCTTGTGAATTCAACATTGACACTGCTTGTGTTGAGGTGAAGTTAACCGACGGTTCTATGGTGTCAATCGACTGTGATACAGTCGAAAACGAATATGCTCGTAATATGTATGAAGTATCGGAACTCAATTTTCTTATCTACAACGAACCGATAAGTTATGTCAGATTACTGTTAAACGGAAAGATAGAAGAATATCTGCGAAATAATACGGATTATACTACACTATCAGATATGAGATAAAAGTTTGGCAGGCAACATCACTTTTGTGGTGTTGCCTGCTTTTTATATTGATATCATTATTTAATATGTCAGCAAGTATCAAATATGATTTAAGTTTGTTATTTCTTGTTTGCCAGGCGGTAATTGTTTACAAGTGCGGCAAGCTCCAAACGGCTGTGAACCGCCAGAGTATAATAAATATCTTTTACATAATCCTTCACGGTATGCTCGGAAATGACAAGGGTTTTTGCAATATCCTTGTTAGTGTAGCC
>JAZSNQ010000013.1:0-11368 GCA_045536515.1 Acutalibacteraceae bacterium | reverse complement strand
GGGCGTTTCCCTTTTCAAGTGAAGAGTGAAAAATGAAAAGTGAAAAGTTATGGGTGGGCGCTGCCCACACCCATTTATAATTGACTATTCACTAAATTCAGCTTTTGCGGAGCAACATAAAAATGCGTCGCAGACCCTTAACTATTAACTCTTCACTATTAACTATTCACTCAAACAGCTTTTGCGGAGCAATATATAAATCGGTCATAGGCGAAGCCTATCCGTAACTCTTCACTATTCACTTTTAACTATTCACTACAATTATATTGAATAAAGGCGGTGATTGCAACGGGTAACAAGAATTTTTCTCCCGAGGAGCTTCTGCAGCTTGCAAAATCGGCAAACGGCAAAAAACCCGAAGATTTGCTTTCGGCAATGCAGAACAGGCTTCCCGAAAACGGCGTTAACGAAATCAAACGCATTCTCGGCGATAAAAAGGCTCTCGAGGAGCTTCTGAAAAGTGAGCAGGCACAGAAAATAATGCGTCAGTTCGGTAAAAAATAATATGGATATCAATATGGAAAACATAAACGAAATTCTTTCCTCTCTTTCCGATGAGGACATGGAAAATCTGCGTGCGGCGGCTGAAAACCTCTTTTCTTCCGAAGAAAAAACGGAGAAAAAAGAGAGCTTCGGCTTTGGCGGTATGCCCGATTTGTCAAACATACTCGGCAATGCGCGGCTGATGTCGGGGATAACCTCGATTATGGGTGCAATGAACAAAACCGACAGCCGCACAAGACTTATCGAAGCTCTCAAACCCCTTTTATCCGAAAACAGACGGCGCAAAGCCGACGAAGCCATGCAGATGATGAAGCTTTTTGAGCTTTTGCCGATGCTCACAAATCTTATGGGCGGTGATAACCATTAATCTCGATTCCGACAGCAATCTCATTCTGCCCATTGCGGTATTGCTCCTTGCGGAAAATGCGGATTTTTCGCTGATATTTGCAATGATTTATATTCTTTTCTAAAAAAATCACCGCAGTAAAACAACTACGGTGATGATGTTATTCTTTGTCTTCAATATATTCGGCAATATCTTCCAGTTTGCATTCAAGCACCGAACAAAGCTTATTGAGTGTTTTGGTTTCAATGTTTTCGTTTGCCCGCAGACGGCGCACGGTTTTGCTGTCAATACCGCACTTTTCCCTCAGCATATATGTTGAAAAGCCTTTTTCTTCCATAGTAATCCAAAGTTTATCAAAGATTATCACAGTTCATTCCCCCTGTACTTGACAACATTTATTATGGGGGTTATAATCTTGAATATTAAGGGGATATAATCCCCACAAAAACGGGTGATGAGTTGCTGGTAACTAATTTGAAAAATTTAAGAGAAGAAAAAGGTCTGACCCAAAAACAGCTTTGTGATGAATTAAAGAAAGCTGACTGTTATATAACGCGGAGTTAAGGTGAATGGAATAATCCGAACCGTGATTTTTACGGGCGGATTTCCGTTCACTCATCGTTAAAATACTCGCAAATCCGAAAGGATTTGCTCCGTTTTGTGCCTTGATTGACCAAAAATCCGCACCGCAAAAATTCTTCGACCCGAAAGCGAAAGATTTTCAGCCGATTTTTGGTTGTTGAGGTTGCAGGAAGGCTGATGCCTTTCAATGCCGAAACTCCGAAAAGCGGCGAAAATACTCACTTTCGGGCAGGTTTGGATTATTCCGTTCACCTTATGCAAAATATGAAACCGGAATTCGTGATATTCCTTGTTATATTCTTATTAAGATTGCAAAGTTTTACGGTACAACCTGCGATTATATTCTGGGTGTGATTTAATAAATGCTGTTTTGAGAAAAGTATTGAAAAAAAATCCGCTATATAGTAAAATATGCGCAAAGGAGTGAAAAACATGGTTTATAAATATAAAACAAGAGGCACTTGTGCGCGCATGATTGAATTTGAGCTTGACGGCGAAACCGTTAAGAATGTCCGTTTTGAGGGCGGCTGCAACGGCAACCTCAAGGGCATCGGCTCAATCGTTGAGGGGATGAACGCAAAGGATGTTATCGCAAAGCTTGAGGGTATCCGCTGCGGCTTCAAAACAACCTCATGCCCCGACCAGCTTGCAAAGGCACTCAGGGAGGCGGTTGAAAATGGATAACAAGAAAAATATAAGACTCACATTCTATGTGGTGTGCGGACTTCTTTTAGGCGCACCCTACATATGGAGAATAATCAAGATTATTCCCGAAATTCTTGCAGAGCTTGAAAATGCGGCGGAAATCCTTGCGGCGGCAGGCTATGCGGTTCTCGTTATCGCATCGGTGGCAATCGCTTATAAGCTCGGTGAAGCACTGTGGATAAAGATTGTCAACATCTATTCCATGATAGGTCTTGCCGTGAGCGTTATCACGATGATGACGAGGGCAATCGGAATTTCCGAGATGTTCGAGGTTGTTTTTGAGCTTATCTGCGCCCCGTTTTACGGAATAGAATCACCTCTCGCGGTGACAATTCTCATGCTGATTATTTCCATAACGGCATATATGTTCCTCAACAAAACACCCCAGAAACAGAATAACAACTGATGCAGCCGGACTTTTTCACCGAAAAGGAAAAGTCCGGTTATTCTTTTTAAACGGCGCGCGATATACCGATTTGAATTGCTGTCTGTCGGCTGAACGCCGATACAGAGGAATGAAGCCTGACGGGCGACCACACAGGGTCGCCCCTACGACAAATCTTTAATCAACGGTAGGGCGGGGGCTTGCTCCCGCCGTGAATCAGCTTTTGCGGAGCAATTATAAATCAGCGTCGCAGACCCTTCATTCCGAATTCCGAATTACGCATTCCGAATTTACTTTTAATTGTTATATTTTGTAATAAAACTATTGATATTTTTAAAAAAAGTGATAAAATCTTTACTATAAAAATAATATAATGGCTTAGAATAGCTAAAATCCGGAGGTACAGTATGAGTCAGTTAATTATGTTCAAAAAAGTTGTTCCCGCAGAATATCCCGAAGCATATGCGGGTTTCAGTTTCCGCCGTTTCAACGGAAGCGACGAGGATAAGCAGGCATGGGTTGATATCTGCAAGGGTTCGATTATAGGAGAGGATAATGATATATCCGCTTATGACAGATGCATGACAAACGAAGCCGGCTATGACGAAAAATATGTTTTCATTGTTGAAAGAGACGGCAAACCCGTTGCAACAACCTCAATTCTTCTCTGGGAAAACAAGGCTGCGAGAGTGCATATGGTTGCCGCAAAGCCCGAATGCAGAGGCAGAGGCGCAGGCAAATATCTTGCCGACATCGCGAATGCGGCGGCTTACGAAAGCGGCTGCGAAACCGCAACTCTTTCAACCGATATTTTCAGAATCCCTGCTGTGAAGAGCTATCTCAGAGGCGGCTTCAGACCCGTTATTCTTGATGATGAATCCGAAGCACGCTGGGTAAAGTGGCTCACCGAAAACAACTATGCGGATATCCCTGCAGTTGATAAGGATTATAATTTCTCAAAGATTCTCTGCGAAAATGCCGAAGTGAAAAAGGTCAATATCGGTGTATTCGGTGCAAGACGCGGCATGAATCTTGCTCAGGCGGCTGTTCTTTCGGGCAAGGCATATATCGGCGCAGTCTGCGACAGAGATGAAAGCACATTCAAGAATGCATCAATTTACTGCCGTGAGGATACACAGTATTTCACCGATTTTGACGAATTCATCGAAAGCGGAATTGATGCCGTTATTCTCGCAAACTATTTCTGCGACCATGCAAGATTTGCCGTTAAGGCACTCGAAAAGGGAATTCATGTTCTCAGCGAAACCCAGGCGGCTGTTACAATGGCTGAATGCGTTGCAATCTGCCGTGCCGCAGAAAAAAGCGGAGCTTACTATATGCTCGCAGAGAACTATGCATATTTTGCAACAATCGGTAAAATCAAGGAGCTTTATGACGGCAAGACCTTCGGCGAGGTTATTTATTCCGAGGGCGAATATGTGCATCCCATGAGTGCCGAGGAATATGCTCATTATACTCCCGACGGCAACCACTGGAGAGCACAGATGCCTTCGGGTTATTACCTCACTCACTCCCTTGCACCTCTTATGATGGCAACCGATGAAATTCCCGTTGCGGTCAATGCAAGAAGCGTTTATCCCAACGATATGCGCATGGAAAGAGAGGGCGAACCCGTCAAGGATGCGGTTCAGATTATGCTCTGCACAATGAGCAACGGCTCACTTGCAAGAATAACAGGCTGGGCAAAATTCGGCGGTCACGGCAACTGGTACAGATTCGCCTGCTCAAAGGGAAGCATGGAAACCGTCAGAGGCGACGAGGATTATATCCGCCTTTGCTACAACAGCTGGAATCTTCCCGAGGGCGCTGAAAAAGAAAGCGTTGTGAAGGTTGATTTCCCGTTTGATGAGGACAAGGCTTCACTCTGCGGTCACGCAGGCGGAGACTATTTCGCAACATATGAGTTCATCGACTGCATTCTTTCAAAGAGACAGCCTTATTTTAACGCTTACCGTTCATGTGCAATGGCGGCAACCGCAATTCTCGGCTGGAGAAGCAGTCTGCATGACGGCAAGGAATACAAGCTTCCCGATTTCTCAAACGAAGAGGAACGCAAGCTTTACGAAAATGACAATCTTTCACCCTTCGCAGACGAAAACGGTGTGATTACATACCCCAGAACAAAATTTGAAGCAGATAAGTTTGATATATAAGGAGGGTTTGTTTTGAAAAAAACAACAAAAATTCTGTCCCTTGTTCTTGCAGTGCTTATGGTTGTGTCCGTTATTCCCGTAACGAACGCAATGGGCGGTGCAAAGGTACTCTGGACAAGCACCTTTGAAAACGGAACCGACGGCTGGACATCGTTTGATGCCGACGGCGACGGTCACGGCTGGGAACACAAAACTTCCGCAGATTCAACAAGATTCATTGACTGTTCGGGCAGCGAAACCGACGGATGCATGGTTTCCGCTTCATATTTGCTCGCAGAGGATGAAGCACTTACACCCGAAAATTATCTTGTCAGTCCCGAAATCGAGATTAAAAGCAAATTTTATCAGCCTGCCATAAAATGGTTTGCAGGTGCAACCGGCGAAGATTATTTTGTCGAATATTATTCCGTTTATGTTTACAGCGGAGATGAAGAAATTACCGATGAAAACGTGAGAGCAAAAATCGAGGATTCCGAGGTTTCCGAGGTTGTTTTCAGCGAAACCCTCCAGACCAACGAATATTCGGCTCGTTCGCTTAATATTGACAACTCCTATGCCGGCAACAGTATAAGACTTGTTTTTGTTCACCATAACTGCACAGAAGAAAGCGGTCTTAAAATCGACGATGTTTCCGTGGCGGCTGTTGAAAAGGTTGACGGCGCGGCTGTTACGGGCATAACTGCTCCCGAAGCAGGCAAAAAACCCGACACAACTGCCGAAATCGCTCTCACCGCAGACGGCAAGGATGTTGAATGCACTTCATACAGCGTTTACTGGCAGCAGAAAGCTCCCGATTCCGAAGAATGGAGCGCAATGAACACCGCTTCCTTCGGAACAGGTCTTAACTACAGAGCCTGCTGTGAAATCACCGTTTCGGGCGAATATATTTTCTCCGATATTCTTGAAACCGCAACAATCAACGGCGAAAATGCGGAAGTTATCAGCGAAAATGCCGTTCTCGAAACCGTTACTCTTGCTTATTCATGGGCACCCATGTATCAGCTCACCTGGGACTGGGGCGATACCATGAAGATTGACACCTATACCGAGGGTGAAATTCCCGAAGAGCCTGATGAAATCATCAGAAAAGGCAAGATTTTCATGGGCTGGGACAAGGAAATCCCCGAAACCGTAACAGAGGACATCACCTTTACCGCAATGTGGGAAGACGAAGTTTACACCGTTATCTGGAATGTTGACGGTGCCGAAACCTCCGAGCAGTATAAATACGGCGAAACAATTGTTAAACCCGCAGACCCCGAAAAGGAACACTATGTTTTTGCAGGCTGGACTCCCGGAGTTCCCGAAACAATGGAAGATATCGGCACAACGGGCGACAGCGTAACATATTCCGCACTCTGGTCACTCGAACAGTATACCGTGACATGGGTTGTTGAAGGCAAAGAAGACACGGTTGAAACCTACGGCTACGGCGAGGCTGTCAACTACTTCGCTCCCACACGAGAGGGTTATATTTTTGCAGGCTGGGACGGCGAAGTTCCTTCCGAAATGCCCGACAGCAACATCACGCTCACAAGCCTCTGGACTCCCGCAACCGACACAAAATACACCGTCAACATTCACACAATGAATACCGACGGTGAATATGAAACCGAAACTCTTGAACTTGCAGGTACAACCGAAGAAACCGCAGCTGCGGAATACACCATTGAAGAAGGCTTCGTTCTCGGTGAAAACAGCATAACCGAAGGCACCATTGCCGCAGACGGTTCGCTCGTTCTTGACGTATATCTTGACAGAATAACCGTAAACTTTACTTTTGACCCCGATAACGGCGAAGAAGCCTTTGTTGTCAGCGGTCTTTACGGCGCAGAGGTTGAAGTTTATGCGGATTTTGAAAAAACCGGCTATGACTTTGCAGGCTGGATTGATTCCGAAGGCAGCGAAGCAGATGTTCCTTCAGTCTTCCCCGCAGAGGATGCCGCTTTCAAGGCAACATGGGTTCCCTCTGTCAACACAAAATACACCGTTAACATTCACACAATGAATACCGACGGCGAATATGACGTTGAAACTGTTGAATATGAAGGCACAACCGAAGAAACCGTAACTGCAGAATACAACATTGAAGACGGTTTTGCTTTAAATGAAGAAATGAGCGTCACGGAAGGCATCGTTGCCGCAGACGGCTCGCTCGTTCTTGACGTTTATCTTGACAGAAAAACAGTTATCCTCACCTTCAACCCCGAAAACGGCGAAGAAAGCTTCACTGTCAGCGGTCTTTACGGTGCGGCGGTTGAAACTCCCTTAAATCCCGAAAAGGAAGGCTACACCTTCGCAGGCTGGGAACCTGCCGTTCCCGAAACCTTCCCCGCAGAGGACGGCGGATTCGCTGCTGTCTGGACAGTCAACACCTATAATGCAGTGTTCAACGCAAACGGCGGTGCATTCGCAGACGGTACAGACGAAATAACCGTTGAAACCGCTTACGGCAGTGCAATCGAAGCTCCCGAAGCACCCGAAAAGTTCGGCTTTGCATTTGCAGGCTGGGATGCTGAAATCCCCTCGGCTATGCCGGCTGAAAACCTCACCTTCAGCGCAACATGGACAGATGCCGAAAGAAACGTTGAGTTTTATTCGGGCAACGCTCTTTATGCGTTCTATAACCTCAGCGAAGGCGATGCGTTTGAAGCTCCCGAAAATCCCGAAATAAACGGCTTCACCTTTGAATATTGGGCAATAAACGAAAACGGCGATGCTGCTGTTCTTCCCGAAACCATGCCCGCAATCGGCGAAGGCGAAATCCTTAAGTTCTATGCGGTATTCTCGGTTAATACCTATAATTTCATTATTGATATCGACGGCGAACTCACCGAAATTCCTGTTAAATTCGGCGATGAAGTCACCGTTCCCGCTTCTCCCGTCAAGGAAGGTCATGTCTTTGCAGGCTGGACTCCCGAAATTCCTTCATCCATGCCTTACAGCGATTACACCGTAACCGCAACATGGGATGTTGAAAGCTACACATTCAGTTTCAACACCGACGGCGGTAACGAAATCGCAGATATCACCGCAGAATACGGTGCCGAAATCGAAATTCCCGCAAATCCCGAAAAGACAGGCTATACATTCGCAGGCTGGGATGAAGAAATCCCCGCCGTTATGCCCGACCTCGGCGAAAACGGCGCATCAAAGACATTCACCGCTTCATGGACAATCAATGAATACACAATAACATTTGACACTCTCGGCGGAACAGAAATTCCCGCAATCACTCAGGAATTCGGCACGGATATTATTGCACCCGCAGACCCCGAAAAAGAAGGTCACACCTTCATGGGCTGGGATATGAATATTCCTTTGACAATGCCCGGTGATAATATCACGATAACCGCAATCTGGGAAGCAAACGAATATGATGCCGTGTTCGATGCAGGCGAAGGCACATTCGCAGACGGCGAAAAAACAAAGACCGTTGCAACAAAATACGGCGAAACACCCGTTGCCCCCGCAATTCCCGTCAAAGAAGGCTATATCTTCAAGGAATGGACTCCCGCACTTGCACCCATGGGTATTGAAGGCGCAGCATATACCGCAGTTTATTATGCAGATGTTGTTAACTGCACGGTTAACATTTACACAATGGGTACAGACGGCGAATACGGCAGCGCAGTTCCCGAAATTCTGGAAGGCACTTCCGACACAACGGTAACATATTCACCCGAAGAAAAAGAAGGCTTCACCGTTGACACCGAAAAGAGCGTTCTCGAAGGCGTTGCAACCGCCGACGGTTCACTCGTTCTTGAGGTTTACTATTCAAGAAATCAGTATGATTTCACCGTGAACATCGACGGCGAAGAAACCACCGAAAAGGTTTATTTTGAGGCAACTCTTTCCGAACCCGAAACTCCCGTTAAGGAAGGTCATGTTTTCTCGGCATGGGCAGGTTTTGCCGATAAGATGCCTGCAGAAAATCTCACAATCACCGCCGAATGGACAAAAGAAAGCTTCACATTCTGCTTCAACACCGACGGCGGAAATGAAATCGGCGATATCACCGCGGAATTCGGCACCGAAATCGAAATTCCCGCTTCTCCCGAAAAAGAAGGCTATACCTTCGCAGGCTGGGACGAAGAAATCCCTGCAGTTATGCCCGACCTCGGCGAAAACGGCACTTCAAAAACCTTCACCGCAGTATGGACTGTCAACGAATACACCGTAACCTGGATTGTTGACGGCAACGAAACCGTTGATACCTATGAATTCAATGCGGAAATCACCGCACCCGTTCCCGAAAAGGAAGGCTATGTATTTGCAGGCTGGGATGCAATCATTCCCGACACAATGCCTGCAAAAGACCTCGTTTTCAACGGTTCATGGGTAAACGCAACCGACACACAGTATAAAACCCTTATTTACACAATGAAGACCGACGGAAATTACTCCGCACCCTCTTCAATAATCAAGACGGGCGAAACAGGTGCAGGCGTAACCGCAGAATACACGGTTGAAGAAGGCTTCTTCCTCAACACGGAAAAGAGCGTTACAAGCGGTGCAATCGAAGCCGACGGTTCGCTTGTTCTCAAGGTTTATCTCGACAGAAAAACCGTTACCGTTTCATTTGATTCCGACGGCGGTAACGACGTTGAACCCGTAAGCGGACTTTACGGCGCGGATATCTCTCTTCCCGCTTCTCCCGAAAAGGAAGGCTACTCCTTCAAGGGCTGGGAAAACTCCGTTGCAAAATTCCCTGCAGAAAACGTAACATTCAAGGCTTTGTGGACAATCAACAGCTACACCGTCACATTCAGAAACATCGGTCTTGAAGGCAATGCAGACCTCGTTGTTACCTACGAATACGGTGCAGAAATCGAAATCCCCGAAGTCAACGTAAATCCGGGCTTCACATTCCTCGGCTGGGATAAGGAAATCCCCTCAACCATGCCTGCCCAAAACATTGTCATTTCCGCAAAAATGGCACTCAACAAGTATAACCTTACTTTTGATGCAAACGGCGGTAAAATCGCTCTTGATAACGGCGAAATGGCTGATAAGAGAGTCAACAGCTCAAACTATCTCTCAACAATCAAGCTTCCCGCAGACCCCTCAAGAGAAGGCTATGTGTTTGCAGGCTGGGAAGGCTACACCAAGGGAATGAAGGTTCCTGCTTCCGACCTCACCTTCGTTGCAAAGTGGGTTCCCGCAACCGACACAAGATACACCGTCAACATCCACACAATGGGAATTGACGGAAATTATGTGACAGATACTTCCGTTCTTTCGGGAACAACCGAAACAACGGTTTATGCACAGTATACCGTTCAGGAAGGCTTCTTCCTCAATTCAAAGAGCGTCACAAGCGGCACCGTCAAGGCAGACAGCAGTCTTGTTCTTGATATTTACCTCGACAGAAAAACCGTTTCCGTTTCGTTCGATTCAAACGGCGGTTCGGCTGTTGCAACAATCACTCAGCTTTTCGGCACGGCAATCACAAAACCTGCCGCACCCGTAAAGGAAGGCTGGACCTTCGCAGGCTGGGACAGAGAAATCCCCGACACAATGCCTGCTTCGGACATGGCACTCACCGCAAAATGGACTCTCAATTCATATTCAGCAGTCTTCAAAGCTGACGGCGGCAAGTTCGCAGACGGCGCGGAAGAAAAGAGCGTAACCGTTGATTTCGGCGCGGCTGTCAATGCACCCGCAGTTCCCGAAAGAGCAGGCTACACCTTCCTCGGCTGGTCAGAGCTTCCCGAAACAATGCCTTCAAGAGATGTTGTTATCACAGCAATGTGGAGCGCAAACACCTATGATGCCGTGTTCAAGGCAAACGGCGGTAAGTTTGCAGACGGTTCGGTTGAAATCAGAGTTGCAACCGTATTCGCCGAAGAAATCGCTGCACCTGCAAATCCCGTAAAAGACGGCTATGTGTTCGACGGCTGGACTCCTGCCGTGGGAACAATGAACACCGTGGGCGGCTGCACATTTGAGGCACAGTGGAAACCCGCTTCCGACACAAAATACACCGTTAATATCCACACAATGGGCATAGACGGTAACTATGTGAAGCAGACCTCCACTCTCGAAGGCACAACAGGCTCGGTTGTAAACGCAACATACAGCGTTCCCGAAGGATTTGAACTGAGCAAGACTCAGAACAACGTCACAAGCGGTGCAATCAAGGCAGACGGCACTCTTGTTCTTGATGTTTTCCTTGACAGAAAGCTCGTAACAGTTACATTTGACACAAACGGCGGCACATATATCGCTCCCGTGAAACAGATTTACGGCTCAAAGCTCAATTCTCCTGCAGCTCCCTATAAGAAGGGTTATAAGTTCGCAGGCTGGTCATATATTCCCGAAACAGTACCTGCTTCGGACATCACCGTATATGCAAGCTACACCTGCGCTGCTGTTGTTGCAATCAATAACAACACAGGTTCAAAGACAATCAACTACGGCGACACCCTCAGACTCACCGCTTCCGCAACCAATATTCCCGACAACACTGCTATTTATTGGTATGTTGACGGAGTCAAGAGAGGCGAGGGCGAATCGTTCGACATCACATTTGAAAGCGGTTCAAAGACCGTAACCGTCAAGCTTGTTGACAAGGCAACCGACAAGGTTCTCGAAAACGAATACGGCAACGAAATAGCTGACATCGAAATCGTTTCGGTTAACGCAGGCTTCTTCCAGAAGATTATCTCC
>JAZSNQ010000041.1:0-20065 GCA_045536515.1 Acutalibacteraceae bacterium | reverse complement strand
AAACACAGAAAGGATTGAGGCTTCCGAATTCAATGTAGCTTACCGTTATCTGTGCCGCAACCGCACCGACATCGGGAATTTCGCCGCTGAAGGGAATTTCTGCCGTTTCGCCCGCCTTTATTGTTTCGGCAGCAGAAAGGTCAAATGTCAAATCAGCACCGTCAAAATCCACCGCAAAAACTTTTATGTTTCTGTCGGTTGTTATGTTTTCAACAATGAGTTTTTTATCGTCGGAAGAAAGATAGCCTGTTTTGCTGTTATCAAATTTAACATGGATGCTCCTTGACACATGATTTGAATATTCAAACTGCGGATAATCGGGATTTGAATATATATCGGTTATCTCATCGGTAAGAAGAAGCTTTGTGACAAGCGAACGGGTATATTCTTCATAGTAATACTGTCCGTGATACTGACCGTCAACAAACCATGTGTTTTCGGGCAGATATGCACTTGAAGCATCAACTTCCATCGACGGGGAGATGTGGTTATGCTCCGGATTGTTGCAGGTTGTTTTAACACCTGTGTATCCGTCGGCAAATCTCATTCCGAGAGGCGCACAGGTTGCACCGCTTACGGTATAAACGGGAAGCACTATATCGCCGTTATGCTCTCCGCCGAGGGCAAGTTCGCTGCCTGTTGAACAGAGAATAGCAACATCAACACCGTTTTTCTGCATATTTCTGAGCATGTGCGGAATGGCAGGCATGATTTCATAGTGGATTTTATCGGTTTTTTCTATAAGTGCCGCACTCTGAACAGGGTCAAGAAAATCCGCTTTGAGTTCATCATATAAATCAACCGAGCAAAGCGACCATATGCTGCCCCAGTATCTGAGTGCACTCATCAAGCCGTCACTTGCACTGCCGATAATAGCATCAATTGTGTCAAATTCAGCGTTTTCAAACCATCTTGCAACATCGCCCTCTCCCGAAAGCACGGTTTCAAAAAACATTACGATATCACTTATGGGAAAATCAATGTTACCTCTTAAAATTTTGTCGGGAATATCCGTTCCTCCGATTGCAGGAACGCTTGTTATATATTTGCTCACGGAAGAATCACCGTAAAGATGAATATATGTTGATGAAATGAGACCGCCGAAGCTCAGCGAGAAAATACGCACTTTATCGGAATTTGTATATTCCTTTATATCTTCAATAAAATCATTGAGCTGCTCGGCAAGTGTTATTGCATCGAGGCGGGAATCATACTGAAACATGAATATTTCAGAGGGGTTATAATTTTCCGCAAGGTGCTTGCTGAAATTCACCTCATACATATATTCTTCACAGCCGTTTTCAAGCATATATGCGATGTTTGAAGTTTCGGGATTATTGGGATAATGCGAAACATCATAAGCCGAAGTGCCGTCAGGATTACAGCGGAGCTTTTCGAATATAACACCCGCACCGTTGCCTATGGTTTCGCCGAATTCTTCGGTTTTACCTACAAATGCACCTGCAAGAGATTTCAGAAAATTCGGCAAATCGTCGCCTATTCTGCCCGTTATTTTATCAACTTCAAGAACCCAGAGCTTTTCTTCGTTTTCCGTGCCGTATTCATAATAAAGCTGTGAACAGAGGAATCCCGAAATAAGAACAATCGGGTCATCGTTCTTTTCCGAAGCATGAGCAAAAACCGTGCCGCATGAAACAATGATTGCAGCTATTATTACAAAAGCAATTATTTTTTTCATTATCAATAACTCCTTTCGATACTCTTTAACTAAATATTATCATATCGTTATTTACGATTCAATAATTTTTTCTGATTTTTCACATATTATTATTGTCTTATAAGATAAATTGTAGTATTCTTTTATTAAAGAACATCTCCGAAGGGAGCATTGATATGAACGAAATATTCAGGGGTATTCCCCTTCCCGAAAAAGAAAATCCCATTGAATACTACTGTGCAAGAGGCGCATATATGCTTATTTATGACAACTGCACAAAAGAGGAATATGAAAAAGAATGTGCAGAAGCAGAAAAATGCGGTTTTTCACTCTTTGACAGCCTTGATATCAAAGAAAATTACCACAAAACCTTTTTCAAGGATAAGATGCTTCATATCTATTTCTGCGAAAACGAGAAAAAGTTGCGCATTGTTGCAGACCCGACAAAAGAACGTTACAACACCGCACCCGAAAACAAGGGTGATTTCTGCAAAACAACTCTCTGGCAGTTTGAGGTTGACCACGCACTTATCGACTGCGGTATGTGCTACATAGTCAGATGCTCCGACGGCAGCTTCTTTGTTATTGACAGTGCGCACATGTATTCCGTCAACGATGACATAAGAATTATTGAATTTCTCACAAAAATAAACGGCGGTAAAAAGCCCGTTGTTGCAGGCTGGTATTTATCCCATGCACACGAGGACCATATTGCAAAATTCCTTGATGTTATCGAATATCACAAAAACGAAATTGACATTGAAACGGTTTATTATAATTTCCCCGATGCATACCACAGAGATTACAAGCTCTGGGGCGAATGCAATCTCGGAATGGCTCTGCGTTTTGAAAGAGTGATGAACGAAAATCCCGATATAAAGAAGATTAATCTCCACACGGGTCAGCGTTTCTTTGTGCGCAACCTTGAATTTGTCACTCTCTGCACCCATGAGGATGTTTACCCAAATTCGTTCAGAGATTTCAACAATTCCTCGACGGCTATTATGTTGTTTGCAGAAGGAAGCAAGGTTTTATTCCCCGGCGACTGCTCCGCAGAAAGCGACAAAGTTCTCGTAGGCAGATACGGAGATTTTCTCAAATGCAATGTTGTTCAGATGTCGCACCACGGTCATTCGGGCACCTCTCCCGAATTCTACCGCCTTGCCGATGCGGAATGCGTTTTATTCCCTATAACGGAAATCAAATTCTACGAAGAACTGCCCAGACAGGAATCAAACAGAGTTGCCATGGATATAGCAAAAGAATATTATATTGCATCAAACGGCACGGTTGAAATTCCCCTGCCCTATGTTTACGGACAGACAAAGGTTTTGCCCGATGAAACATTTGAAGATTTCAACGGAATTTTTAATCTCTGGAGCTATGAATATACCGACGAATACAAAGAAAAACTTTATAATGAATTTTTGGAAAGAAGCAAAAAATAAATATACACATCAAAAGAAGGAGTTACCTCTTTTATCGAGGTAACTCCTTCTTATTATTTTTCAAGTATTCTGTTTACCGTTTCTGCAAACTCATCTTTTGTGCGGTAAATCTTTTTAAACTTACCGTCAACATACTTTTTAATTATCAGACCGCCGTAAAATCTGCTCCTGATATTTATGCAAAGCTTTTCTGATATACCGCTGTTGATATATTCAACCTCATATCCATTTATTACGGGAGTGAAATGAGTATCGGTTATTCTCTTATCTGAATCAAAAAAGCTTCTTAATTCATTTATAAAACACGTAAATCTTACGGAACGGTCATAAAATTCTCCGGTAATCGGAAGCTCACTCATAATTATACAAGAGGAACAGAGTGGTCATATACGGGATACCACTTTGATGAGCCGTAGTTTCTTGCTCTGAAAAGAACTTCATCCTCATAAACTTCCATCTGGAAGCCCATACCGCCCCAGGGCACACCGTAACGGTTGATAATCATATAAGTGGGAAGATTGATATAATTAACACCGTTGTGAGTTTCAACGCATGAGAATCCGAAAACATTTTCAACAAGAGGTCCGTTGATACCCGTATGAACATGACCGCTGATGAAGAACACGTTTTCATATTTTTCAAGGATAGCCTGAACAGCATCGCTGTTGTCATCAAGTCCGCCGTCGGGATAGATAATACTCTGACCGTTCACGCCTTCAACGGGTACATGGCAGATAACAAACATCGGGAGACCTCTGTCGGCTGCTTCCGCAAGAGAATCGTCAAGAAACTGAATCTGCTCGGGAGTCATATCGGGACAATCCCATGTATCGTCGCCGTCATCGCAGAGAACAACGAATCTGTAACCGTTGATATCTGTTTTATAATAAGCTTTCTCAATAGTTTCTCCGTTGGGATTAAGCTCATTGAAGGTCTTGATGAAATGCTGTCTTGCTTCTTCCTGAGTGATATCTTCAACATGACCTACATCGTGGTTGCCCATTGCGATAACCCAGTTTTCGGCGCCGTCGCTGTCAGCCATGATTTCAAAAAAGCTTGTCATTGAAGCACTGTCACCATAGTTAGTGAGGTCACCCGACACAATCAGAGCATCAACGGTATCAACCGAGCGCTCAAGGTCGTTGAGACCGTTTGCCCATATCCATTCACCGATAGGCCAGTCAACATCGATATGTATGTCGGACATGATTGCTGCATTGAGAAGACAATCTTCTCTCTGGGTTGCAAGTTCAAGAATATCCATGCTTTTGAGTATTTCGCTGTTGGGGAATACTGTGAGAAGCAAGGAAACAATAAGCGTTATTACTGATTTGATCGCTAACCACATATTAAATCATCCTTTCTTTTATATCATTCATGCGTGAGCCAGAATTCGCAGAACATAACGCCCATAATCGGTTCGCTGAATTCAAGGTCAACGCAACCGTTGTGAATAACCTCTCGTGGAATAATATATTCTGCGGTTTCAAAATCGGGTGCAAGCATAAGACGGTCATATTCTTCGTCTGTTCTGCCTCCGAACTGAGCACCTTCATAAATAACAGCACCGTTCGCTGTTATCTTATGACCTTTGAGCGCATCGTTTTTCTTGCTCATAAACGTTATTTTTAGTTTATAATCACCGTCAAAATCAAGTCCGCCTACCTTACATTTAAAGGTAAGATTATCATAAACCTTGAACATCGAAACGGGCATTGCACCCGTATTCACATTCGGTCTGTCACCCTGGAAATTCATATAGATTTCACCAGTCTGGGCAACTCCGCATTCATCAAGACCGTTCAAAGCAACGGAGAAATAATATTCGTCACTGCGAACCTTGTTGCGGTTGATAACAGCCTTCATTGTTTCCTCGGGATTTTCCTTATCCGACACATAATCAATTCTTCCGAGAAGCCATTTTCTGTCCGTTACGGGCAAATCCATGGTTTCGAGAACAGCTCCTCTTTCCCAGTTATCGGCGCAGTAATTTTCAATATCGCTCTGCAAGCCGATAAGCTCAAACAGCTTCTTTGCAAGAAGAGTTATATCATCACGCTGTTTTTTATATTCCGCATCAAAATCGGTTTCAAGAATTTTCCTTGCAGTATCAAGTCTGCCGTTATTGATTTCTTTTTCGGCAAGCTTAATGAGGTCAAGCTCAAAAATTCTTCTTCTGCGGATAACCCAATCGCATTTTGCACGCATGAGAAGCTGGAGAAATCTCCAGTTTTCATTGAGGAAGGGATAATCCGAAGAAAGTTCCTCAAATGTTTCTAGGGTTCTGTCGATGGTCGGATTTTCGGCAGGGTCACACTGCCAGTTGAGTTCAAGAGCAAAAATACCGTCGGAAATTCTTTCGGCATCCGCACCGTAGAAAAACAGTCTGCCGTAGTCAAGCAGAGTTGTTCGCAAATCACAATCGGGATTATAGTCCATATCTGCCCACACGGCTTTGTTCACATCATCCGTTATGCCCTCGGAATAGCTGACAGAACCCACCACATATCTGCGTGTAAGACGGTGAATCTGACGGTATTCGCGGGGTCTGGGATTTGTGCATTCACGGCTGAGTCCCGTTGTTAAAGCAAAATGCCAGTCATCCCTGTCAAAATGCACGGGATATTCACATCTGACATTATGAGTGATATCGGGGTAAAGTCTTATCGGATACTTTGAAGGAAGTCTGCGGCGGAGGGTTTCAAGATCAAACGCATGATTCGGACCGTGGATTACACCGTCAATCTCCTCGGGTAACTTTTCCATTTCTTCAATAAATTCTTCACCCCATGTCGGAATCGAATGAGGCTGCTGTGCAGAGGGCCACATCTGAGCGTTCGGGTGAGATTTTTTGAGTGCCTTGGATATCGCCTTACATCTCTTGATGAATTCATCGGGATAAAATTCACCGGGGTCGCCTCCGGGCGGAAAAACAACATCAAGTCTGGGGACTGTTTCATAAAGCCTTCCCCTTCTTTCAGCCGCTTCTGCCACGGTTTCACCGTCATTATTCGGATGCCAGAGAGAAACATCAAGGTCGAATTCATCCGCCATTTCCGTTGCTTTGACAAGAAACTCCTCCTCGTCATACTTCATGAGTCTGTTTCTCCTTGAAACACCCTTTTCATAAGGGATGTGTTCAACGGTATTCGAACCGAAAAACATCATATCAAGATAATATCTGCGGTAATCGTCATATGTCCATGCGTCATAGGTGTTGGGAGTTGTTCTGTAGCCTACCTGATGACCTCTTATGAGCTTGTCTGCGCGGTATTTTCCCGTAATATCCTCCGCAAGGGTCGGAACTCCGCAAACTGCAACAAGCTTGCGCAGGAACATTCCGAAGCCGTAAATAAAGCCTCTGATACCGCTTGCACAAACGGTAACGGAATCATTGTCAACTGCAATGTCAAAACCGTCTTTATGAATATCAGAATCTGTCACAAATCTGAAATTCGCCGAGTCTTTTTCTGTTACGGTATCGGTTTTTTCATTTGTTCTTATTTTCATTTCTTCCGAAAAAAGCTCTGCGGCTTTTTGTGCCTGAGCACTATCAGAATAAATTTTTATTTTTTTAAAATCAATCATTGTTATTCTCCGTATCTGCAATAAGTTCCTGTTTTTTTGCTTCGGACCTTGAGTTTCTGTGCTGTTCAAGTTCAACAAGCATTCTGTCTTTTGTTTTGCCGTGAACATTGAAAAGAAGAAGTGACAATCCGTAGCCGAATCTTGCGGCGGCAGGGGCAAGGCAGAAGATTCCCCAGATGCCCTGAAGCACTTTCGGGTCTGTGTGAGGAACAACATTGCCGTAAACATCCTTCTGCGGAGTGAACTTAATCCAGTCAAAAACAACACCCGAAAGAAGAGCATGAACGCTTGAAGAAAGCTTGTTTACGTAACCCATCGCCGCATTTACGATGCCTTCGTTGCGTATGCCCGTTTTCCATTCAAGATAGTCATACATATCGCCCTTAAGAAGAGGGTCACATACGCCCATAATATGGTTGGGAAGACCCGCAACCGTAAGCCCTACCGTTACAATAACAAAATCAAGCCAATAATTACCCGTTGGTTTGTATCCTATGAAATAAAGAAACGTATAAGCAACGCCGCTGAATACGCCTGCCGAAACCGCAGTTGTTCTCAGTCCGAATTTTTTGATGATTGAAGGTGCAACGGGAGTGATTACATAGTTCGGAATGCCTGTGAACAAGCTGCAAAGAAGACGGTTGGAAAGCTTGCCCGTACAGTTAAGCCAGAAGAAATCCTCGGATGCACCGCCAACGCTCTTGATTCCTCCGAAGAAACCGGAAAGAAGCAAAACAGCAAGCGGTCTGCAGGTCAGAATTGATTTGAGCGACTTAAGAATGCCTGAGTTCTGCATTTCTTCTTTTGTTGCAATGGAAACTCTTTCTCGCATAACAAAAAATCCGAAAAGCGCGCCTGCAACAGCAACAAGGACAAAGAAAACTGAAAATCCCGAATAAACCTCCGGCTGTGTTACTGCATTTTTTGTTACACCCGGCACAAAGTCAACAAAAACAGGCACAAGCGACGGAAGCCACGTAAAAAGATTGACAAACTTCTGCGTTGCAATGAGCGTGCCTCGTTCATTCGTGTTCGGAGTTATGTTATAAAGCAACAATTCCCAGCCGCTGAGATATGAAAAACCGATACCGTAAATAATAGTTGTGACAAGAGCATAAATGAATTTCTGCGTACCCGAAAAATCACCGGGTACCATATAGAAAAGAATTGATGCAATTGCCCAGAACGGCATGGGAAAAATCAGAAACGGACGGAGTCTGCCCCATCTTGTTCTGCATCGGTCAATAATTATTCCCGAAATCGGGTCATCAAGAGCATCCCATATGGTTGAAACAGTACCGAGCAAGCCGAACTGCTTGCCCGTAAGCCCCAAAAAGCTCATCATGAAATACTGTTTTGTTGAACCGATAAAGCTTGTCAGGTTATTCAATCCGTATGAGGTGAGTGCAAAAGCCGCAATTTCTCTCGGGCGAACATATTTTTTCTCTTCGCGGTTAATTGACTGTTCTTCAATAACCCGCGCAGTATTTGTTTCCTGTGACACAAAATCAGCTCTCTTTCCTTTTCTATAAATAGAAATTTCCAATATAATAATAACATATATATTTTATTAATGTCAATTGACTAAAAAATGATTTCCGATAAGCACAAAAAACAAGTAATATTTTTATGCAAAATGCAATATAATAATATTGTCCAAAAAAATTTCAGAAAAAGTATTGACTTTTTTTGAAATGAGTGTATAATTATAAAGCACTTAAGAAAAGATATCGCGGAGTAGAGCAGTTGGTAGCTCGTCGGGCTCATAACCCGGAGGTCGCAGGTTCAAGTCCTGTCTCCGCAACCAAAAATGCAAGCCATCCGTTAGGATGGCTTGTGTTTTTCTTTTTTAAGGGCAAGACTTGAAGGACAAGCGGCACAGAGCAACAGTCCGGTGGACTGTTGTGACCGCGAGCGACCAAGCCGCCGCAGCGGCGCGAGTCAAGTCCTGTCTCCGCAACCAATAATCACAGATTATCGTCAGATGGTCTGTGATTTTTTACGGATTGTCGGTTTTCTTTTTACGTATATTATTGATTAAATCATTTGTGCGTGATATAATTTCAACATCAATTTTACGGACTGTGCGAAAGAGGAAAACCAATGAGCAATCACAAAAAATATTTGCTGGGAATCGATGGCGGAGGAACAAAAACAGAATTTCTGCTTACGGATTCATCCGGAAACGAACTCAAAAGACTGTTTCTCGGAGGGACAAATCCTGTCAACCGAGGAATCGAAAACACTTTTACCGTTCTTAACGAAGGTATAACAAAAATATGCAACGACCTGAACTTTGGTGAAACATCCGTTTTCGCAGGCATAGCAGGCAGTAAAACAAGTAACAATCAGAAACTTATCTGTGATTTTCTGGCAGATTTCAGCTTTGCTTCGTATAACTGCGGAAGCGATATTGACCTTGCACTTGAAGCTGCTTTGAACGGTGAAGACGGAACCGCAGTAATAATGGGAACGGGCATTGTTGCTTATGCCCGTTCAGGTAAAAAACTTTACCGCACGGGCGGCCGGGGCTACATGATTGACAAAGGCGGAAGCGGATTCCATTTCGGCTCGGATGCGCTCAATTCAGCTTTTGAATATATCGACGGCAGAGGCGGAAGCAAAACCATACACAGTCTTATTGAAAAAAAGCTTGAAAAAAAGCTTGAAAATTCCGTTGCGGAAATATATAACGGCGGTGCATCGTTTGTTGCATCCTTTGCTCCCGTTGTTTTTGAAGCATATGAGCTCGGCGAAGACACTGCAAAGAAAATCATTGAACGCAACGCATATGAGGCGGCAAAAATCATCAATGCAGCAAAGAAAAACACTGACGGTAAAACCGTTATTTGCGGCGGTCTGTGCAAACAGAAAGAAACATTATATCCATTCCTGAAAAAATATATTGAAGGTGAAACAACGCTCATATTTCTTGACGAACCGATGGTAAGCGGTGCTGTTTCACTTGCAAAAAGGATGTGTAAAAATGCTTAAAACCGAAATGAGAAATCCCGATACATACAACATTGACAAGATGTCAACATCTGATATGCTTGAAATAATAAACAAAGAAAACGCAGGAGTGACTCTTGCTATTGAAGCCGCTTTACCGCAGATTGCTCTTGTCTGCGATGCGGTCGCCGATGCCATAAAAGAAGGCGGCAGAATCTTTTATATCGGAAGCGGAACTTCGGGCAGACTTGCCGTTTGCGATGCGGCGGAATGTCCGCCCACCTTCGGCGTGCCCTATGACCTTTTCAACGGAATTATCGCGGGCGGTGAGAAATGCATGTTCAAGGCGGCAGAGAATGCAGAAGACAATCCCGGAGCAGGCATTGAGGATTTAAAGAACAGAAATTTCTGCAACAAAGATATTTTAATAGGAATTTCCGCATCGGGGTCTGCGGCATATGTCATTTCCGCTGTTAATTATGCCAAAAGCATCGGTGCAAATTGTTTTTCAATCACAAACAATCCGGATTCCGAACTCGGCAAGGCTGCAGATGTTGATATCTGTGCCGATACGGGGGCCGAGGTTATCACGGGCTCAACCCGAATGAAAGCGGGAACGGCACAAAAAATCATTCTGAACATGATTTCAACCGCATCCATGGTCAAATGCGGCTGTGTTTATGAAAATATGATGATTAATCTTAAACCGACAAATAAAAAGCTTCGCAGAAGAATGATTGGTATAGTTACGGAAATTCTCGGCTGCACAAATGAAAAAGCGGAAGAACTCCTTGAAAATAACGGCTGGAATATCCGCCATACAGTCGATAAAGTCTGATAAAAAACCGACAAACCTCGCTGTTGAGATTTGTCGGTTTTTTCATTTGAGCTTCAGGCCGTAAACGGCGCAGTTCTTCATTTCTTCAAGCAGAGCAAAGCCGTATTTATCATAAAAACCTCTGCCCTTTTCATTCTTTATCCATGTTGTGAGCATAATGCCCTCAACACCTTTTTTCTTCAGATGTTCAAGCAATGCATCTGTCATCTTATGGCCAATACCCATGCGATGATATTCAGGAAGAACATCGATATGAAGATGTGCGGGATATTCTTCTTTATATTTCTCATGAGGAACGATTGACCTCAAGGCTGATTTTCTGCGTTTAAAATCCCATTTATTGATTTTTGAATAATAATTCTCAACAAACCGTTTTTTGAAGACATCAAAATTCTCTGCACATATAACATAACCTATCGCTTCATCGTTTTCATTTGCGCAAACGAAGCAGTTTTCGGGTTCACTTTCGGTATAATAATCACAGTAAACCGTAAGAGTAAAGTTTCTTGCTCTTTTTGAACTCTTGCAAGGTCCCTCGCTGTTGAGGCAAACAAAACGGACATTTTCCTTATCCTTTGTCTGATACGGTCTGATATTCATTCAATCACATCCCTTTCCAAGGAAAGTCTATCATTAAAACGCACAAAAATCAAGGCATAATATTTAGCGATTTGATAATTGTAAAACAGTATAGAATATTGTATTATTAATATCGGGAGGATTTAATATGTATGACAAATCAAAACCCGTGACTTTATTTGAAACACTTTTCGGAAATATCGCAAACAATTACAAAATTGAAATTGCTTATGAAAACTCCGAGCGAGTTACATACTGCAAAAAAACGCACAGAATTACCGACGAAAAATATATTTTTTACGTTTCGGGCAAAAATGTAAATATTTATGCTTCATCAGAAAAAGGGGCATTTTATGCTCTTTGTGATTTTGCAAAACACATTAAAGAAAACAACGTTTCCGACGGAGAATATATATGCTCGCCGTCTTTTTCCGTAAGAGGTTATATTGAAGGCTTTTACGGAAATCCCTGGAACCATGAAAGCCGGAAATCCGTAATGAAGCTCATGGCAAAAAACAGGATGAACACGGTTTATTATGCTCCGAAGGATGATTTGTATCAC
Source organism: Acutalibacteraceae bacterium (assembly GCA_045536515.1). GTDB lineage: Bacteria > Bacillota > Clostridia > Oscillospirales > Acutalibacteraceae > CAG-177. Next base: position 8,420 of record JAZSNQ010000041.1, on the reverse strand, counting down.
CGTGAGAAATGGCGTGAGAATTATCCCGAAGATGAGCTTGAAAGACTGAAAGCACTTGTTGACTGCGCAAAGGAATACTATATGAATTTCTATTGGTGCATTGCTCCCGGTCTTTCAATGAAATATTCGGACAACACCGAGTTTGACACTCTTATCAATAAAACAAAACAGCTTTATTCAATCGGAATACGCTGCTTCGGTCTTCTGCTCGATGATATTGACGAGGAGCTTGCTTTTGAAGAAGACAAGGCAGTTTACGCAGAAACAGTCAATGCACATATTGAATTGATAAACAGATATTACTCCGCTTTGAATGAGATAGATTCTTCAATCCGTCTCACCGTTTGTCCCACTCTTTATCACGGAAAAGGCAGTGAATATTACATTTCAAAACTCGGCAAAAATATTCCGACGCTTGTTTCCGTTTTCTGGACGGGCAGAGATATCTGCTCCCGTGAATTAACAAGTCCGGAAGCAGTAAAGTTCATTGAAAATACATACCACAAGCCTCTTTATTGGGATAACTACCCCGTAAACGATTGCTCGATGTTCAATGAAATGCATATTTCACCGATTATCAACCGTGACCCCGATTTATACAAGTTTTCCGAGGGTATCGTTTCAAACTGTATGGAATATGCGGAATGTTCAAAAATTCCGCTTATCACCTTTGCTGATTATCTTTGGGACAGTGAAAATTATGACCCGCAGAAATCGTGGGAAGGTGCAATAAAGCAGGTTGTCGGAGAAGAAAACACAGATAGTTTTATTGTATTCGCTGACCATCTTTATACATCATGTCTTAAAGATGCAAATTCAAGGCGTATGTACGAAGCGTTTGATGAGATTGAAGACGCATTCAAATCGGGAGATAAAGAAAAAGCCTTCGCTCTCGCGGAGAACTATCTCGGCAGAATGAACGCTTGCAGAGAATACCTCAAAAAGGATTTACCCGTTTGCCGTGAGCTTTCAAAATGGTCGGAAAAATATTTTGTATCGTGTGAAATCATAAACAAGATATTTGAATATATAAAAACAAAGAATGAAGAGTTGATTTCAGAATTATCTTTACTCGCAGAAAAATACGAGTCAATGCCTGCAAAGCTTTCAAACGATGTCAATATCCATGCAGAACTCAAAAATCTGCAAAAATTCATTTAAAAAGGAGAAATTAAAATGGCAGTTGTTATCAGATGGATTTCAGCAATTATGGCGGTGCTTGTCGGTTTACCGACTCTTCTCGGTGCGGTTTTTCAAAGCCTTACTAAAATCGGCTATGACGAAAGACCCGTTACGGCAATTTCGGAAAATTTCATTGAAGGAAACAAAGAGTTTATTGATGAAGCAAGTGCCGAATACTGGTCGGCAGGCTTTGCACGCAGAGTGCTGACTCCTGAAGATATCGATGAAACAAGATATTTTCTCGGCGGATTCCTCAAATTCCCTGCTCAGGAAGCAACGGGCGTTGTTGACGATTTGTGCGTAAGAGCAGTTGTGCTTGACGATAATTCAGGCAGAGGTGCCGCAGCGTTTGCGTGGATTGACGGCGTCGGCTTTATGAATGCCGATATCAAGGATATCCGTGAAAAACTTGCCGATATAACAGGTAACGGCAAGCTTATCAGCATCGACGTCGGATCAACTCATAACCACAGCGCAATTGACACTCAGGGTCTTTGGGGCAATATTCCCAAAAGCGGCAGAAATCAGAAATATATTGATTCCGTTGTTCAGGAAACAGCCGATGCAATCAGAGAAGCTTATAATAACAGAAGCGAAGGCACGCTTTATTATGCGTCAAAGGCCTGCCCGGAAATGTTCTCCGACGGCAGAGATCCCTATTCAATTGATGAAAAAATACACCTTTTCCGTTTCGTTCCCAATTCAGAAGGCAAAAAAGAAATATATATTGCAAATTTCGGTGCTCATCCCATCAGCTTAGGATGGAGCAACACAGAGCTTTCGGGCGACTTCCCGTATTACATCGAAAAAGAAGTAACAACCGAAAAGAACGCAGACTTCATCTTTATACAGGGTGCAATCGGCGGTGCGATTCATGCGGATATGGGTGTTGAAAACGGTATTCCCGAAGAACTCACCTCATTTGAAAAAATGAAGGAATACAGCAACATTGTTGCAGACATTCTTTATGAGCTTGCCGGAAAAGCCGAAAAAGTTGAGCCTGTTCTCAACGTTAAACACGCTCAGGTTGATTTTGAAGTCAACAACTTCATTTTCCTCCTTGCGGAAAGTGCAGAGCTTTGCAACGTCAAGGCATTCAAAGAAGACGGCAAAATATATCTTACAACAGAAATCGGATACATTGAAATCGGCAAGAATATAAAGGTTATTGAAGCACCCGGCGAAATTCTGCCCGAGCTTGTTTACGGTGGATTCTATTCTGCGGAAGAAGCATATAACGGCACGGAATATCCTTATGAAGGCATCGCTGCCTGCTTTGATGAAGAAGATGAAGTTCTTGTTTTCGGACTTTGCAACGATGCTGTAGGCTATATTGTTCCCGATAACGATTATTCTGCTTCAAACGAAGAAGGTCATTACGAAGAAACTGTTTCAACCGGTTCAAGAAGTGCAACAGCATTTTCAAAAGCATTCTTTGAACTTTTGGAGGTTAAATAAATGGAATTTCTGCGTTTTCTGAAGCTTCCCGAATTGGTCAGAGGTATTATTTCGGGATTACTTTCCCTGATAATTCTGTTTGTTCCGAATTCAACTTACACAACAATTGAAGAAACATCAGATTATATGCTCACGGGCGATGAAAAATTTTCTTATAACGGCGAAAAATGGACTGTCGGCTTTGCAAAAGAAGTTCTCACACCCGATGACTTAACCGAAGAAGATTATTATATTGCCGGCTACAACACAAACAATCCTGCCAAATCCGTGCTTGACGATATGCACGCCAAAGCAGTTTATCTTGACGACAACAGCGGCAGAGGCGGGGTTATCGTTTGTGCGATTGACTGCGTAGGCATCAGCCGCAAGGATATAAACGATATCAGAAAAATTGTTATCGAAAGCAAAAAAATCCCGGACCTCAAATCAATCAACATCTGCGCAACACACAGCCATTCCGCAATTGATACTCAGGGTCTTTGGGGCAAAAATTTCATGTCCGACGGCAAGAATGAGGACTTTATGAATCGCCTTAAGGAGTTGACCGCAAAGGCAATAATCGGTGCATACAACGCAAGAAAAGACGGCAATCTTTATCTTGGCACTACGGAAACCGATGAACTTCTGATTGACACAAGAACCCCTGATTACTACGATGCAACGCTGACAAGAATCCGTTTTGACCCTGCAGACGGCAGTGATGATACATATATAGTGAATCTTGCCTGCCACGCCGAATGCCTCGGTGCAAGAACAACCGTTGTCAGCGCAGATTTCCCTGCATATATGGAAAAAGAAATAGTTGAGCAGACGGGCGGTGCAAACGTTGTTTTTATAAACGGAGCTATCGGCGGACTTATCACCTGTGAAAAGCTTGATGAAGTTCTGCGTAACTTTGAGCTTGGTCTTGAATATGTAAAGGAATTCGGTAAAGATGTGGGCGAAGTTGTTATGAGCATAAACAACGAAATCGCTCTTGAGCCTGCAATCAACGTGAAAACCGAAGCAATTGAAATAAAATGTGATAACATTGCTCTTCTGCTTGTACGTATTCTCGGTGTTCTCAACAACGATGTTGCAAAAGATAAAGACAACAATATTTCAATCATTTCCGAAGTTTCCTATATGGAACTCGGCAACAAACAGATTGGCATTTATATGATTCCCGGCGAGCTTTCACCTGAACTTGAAAGCGGCAGCTTCCTTTCTGCGGAAGAATCGGCAAACGGCACGGAAGCTGAATACAAGTCGCTTTCTGAAATATCACGCTGTGAGCATAATTTTGTTCTCGGTCTTTGCAACGATGAATTGGGATATATAATCCCCGAAAACGATTTTTATCTTCATGAGTGGTTGCCCTATTTCAACAACGCAATTGATGAGTCGGGCAGAGAGCATTATGAAGAAACAAACTCTCTCGGACCCGAAGCGGCAGGAGCAATTCTTGAAGCCATGGATAAACTGATAAGCTCGGTTGAATAACAAATAACTAATCCCTTATGAACCTTTGATGATTCATAAGGGATTTTTTCAATAAAGATACCATTTTTTTGAGTTTTCCTGCCATTCGGCGGATTTTTGATTCTCACGAGCTATAAAATCTTCAGCATCAAAGTCAGTTTTTAATATTTCATCCGTTCCGAGAAGATTTACTATTGACGGCTCAATTTCAAAATCATCGTGTGTTCTTCTTATTGCATCTAACAATCTGATTCCGGCTGCAAAGGGTGAAAAAGATTCTCTGTCGGTAACATGAAGCTGAATGCCGCGGCAGAAAGCATCTTTATAATCTGAAAAAGTCGGAGTAAATGAACATTCACGAAGAATAACGCCTTCTTGTTTACCCACTGTTTCAATCACGGCTTTGCTGTCAAGCCAGGGTGCACCTATCATTTCAAAGGGCTTGGTCGTACCCCTGCCCTCGGATATATTCGTATCTTCAAAAATGCAGGTTCCGATATAAACAAATGCGGTATCAACAGTAGGAATGTTAGGTGAAGGCTGAATAAATACAATGTCGGTTTCATCAAAATACATATCCCTTTTCCAGCCTTCCGCGGGAATAACGGTCAAATCGCAGCCTATGTTTTCCGTTTCGTTCATCATAAGAGCAAACTCACCGATGGTAAGACCGCATCGGGTTGGAGTCGGAAATCTTCCGACAAACGACGAAAAACGTCTGTCAAGAACAGTTCCCTCCGCTTTCATTCCGCCAACGGGATTGGGTCTGTCAAGAACAACAAACTTTACGCCATTCTCTGCACAAAGCTTCATTGCATCCGTCATCGTATAAGCATAGGTGTAAAATCTTGCACCGACATCCTGAATATCAAAAATGACTGTATCAAGGGATTTGAGCGCATTTTCACTTTCCGATATATCGTCACCAAACAGACTATATACGGGAAGTCCTGTTTTTTTATCGGTATACGATACTACGTTCTCTCCCGCCTGCACATCGCCTCTCACGCCGTGCTCAGGGCCGAAAAGAGCAGTAAGTTTGCATTTTTCTTTAAGCATATCCACGGTTGAAGAAAGGTCACGGAGAACGCCTGTGTGGTTAGTGATAAGTCCGCATTTGCCTTGAAAATCAAAACCGTCACGGGCAACAACATCCGCACCGCAAAGGACCTTTTGCTTTGCTGTTTTCATATAAAACCTTCCTTTCGCATGGGGGTTATAATCCGCAATCCACATCCTGCAAATCAAATCAAAACATAGGTCGTGTCTGTTTGTGTTTCAAAAGAAACCGTGTTTCCTTCTTTTTTGAAGGAAATTTCTTTTTTATCCGATTCTCTTATTACGTGCTTAATATCTCCGCAGTCAACAACGCATTTTCTGCCCGCAAGACTTTTGATTTTAAGAGAAACTATCTTCATGTTTTTAAGTTCGGACGAAACAAGAAACGCACCGTCTGCACGCAGATTTTCAAACGAAGCGTTCATTTTCTTGTCCCAGCACGGGAACAATCTTATAACGCCCTCATAGCTTTGCATAAGCATTTCATTGATTGTTGCAGGAACCATTGTAAGATGCTCGATACCGCCGCCGTGATGACGGAAAAGTCTGTTCGGGAGCCCGAATTCTTTGATATTCATTCGGATTCCCTCAAGCAGGAATTCAGGGTCAACACCTATTCTTGCACCTGCAGGAAGATATGAGTTTGAACCGTTATCATCAAGACGTCTGTCATTTATAAAATATGTATTTCTTGCAATTTTCAGCAGCTTTTCTCCGGAAGAAAAACCAATCTGTGATGCGGGATAAATATGCTGAAGTCCGACGGTGTTGTCATTTCTCCAGCGTATACCTCTTTTTGAATAGCGGAAACATTTTTTTCCGTGCTTAATAAAGGTCGGAAAATCGCTCAAATTCTCATTGATATCCTGCCATAAAGAATATTTTTCGGAATTGAGCCCAAGTTCCTTTGCCATATCGTAAACGCCTTTAAACAAAAGCTTTACAAGACCGAGCGAATTTATTGCATTTACGGCTTCAATCTGACCTTTATGCGTAATATATCTGAATTTTTCGCCGCGATAATAAGGAATCTCATGCGCCGCATCGTTTTTGATTACATATCTGCCTTTTTCCTTGACAAGATAATCTTCCCAGAAAGCAGCTGTGTTAAACACAAAATCATAGTAGTTTTTGAGCGCATATTCTTTGTTATATGTTGAAAACCAATGCATAAGCGGAATCACGCATGCATAGGCAGCATGACTTTTCTGACCGAGGAAAAGAATGCCGTGTTCCTTACAATCTTCCTGTGTATAAACATCGAGCGCCTTCGGTCCGAAGCTTACGGGAAACGCATATCCCCTGCATCCGAACAGCTTTGCAAACTTCTTTGCGTTTTCGGACATATCATTTATGGGTACCATATAACCGTCAAAAAGCTCGGGATGATTGGCAGAAAATACACAGTAATACGGAGCTTCATAGTTATAGTTCATATGATAATCTCCTGCCCAGGGGAAGAAATCATCGGTTATAAAATTGCCGAAAAGTCCGGGAGGAAATTCCTTGTTGCCCATACAGCCTGCAAGATGATAAAGACTTGAATTATAAAAGCTTTCTATTTCTTTATCTTCAAGAGTTACTTTGGAAGCGGAAAAGAAGTTTTCCCATTTCTTCTGTGTTTTTTTTCTGTCATTTTCGTAATTGCAGTTCAAAACCATGTCAATACCCTTTTCGGCATATTGATCATCATCAAAATTTGTGACAACAGAAACACCATAGCGTAAAACCTTGACTCCCTCGGATTTGACCGTATCAATCCTGCGGCTGCACACAATCACAGCCGACTCTCTGTCAACCGCTTTACCGTTAAATCTGCGGATATAACAGTTAACCCCGTTATCCGAATATACGGAATTTTCGGAGTTGCAGGTATCGGGAATTTCAAAGGAAACAATCGGATTTTCTCGGGAATCAGGAGTCTTTATCTCAAAATAAATGAGGTTTTCGGGCGCAACGAACATTTCAATTTTTGTGCCGCTGAAATCGCATACAAGAAGACCTTTATCAAAATGCTGCTTTATATTATATTGTGACAAATCAACATTTCCGATTCGGATATTGCCGACGGTTTTTATTCCGCCGTCATTATGCGCACCCGGAGTGAATTTCCAGAAATCACACTTTGAAATATGAATAATGAGGTCTTTTTCATCGTTATCAAAAACTATTCCGAGGTCGCCGTTACCGGACATCGCACCTGCGGGTATTTTATAAAGAATATTTCCGTCATAGGTGTCCGTAGGTTTTGATATTATTTCATTAAAATAAGTGCTCATTATATTTCACCAACCTTACCGAATATTATAATTGTTTTTTTCGGTCAAATCAAGTGAATCAAAACATTTTTATATGCAGAAAAAGGCTGTTACAATGAGATGAAAAGCCGTTTTCACCGAACGACAAGCATACATAAAATATGAGTTGAATTATGTATCGGCAATAAAACCGGCTTGAGAGGATTTTTCCTGCTCAAGCCGGTTGTTATTTATTCGGTTACTTTTGTTTTCCGCTTAATGATACATCTGTTTGACAAAATCAGATTTCATTTCATATTGCGCACAATATCAGCGCACATCTTCCGGTATCAAAGAACAAAAAGCTTTTCTTTTGTACGGATTGCCCGTATCTCTGTTTTCCATGGAATTATTCTCCCATGTGCTCAGATTTGAAATGCAATATTTAAGAAATCCGTTCATATAAACATCAAAGCATTCATCCGTTCCGTTGAAATTGTATCCGTTAACCGTCGGTTCCTCTCCTCGGAGAAACATCTCTCTTATTTCAAAGATACCGAGTGGAACACCGTTTTCATCTGTGAAGCTGCATCCGAATGAAGGGTCAAATGAACACCACTTATCAAGTTCGGAAATATATGCCATGCAAGTGAAATGAACACCGTTGAAATCCGAAGATATCATACAAACCGGATAAGCTTTTATTCCCACAGCAACAAGACAATCGGCAAATGCAATAGCCTTATTCCTGCAGTTTATTGCACGGGTAAACGGTTTGTCAAAAGAAAAATCAAGAATATCAACGGTATTATCGGTTACCCTTTTCATCTGCATACCGCTGTAATATGTATGCTCCGTAAGCCACTCCAGAAGCAGAATAACATTCTCATAATCGGTATCAGCCGAGGCAACAGAAGATAAATTATATTTCTCTTCAAGCTCCTTATGCATTTCTGATACATTGGCAATACCCGATGCATCGGTCGGAGAAAGCTCTTTGTTCTTATAAGTTTTATCCTTGAT
>JAZSNQ010000007.1:0-16687 GCA_045536515.1 Acutalibacteraceae bacterium | reverse complement strand
CCTCAAAGGTATTGTAGGTGCATTTCAGATAACAAACGAAATGGGTATTGACCGTTTCACCCTCCCCCTTACCCTTGATGAAGCGGCAGAATTCATCGGAATACAGCTTGAAGCAATGTATCCCATCAGAGAAGATATTATAATCGGCTATAACCTCGGCGGTCTTTCAATTCTCCAGCTTCCGTTTAAAATGATGAAATACCACAAATACTGCGACTATGTCGGTCTTGATATGTATCTCGGTTGCTTTGAACCTGTACTCAAAAATGCAAACCAATATATCACAATTCTTAATTTTGTAAGAAGAGTCACAAATAAGCCCGTTATTATGTGCGAATTCGGTTACATAGGCTACGGAGAACCCAAATCGGAAGAGGAAAAAATTGCCATTCTTCAGAAATACGGATATAACAGCGAAGAAGAAGCAAGAGCAGATATCGATAATTTCATAAACAATCTTCCCGAAGATATGAAAGAAGAAATCATTGAAGATTACAGTGACAGAACACCCGAAGAAAGAGCAGACCTTATTTTCAACGGTGAATATTCAAACCATCTCTACTGTGAACTTGCCGAAGGATTCGGTCTTTACGGATTTGAACATTCGCCTGAAGGTCAGGCAAATTTTTACAAATACATTATCCCCAAAATTATGGAAGTTGATTATGTAATCGGTGCTTTTGTTTATTGCTGGGGGGACAGCGACAGCTGTTATGTATGCGGACAGTCAGACTGCCCCGTTGAAACAGGCTGGGGACTTGTTGACGGTAAAGGCGAACCAAAGCCTTCATACTATGCCGTTAAAGAAGCTTTCAAATATGTACCGTTCAAAGACAGAGTAAAAAACAAGCTTGCAGATTTATCAATTTTCTGATTAATTAACTCCAAAGCCGTGTTCATAAATACGAGCACGGCTTTTAAATTTTTTTGACAAGATTGATATCATATGATAGAATGCAGATAATAACATAGAAGAAGGTATGTTTATGTTTGATTATTTTAGATTGGCTTGCGCCGTTCCGAATGTTGAAGTTGCCGATGTAAATTTCAATATTGAAGAAATGAAAAAATATATTACAGAAGCAAAAGAAAATAAAGTTGATTTGCTTGTTTTTCCCGAACTCGGAATCACAGGCTATACATGCGACGATTTATTCTTTCAGTCATCGCTTATAAGAGAAGCAGCTTACGGTATAAGGGAACTTGTTGAGTTCAGCACAGATTCTGATACCGTTATCGCAGCAGGTGTTCCCGTTTTGCTTAACGGTTCTCTTTATAACTGTGCGGTAATTATTTATAACGGCGGCATATATGGTATTGTTCCGAAAAAATACATTTCAAACTCAGGTGAATTTTCGGAAAAAAGACATTTTGACTCATCAACAAATTTAAATACAGATATTATTAATTCGCAATATTTCGGACTTGAAGATGAATATGACATTCCGGTAGGCACAGGCGTTTTCAACATCAAAGGGTCGAAAGTCGGATTTGAAATCTGCGAAGATTTGTTTGCGCTTTCCCCCGTCAGCAATGATTTATGTCTTTCGGGTGCTGAAATAATTGCGAATCTTGCCGCAAGCAATGAAACAGTCGGAAAAAGAACTCAAAGAATAAACCTTGTAAAAAATCAGTCTTCAAAAGGCATCTGTGCTTATGCGCTATGCTCTTCAGGCTGTACCGAATCCACCTCGGGTCTCGTTTTCTCGGGTCACAGTCTGATTGCCGAAAACGGTAAAATTATTGTTGAGCAAAAGAAAAGCATTTCTTCCGATTACATGATAATCAGCGACATTGATATAGGCAAAATCCGCCACGACAGAATAACAAGTTCAACATTTGCCGACTGCAAAGCCTGCTGCGGAAATTTGCTTGACAACTATTTTGTAACAGATGATGTTTCAGATGCCGACGGTGAGTTTTCACCAATCAACAAACTGCCTTTCATTCCGTCAACGGAAGCTGACAGAATCGACAGATGTCTTTCAATTTTTGAAATTCAGGTTGCTGGTCTGAAAAAAAGACTTGAAAAAACAGGCTGCAAACCCGTAATAGGTATTTCAGGCGGTCTTGATTCTACCCTTGCTCTTCTCGTTGCTGTTGAAGCTGTCAAATCTCTCGGCAGACCCGTCAGCGATGTTATAGGTATTACAATGCCTTGTTTCGGCACAACAGACAGAACCTATAACAATGCCGTTTCTCTTATGAAATCTCTGGGTATTACCAATATTGAAATCAACATCAAAGATGCTTGTTTACAGCATTTCAAAGATATCGGTCAAAGCGAAAACAACTATGACCTCACCTATGAGAATTCACAGGCAAGGGAAAGAACGCAGGTTCTGATGGACTATGCGGGCAAGGTCGGAGGTCTTGTTATAGGTACGGGTGATATGAGTGAAATGGCACTCGGTTGGTGTACTTATAACGGAGACCACATGAGTATGTACGGAGTAAATGCGGGAATTCCCAAGTCGCTTATACGCTGGATTATTGACAGCCTTATTAAAAACGGATACTTCGTAAGCAGCAAGGCATATCTCGAGGATATTGTCAACACACCTATCAGTCCCGAGCTTCTTCCGCCCGATGCCAAAGGAGAAATCGCTCAGCAAACAGAGGACATCGTCGGTCCGTATGCACTTCACGATTTCTTTCTTTATAATATTCTTCGTTACGGATTTGAACCCGAAAAAGTTTATTTTCTTGCAAAAAAAGCTTTTAAAAACGATTTCGATTCAGAAACCATTCTCAAATGGCTCAAAACATTTTACAGAAGATTTTTCTCACAACAGTTCAAAAGAAGCTGTATGCCCGACGGCGTAAAAATCGGTTCAGTCGGCATTTCATCCTCAACGGATTTAAGAATGCCAAGCGATGCAAGTTCAAATATCTGGCTAAAAAAACTCGAAAACATCAAATAAGGCTTCAATTTCGGCAGGATAATTATGTCCTGCCGAAAAAATTTTATAAAATGGTGAGTGTTTTTGCGCGTTTTCGCGAATAATGGTTGAAACACTTATCCGGGAGGTGTTCCGATGGACAACGGTGAAAGTAGCTACCGCCGTTTTCTTGACGGAGACGAAAGTGCATTTCGTGAAATTCTCGATTTGTACAGTGAAAATTTAATATTCTTCATTAACCGCTATGTCAATAATATTTCGGTCGCTCAGGAATTATCGGAAGATGTTTTTGTTGATGTCCTTTTACATAAAAAAAGATATAATTTTAAAACATCTCTGAAAACATATTTGTTTACTATCGGGCGAAACAAAGCGGTCAGTTATGTGCGCCGCTGTGCCCGTAAACCCGAATATGCTTATGAATATATTGAAAACGAGGCGGACAGAAAAAATCTTGAAGATGAATTCATCAAAAAAGAACAAGAAAGAGAGCTTCATATTGCTCTTGAAAGACTGAACAGCGATTATAAAACCGTTCTGCATCTGTTTTATTTTGAAAACATGAGTGCCGACGAAGCGGCGGCGGTTATGAAGAAGAATAAGAAACAAATTGAAAATCTTTTATACAGAGCAAAACAAGCTCTGCGGAAAGAGCTTGAAAGAGAGGTGAAGCTTTGATGAAAAACAGAGAAGAATATCTTGAAAGCATCTACGCCAAAAGAGATGCAAAAATCAGAGAATGCAAAAAGAAAATTTCTGTTTCAGCAAGCATTTTTTGTCTTGCTGTATTCTTTGCAACTGTATTTGCATTTGTTCCCAAGTATTTTGAAAAAGAAATACCCGCAGCAAAAAGTGAGAACAGTAATTCAGACAAGACCATTATTTCAAATACTGACGGTTCAGATGTACTTACAACAATTAATGAAGATTATTTCGCTTCCGGCGAACAATATACGGTAATTCAAGGTTTTAACCACGAGCTTATAACCGATGAAGCAGGAAACAGAAATATGAATGATTCGGAAATAAAAGCTTCAAAGAAATATGATGCGGCAACATCGGAAAATAAGCTTCAGACCGAAATAGCAGCCGAAATACAAGCTGAAGAAACAACAAGACGCACGAATTTCGGATATATAGGAGAACCGTTTGACCCGAGCTTATTACCCACCAAATCTCCGTTAGCAGGCAGTACAGCTTTAGCTCCCGCCGAACCGCCGGAAGATTTCAGAACAGAAGTCACTGAGCCAATTGAATCGGGTGATTCAATTGGCTCGGAAGGAACAAAAGCTTCAACAACCGCCGCAAAGCCCAAAAGTTCAGAGGAAGCAACAGCCGAAGCAAAAAAAGCTGTTCCAAAAGAAGATATATCAAAAATCATCGATGATAAAACACAGGTAACAATCACACGAACGGCAAAAGGCAAAACAACTTATACCGTGTATTTCTACACAAACTACAAATCATTTGAAATTGAGCTTGATGCTGTGACACTTAATCTTATTGAATGTAAAGAAAAGAATCTAATTACGGGAAATGACAGCTTTTATTCTCCCGCGCACTTTCCCGAAACAACAGCAGCGTTGCCGGAATACATGCCACAGTAAGGAGAGATATAAATGAAAAAAGCAGTTGTAATATTACTTGCACTTGTTATGAGTTTATCTTTTTTTGCCTGCAGTAAGGACAACTCAAACGACATAATAAACAATATTACCGAAAAGATAGCAGAAACTTTATCGTCCGAAAATACAACAGAAAAGAAAATTGTTATTGAAGCAAAACCCGTTCACTTTGAGGGTGATGAACTGTACAGTCCGTTTTCCGATGAAGATGCTGAAAAAGCGCTGAAAATCATTCAAAAATATGAACCTCAGATTGTTGAAGCAGGTCCTGACTGCCTGTTTGATTACAATATCAGAATAGACGGTGTTGAATACGCTTATCATTATGACTGCGGTTCATTTGAAAATGTTTCATCAGGTGTTTATTCGGAATTTAAGTTTTCTGATGAGGATGAAGAAGTGTTTAACAGAATTCTTTTTAACTATGTTCCCCACAGTAATGTTTGTCAGCCGATTGTAAATTTCACTGAACCCGAATCAAAAACCGAGCCTGTTACTCTTCGCTGTTTATATGACACAACCGAAGACTTAAGTTTCACTTTAACAAAGACAACGGTTGCCGCAGCAGATTTTTCAATTAATATGCTTAAGGAAGCAATCAAACAGGAAGCAAATGCAATCATCTCCCCTGTTTCCTTGATTACTGCTTTATCAATGACAGCCAACGGTGCAAACGGTGAAACACTCAAACAAATCGAAAATATCCTCGGCGGCGAAATCGAACAGCTTAACAGTATTTATTCCAAATCGGCAATTGACGGTGAAGGTGTTAAAACTGCAAATTCAATATGGATGAAGGATACTCCTGCATTAAAAATAAAACAAGGTTTCATTGACGTAAATAAGAAGCATTACGGTGCCGAGATTTTCAAAGAAAAATTTGACGGTTCAACGCTCAATAAAATCAATCGCTGGGTAAGCGATAACACGGATGGCTTGATTAAAAACGGGCTCAATGAACTGCCCTCCGACGCCGTAATGTATCTTATAAACACCGTTCTTTTCGATGCGGAATGGAAAAACAAATTCAATTCACTTCAGGTTATTCAGAATCAGGATTTTACATCTGAAAGCGGAATAATTCAGAAAGTCACCATGCTTTCAGATTCATTGGATGCAAATGAATACAATTATTTTAAGCTCGGCAAAACAGAAGGAATAATCAGAGATTATACAAACGGCTATTCATTTGCCGCCCTGCTTCCGAATGAGGGAGTCAGTGTTTCAGAAGCTCTGAACAGTTTTACAGGCAATCAGCTTGCATATTCTCTTACCAAAAGATTAACTGCTTCAAAAGATAAAGACGGAGTTTTTCTTCTTCTTGCAAAATATCCGAAATTTGAATTTAAATGCAGTTTTAAATTTGCCGACGCACTCAAAAAAATCGGTATGCCACTTGCTTTTGACCCTAACAAAGCTGATTTTTCAGGTATAAATGAAATAAAAAGCAATCCGCTTTATATTAGTGAAGTTTATCATAACACGAGTATTTCTTTTACCGAAAACGGAACAAAAGCAGGCGCAGCAACATATGTTGAAATGAAAGCGGGTTCTGCTATGCCTCCCGAGAATATTAAAATGCTTTATTTTGACAGACCGTTTATTTATGTAATATACAACACAAAAACAGGTACTCCTCTTTTCATGGGAACAGTCAGAGATTTCAGTAAATAACACTTAAATGTATATTGCACCGTATCTTAAAATGGTACGGTGTAAAAAAATTTTAAAATTTTTTAAGAAAATGCAAACCAAACCGATATTTGATTCGTCTAATAGTTGAAAGCAAAAAATCAGAGGTAAAAACCTCGAAATAAGGAGAATATACCATGAAAAAGATTATATCGGTTTTATTATCGGCAGCAATCTTAGCTTCAAGTGCAATTGCAACCAGTGTTTCAGCATCATCCGATAATGATGAATTGCAGATTTTCACAATGCAGACTCAGGAAAAAAGCGACTACGGATTCAGTGATTATAAATTTATTGACCAAAACGGAAATCCGGTTTTTGAACAAAACAAAGAAGATTTTATTCCTTCCGGAAAAACAGTCAACTCATTTTCTGCACTTCCCGAAAGCTATGACGCAAGAAATGAAGGATATGTTACAGATGCTAAATATCAGGGAGATTCAGGAAATTGTTGGGCATACTCAGTAATTTCGGTAATTGAAAGCGAAAGAATCAAAAAAGGTAATGACTCAATCGAAAACGCCGATTACTCTGAAGCACATCTTGCCTGGTTCACAGGAAGACCCCGTACCGAAAACACGGAAGACCC
Source organism: Acutalibacteraceae bacterium (assembly GCA_045536515.1). Taxonomy (GTDB): domain Bacteria; phylum Bacillota; class Clostridia; order Oscillospirales; family Acutalibacteraceae; genus CAG-177. Next base: position 9,878 of record JAZSNQ010000007.1, on the reverse strand, counting down.
CACTCACGGTGACGGATATAACCTCGAATCGCCATTCCTTTCGGGCGGTAACTGGTTAATGGCATCAGGTACGCTCGCGAGATGGAGCGGCATTGCAAATGAAAGCGATTATCCATACCATTCAAATGACCTTTCACTTATGACAGGTTATTCCGAAGACTGCAGATATGATACTTCAAGCGGTGCGGTAATCAATTCTTCGGAAGTTATGCTTGACATAGATGATGTAAAACAGTGGATTTATAACCACGGCAGTGTTACGGCAGCTATATACTATAATGACAAATATTTAAACGAAAATAACACGTCATACTATTTCAACGGGAACTCGTCATCAAATCACCAGATAACAGTTATAGGATGGGATGACAATTATTCATCAGAAAAATTCAACAGCGATGTGAATCCCGGAAATAACGGTGCGTGGCTTTGCAAAAACAGTTGGAGTAAATATTGGGGAAACGAAGGTTGCTTCTGGATTTCTTACTATGATTGCGGAATAAACAGTTTTGCAGGCTTTACATCCAAAGAAATTAATGAAAACAGCAATAACTATACATATAACGGCACAAACTATGAATCATTCACAAGCGATGACAGACGTGTGCTTAGTGCCAATGTTTTCAGAGCAAAAGGATGCGAAAAACTCACTTCCGTTTCAATTTATACCGTAACCGAAGGTACAGATGTCACCGTAACCATCTACAAGGATATTCAGGAAAATTATAAATACCCAAACCAAGGTACACTTGCAATTACTTTCGACACATTTATCGCAAGAGAAGGATATCACACAATTGAACTTCCGGAATCAGTACAGCTTGCACCCGGCTCTATATTCTCTGTAGTCATAGAAACCAAAGATCAGAACGGAATAACTCATATACCTCTGGAATATAACAGTTCGGGAATAACATATACAGCCGGAGCCGGTGAAAGCTATCTGAACATCGGCGGATACACCAAAACATGGGTTGACAATACCACAAGAGGCTGGGGAAATTTCCATATTCAGGCATTCACGGAAGACTGCCACTCATACGTTAATGAGACCGTAAAATCAACCTGTCAGACTCCCGGAGCAGAAAGAGTTGTATGTGAATTCTGCGGAGATATTTTAAGTGAGATCACTTATGCCAAGGGCGATCACATCTACGGTGAGTGGAGCGAATTTGAACCCGATGAACACGGAACAAACACAAGCAATAAAATTTGCACGGAATGCGGTAATACAATCACAAGAATCGACAAACCCGGAAAAACAGTAAATATTGCAGAATTCTTTGAAATTATTTTTTATTTAATCAGCAAACTGTTTTCTGTCAGATAAACGAACTACATATGAGAGATACTGTGCTTATAAAAAGCTGCGGTTTTTGCCGCGGCTTTTTGCATTATTATATTGAAATCCTCAGTTATTTTTGGTAAAATATAACCAGATTCAAAGGAGGAATTGCCGTGAAAAAATCAACCAAAAACATTTTGAAAGCTACAGGTACAGCAGCAGGTATAATCGGCATATCAGGATTTATTGCATTTCAGGAAATCATGAACCGAAAGGCAAAGCTTTCTCAGAAACTGGGCGCAAAATTTGTTGGTGCTTCGGGAATTCCCGAAGATAATTCTGTTAATGAAGCTAAAATAGCATGGTTTCACAATCAGGTTCTTGAAGAATATGAAATCACAAACGAAAAAGGCTTCAGGCTCAAAGGTTATCTGCTTCCCGCTGAAAAAGAAAGCAATGTTTATGTTTTCTGCAGTCACGGATACAGAGGGAACGGAAGACTTGAATTCCAGAATATGGCAAAGTTTTATTACGAAAAAGGATATAATCTCTTTATTGTTGACCATCAGGCTTCAGGTGAAAGCGACGGAACGTATATAGGATTCGGTTATCACGAATATTCCGACTGCTTCAGATGGCTTGATTTCATGCGTAATGAATTCGGAAAGGATATTCAGATTATTCTTCACGGTGTTTCCATGGGATGCGCAACCGTTACAATGATGAGTGGTAACGACAGACTGCCGTCAAACGTAAAATTTACCGTTGCGGATTGCGGATATACTTCTGCATATGATGAATTTATGCATAACGCCGGTAATATGAAACTTGCTACTCCGGTTATTAACACGGCAAGCAAATTCAACAAACTGATTTCCGGATTTGATTTCAAGGATGCAAATCCTCTTGAAGCAGTTAAAACCGCAAAAGTTCCCATGCTTTTTGTCCACGGAGGCATAGATGATTTTGTGCCTACAAAAATGGCATATGAGCTTTATAACAACTGTTCATCCCTGGATAAGGATATTCTTATTGTTGAAGGTGCGGCACATGCCGAAAGCTATCCTGTTGACAGTGAATCTTATGAAGCAAAAATCAATGAATTTGCGGAAAAATATATAAAATAATAACGAGGATATTATGAAAGAACTACTCAGTATATTAATGAGTCTTATAACCGTTCTGACTCTCTCTTCAAAAGGACTGCCCTACTTTTTCAGACCAACACTTGAAGTTGATGCATCCGTAAATATGGGCGAGGTTTCAAGCAGAGCTTCGGGTTTTCTTTACGGAATTGCGCAGAACGGAGTGCCTGATGCTGCAATGGTGGAAAGCATTGATATTTCAAGCATTTCACAAAAAGTTATAGACGGACTTCAGCATCCTATCGGAGATGTTGATGAAGCGGCAAAAATGCTTGAAAACTGTGATTATATAACTGTTTATCTTCAGGACTGCTTTGACACCTGGTATTATTGTTGGCAGGAAATTGAAGATCTCAGAAAATCGGGCACATATAACTGCAAAGATTTTGTTCAAAAACGTTTTCATCCTCTCGTAACCGAAAGCATTATTAAACTCCGTGACAAAGACTATGCTAACAAACTTGTTATTTGTCCGTATAACGAAGCGGATAATGCTGTATGGTTCGGCACTCCTTCCGAAGACGGAACATGGATGATGTTTGATGATGCGGCAAAACATCGTTTTTATGAAGCTTGGAAAGAAACATATAACCTTATTCATTCATTATATCCAGAAGCTGTTATCGGAGGACCGGGTTACTGCGATTATGACAGCTATGAAATCGAGCATTTTCTTAAATACTGCAAAGAAAACGACTGTTTACCCGATATAATGATTTATCATGAACTTGGTGATAAATCTTCTCTTTTATGGCAGGACCATATTGATGATTACCGTGTTATTGAAGAAAAACTCGGCATAGAAGAATTATCGATAATTATTACAGAATACGGAACAATGTATGAATGCGGCGCACCTGCTGATATGTTGAAATATGTAACCTGTATTGAAAAATCCGATGCATATGCAAATGCCGCATATTGGAGACTTGCAAACAATCTTTGCGACACAGCAGCAGATAATAACAGCCCGAATTCCAACTGGTGGCTTTTCCGTTGGTATACCGATATGGAAGGTGCGCTTCTCAAATCGGAAATCATCGATATTCTCCACTCCGATTTTGCAAATGTTATTAAATACGGTTATGATCGTTTTCATTACAAGGAATTCAACGGTTTCGCATCTATAACGGAAGAGAAAGATAAAATTGATATTCTCTGCGGTGGCTGCGATTATACAAGCGGCATAAGCTTTAAAAATCTAAACAAAACTAATCTCGGCAAAAAAGTCAATGTTAAAATCGAATGTGTTTATTTTGAAGGACTTTCAGGAATTGTCAACTCTCCCATAACAGTTTGCGAATATACCGATGACATTATTTTCGGAAAGCTGAGAGTAAACATTAAAACCCCCGATCCAACGGCTGTTTATCATGTTATAATAACCGATGCAAAAGAAGATAAAGAGGATTATTATAACAATTCTTTGCCTGTCAGATATGAATTTGAAGACGGTATACTTGCGGGTCATTCGTATACATATGACAGTGCTTACGCAACAACGGGACAGCAAAACGGAATGGTCGGCGGTCTCGAAAATAACGGCGACTCAGTAACAGTTTCTTTTGAAATCCCCGAAAACGGATACTATGATTTAAAATTAATCTACGGCAATTCAAATGACGGTCCGACACCGGATGACAGAGTTGATTCCGAAGCAACGCTTTCAATCGACGGTATATCGGAAACCATTTCTCTTCCCAACACAATCAAAAGCGAATATACGGATAAAATCACGCTTTTCCGATACCTTGAAAAAGGCACTCACACAATAAATCTTGCTCACAAAAAAGGTACATTTGTTGTTGACAGTATGCTTGTTGAAAAACACAATGATACAAACCGAATAACCGTTCTTCATGACGGAGACAGAACAAACAACAGTAACAAATCGTTTCTTGCCATTGCACCTGACAACGGCTTTTATGAAATGAAATCTGTTGAAGGTAATTTTGAAATTGACGGTGCTTCGGCATATACCGACGGATGTTCAATTGTTTATCTGAGAAAAGGTCTGAATTATATTGATATTAAAACAGACAATGAAACAGATTGTATAATCAGCAAAACAAATGAACCGGGATATTCCGTGAATATAGGTGCTGAAGAAATGATGCTTTCCGGTACAGCATTTATGATTAACGGACATATTGACGGTATTTCATGTGATTCCGGATCAGCTTCATTAAAAATCAATGTTCCTGAATCAGGAAATTACAGAATGACCGTCTCATATTCAAACAATGACGAAGGCGGAGTTCACAGCTATAATGTTGACCTTATTGAAAGATATATTACCGTTAAATACGGCAGCAAAACAAAAACTTTGTGGTGCAGAAACACTTACAGCTGGAATACAATAAAAACGTCAACAATCAATATTGAACTAAGCGAGGGTGAAAACGAAATTGTTTTCTTAAATGACGGTTCTGTAAAATTCAACAATCAGACTTCTTATGCACCTCATATTTATTCTGTTACAATTAACGGCATAAGCAAATAAAATCATGTCGAAAAATGTATTGACAAATAGGTGCAATAAGTATATAATAAATTGTCAATTGAATACTCCCTTATTAAGAGCGGCTGAGGGACAGGCCCTGTGAAGCCCGGCAACCTGTTTTATATAAGGTGCTAATTCCTGCGGTGAAAACCGAAAAATAAGGTGTTTTAGCCCCGCCTAAGACTCCTTAGGCGGGTATTTATTTGGTAATAATATTTGTGAGGTATAAAAAATGGCAAACTACTTATTCACATCCGAATCCGTAACAGGCGGTCATCCCGATAAAATCTGTGACCAGATTTCCGATGCGGTTCTTGATGCTATTCTCGCTCAGGATCCCATGGGCAGAGTTGCTTGCGAAACCTGCTGCACAACAGGAATGGTTCTTGTAATGGGTGAAATAACAACAACAGCCGAAATCGACATTCCCAAAATTGTTAGAGAAGTTGTTGATGATATCGGTTATAACAATGCCGAATATGGCTTTGACTGCAACACTTGCGCAGTTATGACAGCTCTCGACAAACAATCCGGCGATATAGCAATGGGCGTTGACAGACTCGGTGCGGGAGATCAGGGTATGATGTTCGGTTTTGCTTGTGACGAAACACCTGAATTCATGCCGCTTCCTATTTCTCTTGCACACAAACTCTGCGCAAAACTTACCGAAGAACGCAAAAACGGAAATCTCGGCTATCTCCGTCCTGACGGTAAGAGCCAGGTTACAGTTGAATATGACGAAAATCATAATCCTGTAAGAGTTGATACAGTTGTAATCTCTTCTCAGCACGCTCCCGAAATTGAGCTTGAACAAATAAGAGCAGACATCATTGAAAAAGTTATCAAAACAACAATTCCTGCTTCTCTTCTTGATGAAAACACCGTTTATCATATCAACCCCACAGGTCGTTTTGTAACGGGCGGTCCTCAGGGTGACAGCGGTCTCACGGGAAGAAAAATTATTGTTGATACATACGGCGGATATGCACGCCACGGCGGCGGTGCTTTCAGCGGAAAAGATCCCACAAAAGTTGACCGTTCCGCTGCATATGCCGCACGTTATGTTGCCAAAAATATAGTTGCTGCAGGTCTTGCAAAGAAATGCGAAGTTGAGCTTGCTTATGCTATCGGTGTTGAACAGCCTGTTTCTGTTTTTGTTGATACTTTCGGTACTGGAATAATTGCTGACAGCGAAATATCCGCAATCGTCAATGATCTTTTTGATCTTTCCCCTGCGGGAATTATCAAGACTCTCGATTTAAGAAGACCAATCTACAGACAGGTCGCTTCTCTTGGTCATATCGGCAGAACAGATATAGATCTTCCCTGGGAGAAGACAGACAGAATTGATGATATCAGAAAAGCAGCAAAAATCTGATTATAGGATGATATAATATGAAATTATCCCTTGTTATTCCTTGTTATAATGAAGAAAAAAATGTTTCCCTTTTTTATGAAGCTGTAAAAAAAGATTTTTCTGATGTTGATTTTGAATATGAACTTGTATTTGTTAACGACGGAAGCAGTGACGGCACATTCAAAGAATTAAAAAAGCTTTGTGACGGTGATTTACCGGTCAAGGTTGTTAATTTTTCCAGAAATTTCGGAAAAGAAGCTGCGATGTATGCCGGACTTCGAGAATCAGAGGGCGAATATGTAACAATAATTGATGCAGATTTACAGCAGCGACCCTCAATCGTTCTTGAAATGGTTAACATTCTTGATAAGGAAACTGAATATGACTGCGTTGCGGCATATCAGGACACAAGAAACGAAAGCAAAACACTTGTTTTCTTCAAAAACTATTTTTACAAACTTATAAACAAGTTTTCTGACACCGAATTCACTCAGGGTGCAAGTGATTTCAGAACTTTCCGACGTCCTATGGTTGATGCAATACTTTCAATGGATGAATATTTCCGTTTTTCCAAAGGTTTGTTTTCATGGGTAGGATTCAAAACAAAATTCATTCCGTATATTGCTGATGAAAGAGCCACAGGCGAATCAAAGTGGTCCTTCACAAAATTATTCAAATATGCTATGGACGGTATATTTGCTTTCAGCACCACTCCCCTTCGCATTTCAACAATAATCGGTCTTGGAACAGCACTTCTTTCTATAATCTACCTTTTTATTGTTGTAATTCAGAAACTTGCGTTCGGAATTGACGTTGAAGGATATGCAACAATAGTTGTTCTGATTCTTCTTATAGGCGGTATTCAGCTGTGCTGTATCGGTATTATCGGTGAGTATATAGCCAAAACCTATATTCAGACCAAAAACCGACCGATATATATTGCAAAAGAAGTTATAAAGAATCACAGATATGACAAATAAAAAAGCGGTCAGCACTTCACATTGAAATGCTGACCGTATTTTTTATGCTGTTTCCTTGAGTTCTCTCTCAAGCCAGATGCATCCGATATCCATTGCGCTGTAGATACCTCTGCGTTCTGCTTTTTTGACAATCTTGTCTTTCATCCTAACATCGGGGTCTGTGTTGACAAGCTGAACAACAACTCTGTCAGCAACCTCAACGCCCTTGATTTCTCTTGTGCTTGTTATCTGCATTATAACAACATAAGGGTCGGACATATAGCCGTAGTAAATTGTTTTACCGCTTCTGACAAGAGGTCTGCCCTTATACATAAGAAACTTTTTCTTTGCCATGTTATCACTCCTTCAAGTATATTATTTAATTCCGAGATAGCACTTAACCATCGCCTGAAGAAGCTCATCTCTGTCAAGTCTTCTGACAAGACTGCGTGCATTGTTGTGCGTTGTAATATAAGTCGGGTCCTCGGAGAGGATATAGCCGACAATCTGGCTGATTGAGTTATAACCCTTTTCATTCAAAGCTTCGTAAACAGCGAGAAGATTTTTTTTCATCTCAACCTCATTTTCATCTTTGATTGAAAACTTTATTGTTTTATCAGTCATTTCGGTCACCTCCGTTACCTTACTATTATATAACAGGTTTTAAAATAAAACAAGTGTTTTTTGTAAAATGTTTTGATTATGCCCTGAGAGAAACGCCGATTTTACCAAGATTTTCAAGGATTGAATTAATCCAGCCCTGTACCTCTTCCATTTCGAGGGTTCTGTCCATAGCCGCAAAATTGAGTCTTACGGTTATGCTCTTAACTCCGTCCTTTTCGTAGGTGTCAATAACCTTTGAACTTTCAAGTTCTGCAAGACCAAGAGAATTCCAGCATTCAGCAAGTTCTGAATACTTGGTATTCTCACCGAGAACAAGCGAAAGGTCATAATATGTTGACTGCTGTGTACTGGGTTCTGCAAAATGAATTGATGCCGCATCAAGGGCGCTGAAAATATCCATATCAATTTCAAAGCAAACGGCACAAGCTGTTTTGTCAAGCTTTGCTTTGTTTGAGGGATGAAGTGCACAAAGTGTACCAACCTTAACACCGTCAATAAGAATTTCAGCGGTATTCTTGGGATGCTGCCATGCGTGTTCGGGAGTAATCTTGTTGTATCCGGTAATCTTCTGCTTAACTGTTCCGATAATGCAGTTAATAATTTCAACAGCCTTGAGATATGCAGCCTTTTCATTACCGCTCTTATCATAGATAACTGCACCGAGATGCTTTCTTTCGTTGCAAAGACCGCTTTCGTCTGTTCCGGCAACAACTCTGCCGACTTCAAAGATGCCGTATTTATCGGCAAAATCCTTGTTTTCCTGAGCCATGACAAGAAGAGTGGGAAGCATTGAATTGCGAAGAACACCGTTATCAGAGTTTTCGATATTGAGAACCTTTACATTGTCTTCAACTTCAATTCCGAGCTTCTTGAACTTTCTGCCGTCACACCATACGTAGGAATGAACTTCGTGGAAACCATATTTTTTAACAAGAATATCCTTGATTTCATCGTCTTCCATTCTTGCATAATCGTTGGGAACGGGCTTCAGAGGACTGTTTGTTGTTGAAATATTGAAGTTATCGTAACCATAGATACGGGTAATTTCTTCAATAATGTCAGCCTTGATTGTAACATCCTTTGTAGATCTCCAGGAAGGAACTTTAACGGTATACTCACCGTTATTTAAATCTACTGCAAAACCAAGTGCAGTGAGAGTTTTCATAATCTGCTCATCGCTGATGTCAATACCCGTATAACGGTCAACATATTTCTTATCAAATGAAAGCGAGATTTCGGGATACTTTCTTACATATTCATCAGTAACCTTTGAAGCAACTCTTGCACCCGAATCAATGTCCTTGACAAGCTTAACAAATCTGCCGACAGCTGCCATTGTAAGTTCAGGGTCAAGCATCTTTTCGTATCTTGCGCTGGCATCTGTTCTGTGTCCAAGTCTTGATGAAGATTTACGGATGCTTACGCCGTCAAAGTTTGCACTTTCAAGCACAACAGAACCGGTATCTTCAACAATTTCAGACTCAAGTCCACCCATGATGCCTGCAATGCCTACGGGTGTATTGCCATTACAAATCATGAGAGTTTCTTCATCAATAAGTCTTTCAACACCGTCAAGAGTTTTGAAATTCATCTTCTCTTTAGGAGTTGTGACAACAATATTATCAATGGAATTGCCTGCAAATGCATGAGTAGGCTGGCCGATTTCGAGCATAATGTAGTTTGTTACGTCTGCAAGAAGATTGATTCCTCTCATACCACAGTAGTAAAGACGGATTCTCATATCAAGAGGACTCTTGTTCTTTGTGATATTATCCATCTTGATGCATGAATATCTGTAGACAAGGTCTTCTCTGCCGATTGTAACATCAACTTTATCATCGCCGTCATATGAAAGGTCACCCATTTCAAGAGGTTTGAGCTCTCTGCCTGCAAGTGCGGCAAGCTCTCTTGCGATACCGTAGTGACCCCAGAGGTCAGGACGGTTTGTGAGTGATTTATTATCAACTTCAAAAATAATATCGTCGATGGGGAAAATATCCTTGAT
>JAZSNQ010000092.1:0-5662 GCA_045536515.1 Acutalibacteraceae bacterium | reverse complement strand
TGAGCTTGAGTTCGTTGGGTGTACCTTTAAGACCATCGGTATATCCGGGAGACACAACGGGGTCAGCAAGCTCCCAGATTTTGCCCTGAGGATCTTTGAAAGCACCATCGCCGTAAACCATAACTTCAATGTGTTTGCCGCATGCCTTGATAAGAAGTTCCTGAGTTTTATTTACAAATTCATTGCAGTTTCTAGGGAAAAGCTTGATGGTATCTTCTGTTGATTTGTTTGAACCGAGAAGACCGTAAACTTCGTTGAAACCGTTTCCGTCGATTGAAGAAGTGAGTATATCATCAAGACCGCAAACAGCCTTTGCGCCGGCAGCCTTAAGAAGACGCTTGGTTCTTGCTCTTGTGTGTATGTCACAGGTCAGAACACAATCGGTATAATCGAGAATGCTTTTTGCCCGGTTTGCAAAAATTATTTCGCATTCTGCACCTGCATCTTTTATTATCTGTGAATAATAATCCACATAGTCAACACCGGTGAACTCATGCTTGTTTTCTCCGAAAAGTTCACGGTATTTTGCAAGTGAGAGCACATCGCTGTATGGATTAATGCCTGCATCATCAAGCTGATCATAGGTAAGAAGATGGTTACCTACTTCGTCGCTGGGATAGCTGAGCATAAGAACAATTTTCTTTGCACCCATCGCAATGCCTTTAAGACAAATTGCAAATCGGTTTCTCGAAAGAATGGGAAAAATAACGCCTATTGTTTCTCCGCCGAGCTTTGCTTTAATGTCTTTTGCGATTGCGTCAACGTTTGCATAGTTACCCTGACTTCTTGCAACGATTGATTCCGTAACGGCTACGACATCTTTATCTCGAAGCTCAAAGCCGTCACATTCGGCAGCTTCAATTATGCTGTCACAAACAATTTTAGCAAGATCATCACCTTCACGAATGATGGGGCAGCGTATGCCTCTTGAAATTGTGCCTGTTTTTCTTTCCATGGATAGACCCCCTAAATGTATGGAGATTATTTATATAATCATACTTCAATATTTTATCACCGTAAAAAAAAGAAATCAATAGTTAATTTTCATATATCTTAAAATCTATGAAAAAAACTTTTGTAAAATATATTTAATACATTAATAATATTATTCCGTGTGAATAAAACTTTAATTTGATGAGTTATTGACATTTTTTAACTTAGTTTGTATAATAAAGACAACAATTTAATCAAGGCATAGCCTTAATTTTTATCGGAGGGTAGATTATGAAAAAATTTTTATCGCTCTTACTTGCCTTCACAATGCTCTTTTCAATAGCTGTTCCTGCCTTTGCAGGCGGTGAACCTGATACCGGTTCTGTTACCGGTTCGGACATTATTGTTAAAATTATTGATAAGCTTGTTGAAGGTCTTGCAGGTTTCTTTGAAAAGTTCTTTAAGTTTTTTGAGGATTTCTTCAAAAAGGACGAAGCAGTCGGTTATTACACTATTAAGTATGTTGATGCCGACGGAACATTGTACGGTCAAGCCAGCTATGCCGCTGGTGCCACAATAACTCCGCCTGCTATTCCTCATAAAGAAGGATATGTTTTTATGAACTGGTACCCCGCAATTCCCGATGAAATGCCTGAAAAAGACATTGTTGTTACTGCACAGTGGGCAGAAAAAATTGATTGAACCAATTAAAATTCCCTCGATCTTCGATGGTCGGGGGATTACTCTTATTAATCAAATTGAAATCTCGTGTTATAATTATTTTAATAATGATTGACAAAATATAATGAAATTGATATAATATTATACCATAAATATACAATATAAAGGATAAAGGGGAAAGAAAATGCAGGCTATTTTTGATGCAATTTATGCTGATTTTTTAGAAAGCGGATATTTGTTGGTCAGAATGGTTCTTGCCGGCGTGTGCGGTGTTGTTATCGGGTACGAAAGAAGCAGACGTCAGAAAGATGCAGGCATCAGAACTCATATGATTGTTGCTCTCGGTGCCGCATTGGCAATGATAGTTTCCAAATACGGATTTTTTGATTTGCTTCAGTTTGAAGGTCTCCGTGCCGATGCATCAAGAATTGCATCAAACGTTATAACAGGAGTCGGTTTCCTTGGCGCAGGTGTTATTTTTGTTAAGGATGTGTCAATCAAAGGATTGACAACTGCAGCAGGTATTTGGACAACGGCAAGTGTCGGTCTTGCTGTCGGTGCAGGTATGTATACCGTTGCGTTGGGAGCAACATTTCTTATGGTTCTCTTTCAGCTTGTTTTTCATAAATTTTTCACGCGTCTTGAAAATACTGTTAATGAGTTTACAGTTACACTTTCCGACAGTCTGAACGCTGTAAAAGATTTCAGGGCAATGCTTGAAAAGAATAAGATTCTTGTTGAAAAATGTAAAATGTCCAGAAATTCTGATTCAACAATAACTCTTGACATAACCATAAAAAAAGCAAGAACAACATCCATGGATGAAATCCTGCTTATTGCCGAACAGAACGAACACATTATTTCGGTTGAGATATAAAATAAAGCTCTGCTTCATTTAAAAAGCAGAGCTTTATTTTTTATTTATTATTTTTCTTGGATTTTGCTTTTGAAGCAGATGAATCGGATTTGGAACTTCTTTCCATAAGAACAAGAATGAGACACCAGAAAGCGGAAAGAAGTACAAAAAGAATGCAAACAAGAACTGCGTTATCCATTGCAAAAGTGAGGATTCCGCCGAGTGCAGGGATATAAGAACTGATAACACCGTAGCAGGCTGATGCCTGAACAGTATAAGGATATCCGGATGTTGCAACAGGGGAGAGCGTGAATGATGCGTCTGTTTCTGAGAAAACCGAAACTGATGTTATTGTCTGAATATCACAGCCTGACATACCCGATGCGGGAACAGCAACAAGGTTGCCTTGTGCATATTCGGTAACTTCACATTTCTTTGATATGATAAGATCGCCTTCGGAAACTCCGAGAGCTTCGATGTCATGGCTCATTGTATTGAAGCAAATACCACCGAGGTCTGTTCCGCTGTTATCAAGGAAAATTGTAACGAAACAGCCGAGGATAAAGGTAAGAACAGTTGCGCAGAGCATGATGATTGAAATGATTTTACCGGCAAGAACTCCGCCGCTTTTTTTAGCTTTTGCAGGTTTTTCATCAACTTTTGCAACACCGTAGTTTGCATCAGAAAAGTCAAGTACTTCCTCTTGCGATTCATTAACAGCACCGACGGGAGCGTAGGGAGAAGGTCTTTGTCCGATAGGAACAAGAGGTCTTGCTTTTTTCTTTTCGGGTTCTCCCGCAGGAGTGTAAATCGGATTTTCCTGAGGCACGGCCGATGCGGGCTTGCTGAAATATTGAGCGCCGATGGTTTCATCGGATTTTTTTACGGGTTCGTTTTTGCTTATTTCAGGAATAAGACTTTTTGATTCTTTTGCGGCAGACGAATTCTGACCTCTTGTTGCCGAAACAAATTCAAGGTCAAGTTCGTCAATGCTTTTAAGCTTGAATTGATCCATAAATCACACTGCCTTTCAATTATTTAACAATACTGCGAAGAGCAGCGGTTTCGGTTGCAAGGCTCTCTGCAAGCTTTGAGATTCTTTCAAGGCTTTCACTGATAGCTGCGTTGTTTGAAGAGACCGGAACAGCTCCGTTAGCCTTAAGTGATTTGTTTTCATCGGAAAGCGAACGGCAGATTTTTTTGAGCTTTTCGTTGTTGGCTTCAGTTGCCTTGGCATATTCAAAAACTTTTTTATATTCAGCCTTAAGAACGGTTATGTACTGCTCAACCTGCTCGCAGTTGTAGCCGTTTTGCATTTTCTGAAATAAATCTTTGTTTTCCATTTTTTGAATCCTCCGTAATATTAAATTTATTCTTAATAAATATATCACATCTTATAAAAAAATACAATAATATTTTGCAATTTTGTGACTTAATTTATCAATGTTAACAAATTATGAAATTTTTGGAAAGGTATTGACTTTTATAGTTATGCAATGTATATTATAGGTGTGATATCACGGATAGCACAGTTGCAACGATTTTATTCTCTAAAAGGAGGAATGCCGATGATAGTTGTTGATAAACAAAGCAGAATTCCCGTTTATGAACAAATCAAAAATCAGATAATAACTCTTATCAGGCTCGGGGTATATCCTGCCAATTCAAAGCTTCCGTCAATCAGAAGCATATCTGCCGATATATCGGTAAATGTCAATACGGTAAAAAAGGCGTTTGCGGAGCTTGAAATGAACGGCGTGATTTATTCTGTGCCCGGAACAGGGTGTTTTGTAAGTGAACAGGCTTTGGGGGACGAAAAGCTTTTTGAAAAAACAAAGCGCGAAATATCCGATTCGGTTCAGACTGCAAAATCGCTCGGAATACCTCTTGAAGATTTGCTTGAACTTATTAAATCCGTTTACAAGGAGGAAAGCTTATGATTGAAATCAGAAATGTCACCAAGAAATTCGGTGATTTTACGGCTATTGAAGATTTATCGCTTAAAGTCGATAAATCTTCGGTTTATGGTTTAGTAGGTTATAACGGTGCAGGTAAAACCACACTTCTGAAGACCATAGCAGGCGTGTATAAAGCGGACGGGGGAGAAGTTTTAATAGACGGAGTAAATACATATGATTCGGCACAGGCAAAGAAAAAGATTTTCTTTGTGCCTGATGATATTTACTTTGAGGCATATTCAACAATTGCAAAAATGGCAAATTTCTACAGCGGATATTATGAAGATTTCAGTTATAACCTTCTTGACAAACTGTGTGATGTTTTCGGACTTGATAAAAATGCAAAGCTGAATTCTTTTTCAAAAGGCATGCAGCGTCAGGCAGAGCTTGTTCTCGGTCTTTCAACTAATCCCAAAATAATTTTGCTTGACGAAAGCTTTGACGGTCTTGACCCTGCAAAGCGCAATCTTATGAATAAAATGCTGATTGAATATTCGGCAGACAGAGAATGCAGCATTATTATTTCATCGCATAATCTTCATGAGCTGACCGAAATATGTGACCATATTGCTCTTATTAACGGCAAAAAGATTGTTATGGATTGTTGCGTTGACGATATAAGTGCAAGCAGATGCAAATTCAGGCTTGCCTTTGCCGAAGAAAAAACCGAAAAGGATTTTGAAAATTTAACTTACGGTAAATTCAAACAGGACGGTAAATTAATCACCCTTACAATGAAGGGTGACACAGACGAGAACGAAGAAAAGCTCAAAGCTTTGAATCCCATTCTTATTGAACGTTATCCGCTTACTCTTGAAGAAATATTCCTTGAAGAAATGGAGGGAACAGACTATGACTTCAGCGAAATCTTCGGCTAAACCTTTCAGATTTACATTTTACAGAACGATAAAGAAAAACTGGTATTTTCCTGTATTGGTTAGTGCTGTTGTATCTTTCCTGACTTTGATTTGCGGACTATTCAATGAATGGACGCTTTACAACTATCATTCGTGGGAACTGGG
Source organism: Acutalibacteraceae bacterium (assembly GCA_045536515.1). GTDB lineage: Bacteria > Bacillota > Clostridia > Oscillospirales > Acutalibacteraceae > CAG-177. Next base: position 212 of record JAZSNQ010000092.1, on the reverse strand, counting down.
AAAAAGCTTCAGAGAATGGGTTTCACTTAATACTGTCTATATTCTCGGTGATGTCGGAATGAGAACCGAACTTTATATGGCACTTCTGATGGTTCTTGCCATGGCAACGGGAATCATGATATTCCGTTATATGTTCTCAAAAAAAGCAGTCAATGTTTATTACAGTCTCGGAATTTCAAGAACAAATATGTTCCTTGCAAAGTATTTTTCGG
>JAZSNQ010000242.1:0-5351 GCA_045536515.1 Acutalibacteraceae bacterium | reverse complement strand
ATCAAGAAGAAATTAAAATAAATTTAATATTATTTTTGCATTTCTCTTTCAATCCACGTCATAAGAAGGTTAACAATTTTGTTTTGTTGTGTTTCATTAAGAGTTGTTCCCAGAGGAACATTATACCATTTATTAAGACATTCTCTGCAACAGCAGGCACAAGCGTGCTGGGCTTTAAAAACAGGATGACCTTTCATAGGTGTCTGCTTGCCGTCATTGGGAATAAAATCAGGAGCAAGCCTTTGACGGACAAAATCCTCTGCGTGTTTTCTGATTGTTTCAAATCCCTTTTCTTCAACGTATTTTTTATCAGACATATCAAGGTGAAAAGAGGCGCGAAAATCCGATTTGTCAAGTTTGTTTAATGCTTCTTCAACAGTCATAAATACTCCAAATAATTTTTTGAAATTATATCATACATATTAAAAAACATCAAGGATTTACTTGACGATTAAACAAAAGGTATTATATAATGATTAAAAATCATTGAACGGAGATTATTATGGATAAATTTGCAAGATTCAGATTTCAGCCGTGTCTTCCCCTCGGTGAAGACGGAAGATGCGTTACGGCATCAAAAAAACATATCTCTCTTTCACGAAAAGCTGCCGCTGACGGTATGGTGCTTCTGAAAAATGATAAAAAGGCACTTCCCCTTTCACGAGGTGAAAAAGTTGCTCTTTTCGGAAAAGCTACAATTGAATACATAAAAGGCGGAGGCGGAAGCGGCGACGTTCATTGTCCCTACATCCGCAACATCTATGAAGGATTTAAAGAAAAGGAACACGAGGGTAAAATTTCTGTTTATATGCCTCTTGTTGAATTCTACAAAGATTATGTAGAAAAAGAGAGTGTCAATGTTCTCACCCAGGAACAAATAAACGCGCGATGGGATATCGTCAATAACATGGAATTCTGCACCGAACGCGACGATATGACATATGATACATTCGCCGCTATGCACGTTAAGGAAGCAGATGTTCCCGATGAACTTATCAAAGCTTCTGCTGAATGGGCTGATACCGCAGTTATCACTCTCAGCCGTTTTTCGGCAGAAGGCGTAGACCGCAGACCTCAGGGCGGTGACTATTATCTTTCGGACCTTGAAAAAGAGCTTATCAATAAGGCGGCAAATCTTTTCAAAAAGCTTGTTATTGTTATTAACTCCGGCGCAACAATCGACTGCGAGTTTTTTGCAGAAAACGATAAAATTCAAGCTGTTCTTATGTCATGGCAAGGCGGCATGGAAGGCGGTGCAGCAATCGCCGATATTCTTTGCGGTGACGTTAATCCCTCAGGTAAACTCACTGATACAATCACAAAATCTTATGATTATTATCCATGCAAGGATGAATTCTGGGAAAGCTTCAAAAAGATTGATTACAGCGATGATATATATGTAGGCTACAGATATTTTGAAACAATACCCGGAGCAAAAGAATTTGTCCGTTATCCCTTCGGTTTCGGTCTTTCATATACAACATTTGAAATCAGCGGCAGAGTATGCACCGAGAGTGAAGGAAAAATTGTTGCAGTTGCAACAGTAAAAAATATCGGTGAAGTTTCAGGTAGAGAAGTATTACAGCTCTATTACAGCGCACCTCAGGGCTTACTCGGCAAACCTGCAAAAGAGCTTTGTGCATTCAAGAAAACAAAACTTCTCTCCCCCGGCGAATCCGAAACTGTTGTTGTGAGTTTTGATGCCGAAGATATGGCAAGTTTTGATGACCTCGGAAAAATCTGCAAATCAGCATATGTTCTTGAAAAAGGTATTTATGAATTCTACCTCGGAACATCTGTCAGAGATTTGAAAAAGCTTGAATTTGAATATAAAGTTTACGAAAACACGGTTGTTAAACAACTCAATAATTGGTGCAAACCTTTTAAATTAGAGAAAAGAATGCTCTCTGACGGAAGTTATGAAGCATTACCCGTTGGTGAAGAAAACTATTATTACGGCACAAATATGTCCGTTGATGCAAATGCACCCGATAATCTCGTTAAATTCGATAAAGTCGGTGAAGAAATCACTCTTGATGAATTTGTTGCTCAGTTTACGCTCGATGAACTTATGTATATTGTCGGCGGTCAGAAAACAACAGGCGTTTGTAACACAGGCTCATTCGGCGGAATCGACAGACTCGGAATTCCTTATTTCCCGACAGCCGACGGTCCTGCAGGTTTAAGACTTGAACCCGCAACAGGAATACCCACTACCGCTTGGCCTTGTGCAACTCTTCTTGCCTGCTGTTGGGATCCCGAACTTCTTTATGATGTAGGTGCGGCAGGCGGTGCTGAGCTTCGCGAAAACAACCTTGCAATCTGGCTTGCGCCTGCACTTAACATTCACAGAGACCCTCTTTGCGGCAGAAACTTTGAATATTATTCCGAAGATCCCCTTGTAGCAGGCAAATCCGCTGCAGCGGCTGTAAGAGGTATTCAGTCTCAGAAAGCTGCTGTATCAATCAAACATTTTGCTTGTAACAACAAAGAAGCAAACCGCTATGATATTGATGCAAGGATATCTGAAAGAGCACTTCGCGAAATTTATCTCAAAGGTTTTGAAATCACAGTTAAAGAAGCTGACCCCTGGACTGTTATGTCATCATACAACAGAATCAACGGTCAGCATACTTCCGAAAGCTATGAACTCCTCACCTGTATCCTCCGAAATGAATGGGGATTCAAAGGCATGGTTGTTACCGACTGGGGTGTTAAGAACAACCCTGTTCTTGAAGTTAAAGCCGGCAACGACATGAAGATGCATTGCGGATATCCCGAAGACCTTAAAGCTGCATATGATAAAGGTGAACTCACAAGAGCAGATCTTGAACTTTGCACAAAAAGAATTCTTGAAATGTTCCTGAAACTCATATAAGGGATGATAAGATGAGTGTTAAAACCGAAATATTTATTAAGGACAGAGCAGACCCGTTTATCACAAAAGGCAGTGACGGTTATTATTATTTTACAGCTTCATATCCCATGTACGGAAAAAATGATATAAACGGTTATGACAGAATAATTCTCAGACGCGCAAAAAACATAAATGACCTTTCATATGCCAAAGAAAAGGTTATTTGGCATGAAAAAGAATCCGATACTGCTTTTCGTTTTATCTGGGCACCCGAAATCCATGAAATAAACGGTAAATGGTATGTTCTTTTTGCTGCAAGCGGCAGTGAAAAAAACATATGGGACATCGACTGTCATATTATAAAATGCAAAGGTAACGACCCATACAATGACCCATGGGAAGATATCGGCAAGTTTACTGCTTGTAACGGTGATGATTTTTCGTTCAGAGGATTTTCTCTTGATATGACTCATTTTGAATGTAACGGAAAACACTATGTTGCATGGGCACAAAACGGCGGTAATTCAAATGTTTATCTTGCAACCGTAAATCCCGAAGAACCGTGGAAAACAACCTGTCCCGCTGTTCTTCTTACAAAACCCGAATATGATTGGGAAAAAGTAAACATTCCCGTTAACGAAGGTCCTGCCGCAATGATACATAACGGCAAAATTTTTCTTGCATTTTCCGCATCTGCAACGGGACCCGAATATTGTGTTGGACTTTTGTATGCAGATACTGGTTCGGATTTGACCGACATAAACAGCTGGACAAAGCTCAGCAGTCCGATTTTAACATCCGAAGATCTTAACGGAGAATACGGTCCGGGACATAATTCTTTTGTTAAAGATGAAAACGGCGATTGGATATTGGTTTATCATTCCCGTGATGAAGTCTGCTTCAAAGGAGAATGCGGATATTCGCACGAAGACCCTCTTTACGATCCTTGCAGAAGCGCAAGAATAAGAAAAATTAAATGGGATACAAACGGTTTCCCAATTCTGAATTCATAACAAAAAGCCTCGGCAGAAAAATCTGTCGAGGCTTTAAACATTAATTAAATAATAACATTTTCAATATCAAGAAAACGAACAAAGAATTCAAATACATTATTCATTGCGACACCGATTTTCTTAAGACCTGCAAGGAGGAAGTTTGTTGTGTTTTCCTGAACCTGAACAGTTCCGAAGTTGTCGGTAAGGAAGTCAACTCTGACTGTTGAAAAATCATATACAGTCTTAACCGCTTCTTTGTATTCAGACTTAATCTGAGCTATATCGTATGTTCCAAATATGTTCCAACGGATGGCATTCATAACTGCAGAACCCATATTTGCATCTGCATATGTCAAAAGCATTGCGTTTGTTTTTTCAACTGCAGCCTTTACTTCATCATCCCATACTCTCTTTACTGCTGCAACAAAATCATCTTTCTTGCAAAGCGCATTGAAGATATGAGGAACTTCATGAACATCCCATTTGCCAAAGAAAGTATTTCTGTACTGTCTTCCGAAGCAAACCGTGAACTCTTCGGGATTTGTATAATCACAGCCGAATCTTCCGCTGTCATTATTTGCAAAGCAGATATCAAAATCCCATACGGGACCTGCAAAAAGCTTGTCACCTGCAGGCTTATAGAAATATGTGCTTGTCAGACCGCAGTCCTGATTTGATGCCCATTCATTAATTGCATAGAATTTTGCAAGAGAATCAATATCTGCAAGCTCGGTGTAAAATTCATTAAGACTGTTTTTGCCGTATTTTGAGAAAACAGCATCTTCAAATCTCTGATAATAATCGCTGATATAGTTTATCTGTGATTCAGAAGCATATTCGGGAGATTTAAGTGTGAGAGGCTGACTTCTCGAAGTAACAAAACCGCTGATTTCATCGCCGTATCTGTTTGCGATTTCCATTTCAAGGATATATCCGCCCGTTACATCTTCATTGCCTGTTTCGGGAACTTCAACCCATTTCTTTGTGCTCTGAAGAAGACCTGCCCATTCTCCGAAATGGCCGCGCTTTTTAAGGCTGTCCATTTCAAAATCTTCACCGTAGATATCGATTGCGTTTTCTTCATTCACATCGTCAAGATTATCGATATCAACTCTTGTTTCATCAACTTCAACCCTTGTTGTAAGAAGATAAGCACCCTGATATTCATTGTTTACATAAACATCACAAGGTACAAAAAGAGGAGTATAAGGCATACCGGCTTCTTTAGCGGCATAAAATGCAGCAACATTTCTTGCAAGAGACTCATCGGTATGGTTTGCAAGAAGGCTCCACTTTTTGCTCTTACCCATATCAAAAAGATTTGCTTTTTTATCAAGCTTGATATTGTAGGGTTTCTTTTCCATTTCCCATGTTGAATTGCCTCTGCCCTTGATATATTCAAGAACGCCGTCATATTCAGCGCTTGCACCGTCGGCATTAACGATGGTAATGTTACCTTCTTCTTTATAATTCTTATCGGCATGAACGGCATCAAGGCT
>JAZSNQ010000171.1:0-7825 GCA_045536515.1 Acutalibacteraceae bacterium | reverse complement strand
GGTAAATTTGTTACTTCAAGAAACATCCGTGACCGCCTTTTCAAAGAGGTTGAAACGAATGTGAGCATGAGAGTTGAAGAAACCGAAACAACCGACACCTTCAAGGTTTCGGGCAGAGGCGAGCTTCATCTTTCAATCCTTATCGAAACAATGCGCCGTCAGGGATATGAATTCCAGGTTTCAAGACCCAAGGTTATCTTCAAGGAAATCGACGGTCAGCTCATGGAACCCATGGAGCTTCTTATCGTTGAAGTTCCCGAACAGTATGTCGGTGCGGTTATCGAAAAACTCGGTTCGCGCAAGGGTGAGCTTGAAAACATGGGTTCCCGTGAAGGCGGTTCAACCCATCTCGAGTTTAAAATTCCGTCAAGAGGTCTTATCGGATACCGTGCGGAATTCCTTACCGATACCAACGGCAACGGTATCATGAATCAGCTTTTTGACGGCTATGCACCCTACAAGGGCGACATTCAGACCCGCGAAAGAGGTTCAATCGTTGTTCACGAAACGGGCATGAGCACAGCTTACGGTCTTTTCAACACTCAGGACAGAGGCAGACTCTTTATTCCCGCAGGTGTTGAGGTTTATGAAGGTATGATAGTGGGTGAATGTGCAAAGAATGAAGATATAGTTTGCAATGTCTGCAAAACAAAGCATCTCACAAACACCCGTGCATCAGGCTCGGATGATGCTCTGCGCCTTGTGCCACACAGCGTTCTCAGCCTTGAACAGTGCATGGAATTTATAAAGGATGACGAGCTTTTGGAGGTAACTCCCGATTCGCTCCGACTCCGCAAGAGAATCCTCTCCAAGGAACTCAGAATGAAACAGCAATTCAAGAAGAAGTAATATTATGATGAGAAAAACCGCCGTTGCCCTCGGAAGTTTTGACGGACTTCACCGGGGTCATATGTCAGTTATTGCCTGCACCGCCGACTTTGAACGGGAGTGCGGGCTTTCTCCTCATGTTCTTCTTTTTGACAATCATCCCGCACTTATTCTCAAAGGCTCTGCACCCGACAAAATTCTGCAGGATTCTCTTCGCGATGAGATTCTTGCAAAAGAAGGGGTCGAACGCACCGTTATACCTTTTATATATATAAAGGATATGGATTGCCGTGAGTTTTTTAATGAAATAATCATCGGAAAAATGAATGCCGGTGCCGTTTGCTGCGGCTGGAATTACCGCTTCGGCAATGGCGGCGAGGGCGACTGCGAAACGCTGAAAGCTCTTTGTGATGAATACGGTGTGTTGCTGAAAATCGTGCCTCATGTTGATTATGACGGCGAACCGATAAGCTCAACAAGAATCAGGAAAGCGGTTGAAAACGGCGATATTCCACTTGCAAACGCAATGCTCGGCAGAGAATTCCGTTATAAATCAACGGTTATCAGCGGTCATCAGAGAGGCAGACTCATCGGTGCTCCGACGATAAATCAGCATTTCGACAAAAATTTTGTTCTTCCCAAAAAGGGAGTCTATGCTTCCGTGACCGTTGTTGAAGGCACGGAATATCCGTCTGTCACTAACATCGGTCTGCGTCCGTCGTTTGAAAATGAGGATTTCCGCAGTGAAACCTGTATTTTAGGCTTCAGCGGCGACCTTTACGGGCAGGATATCGAGGTCAGACTTGTTGAGTATCTGCGTGACGAAATTAAATTTGACAGCATGGAAATGCTCAGCGCACAGATAGAAAAGGATGCAAAAAAATCCAAGGGATTATTTGAAAAACGAGGTGGAAACGGCGATGTATGAGAATTGGGAACAGCTTAAAGCTGACTGTATGGAGTGCAGAAAATGCTCTCTTTGCGAAACGAGAACCAACCTTGTTTTCGGCGTGGGAAACGAAAATGCCGAGGTAATGTTTATCGGCGAGGGTCCCGGAGAAAACGAGGATTTGCAGGGCGAGCCTTTTGTCGGCAGAGGCGGAAAGCTTCTTGACAAATATCTTGAAGCAATTGACCTTGACCGCAAAAAGAACATCTATATTGCAAACATGGTGAAGTGCCGTCCGCCCAAAAACCGCGACCCGCTTCCCGAAGAACAGGACAAATGCATTGAGTGGCTTCGCGAGCAGACAAGACTTATCCGCCCCAAGATTATTGTTTGCCTGGGCAGAATTTCGGCGCAGAGACTCATTTCAAAGGATTTCAAGGTGACACAGCAACACGGTGAGTTTATAGAAAAAGGCGGAATTCTTTTCATGGGAACTTTTCATCCTGCCGCACTTCTGAGAAATCCTAACCAGAAGCCTGATGCGCTCGAGGATTTCCTTAAACTCCAAAGTAAAATCAAAGAAATCTGCAGTCACACCTATTAATCGGCGTTTTTATGCATTTTTTACTAAATTATTTTTCAATGTGTGAAAAAAGTTGTTGACAAAATTCAAAAATTAGCTTATTATATAGCATACAAGGATTTTGAGAGGTAGTTTATAGTGCTAAAACAGAAAAAATCTTTGACCGAGGAGGAGCTTGCCGTGCTTGCGGCAGGCGGAGATGATGAAGCAATGGCAATTCTCATTTCCGTCATAACTCCCGTTGCAAAAGCAAAGGCTTATGCACTTGCCGATGCCGGAATTGCGAGTGACGACCTCACTCAGGAGGGAATGCTCGGTTTTCTTGAGGCGGTAAAGGGATTCAATCCCGAAAAAGGTTCGTCGTTCAAGGCGTATGCCGAAACCTGCATAAGCAACAGGATGATTTCGGCTGTGCGTTCAAACTATAACAACAAAAACGCCGCACTTTCAAAGGCTGTGCCGCTTGAGGACAGCGGAATTGAAATGAGCGCGGATGAACTTGACCCCGCCAAAATCTTTTCTTCCAAAGACGAATTCGAGTATATTGCGGGTCTTATCGAAAGCACTTTGACGGATTTGGAAAGACAGGTTATTATCATGCGTTTTATGGGACTTAGCTACACGGAAATTTCCGCACGGCTCGGCTGCGGCGAAAAAACCGTGGATAATGCGCTTCAGAGAGTCCGCAAAAAAATGCGTGAAAAGCTTAATAAATAATGCTCTTTGAGCATTAAATATGCCCCCGTAGCTTAAAGCAGAGCGTTGTTCAACAAAGGTGACGGTGCGATTCCGTCCAAGGGCGAAAAATATATTTTTCAAGCGAGGTTAAAAACAATGTACGAAGACAAAACTCTCATCTGTAAGGAATGCGGCAATGAATTCACTTTCACAGCCGGCGAACAGGAATTCTATGCTGAAAAAGGCTTTGTAAACGAGCCCCAGCGCTGCAAGGCTTGCCGTGATGCACGCAAGAACGCAGTACGTGGTGAGCGCGAATGGTTTGAAGCAACATGTGATTCCTGCGGTGGAGTTGCAAAAGTTCCCTTTAAGCCGCGTGAGGACAGACCTGTTTTCTGCAGCGAGTGCTTTGCAAAGAAGCAGGAACAGGCATAAGTTAATCAGAACTTAATAAAATTAAAAGCCCCCTCTTTTTGAGGGGGCTTTTAATTTTAGCTGAATTGAATTTTAAGCATAATCCTCTGCGGGGGAAAATTCATTTGTACCTGCTCCGCAGAGAGGGCAGACCCAATCATCGGGAATATCCTCAAATTTTGTTCCTTCGGGGATTCCGTTGTCGGGGTCGCCGTTTTTTTCATCATAAACATAACCGCAAAGGTCACAGATATACTTCATAAAACGCACACTCCTTTGATTTTTTAATATCATATGCGTTTTATGTATGATTTATTTACAAAGTTCTTCGGCAAGTGCCTCTATTTCTGCGATGTTGTTTTCATTCATTGCGGATTTGATGTGAACGCCTGCTTCGGTATAGGTGAGATTTTTGCAGCTTTCAAGCGCTCTTCTCATGAATTTTTCCGCCATGAGTGCCCATGTGCCGTTTTCGATAAAGGCAACGGTTTTGTTCTGGAAAAATCTTTCGGAAAGATGCTTCAGGAATTCGTGCATGAACGGGAACATTTCGCCGTTGTAGGTGGTGGTTGCAAGAACAATTTTGCCGTAGCGGAAGGCATCTTCAACAGCCTCAGCCATGTCGCAACGTGCAAGGTCGTTGACAACAACCTTCGGACAACCTTTTTCTCGGAGCTTTTCAGCGAGAAGCTCAACTGCTTTTTTTGTGTTGCCGTAAACGGATGTGTAAGCAATAACAACGCCCTCGGTTTCAACGCCGTAGGATGACCAGATGTCATAAAGATTGATATAATATCCGAGATTTTCGGTGAGTACGGGACCGTGGAGGGGGCAGATTTTTTCAATGTCGAGAGCTGCCGCTTTTTTGAGAAGTGCCTGAACCTGTGCGCCGAATTTTCCGACTATTCCGAAATAATAGCGACGAGCTTCGCAGGCCCAGTCCTCATCGGTGTCCCATGCACCGAACTTTCCGAAGCCGTCAGCCGAGAAAAGAACCTTGTCCATGCTGTCATATGTTACGATAACCTCAGGCCAATGCACCATGGGTGCGGTAAAGAATGTAAGTTCACGGTTTCCGAGCGAAAGTGTTGAACCTTCGCCCACAACAAGCTGTCTGTCGGCATAGTCCGAACCGTAAAACTGTTTCATCATAACAAAAGCCTTTGCGGAAGCAACAACCTTTGCCTCGGGATAGGTCTGCATGAAAAGAGTGATGTTTGCCGAATGGTCAGGTTCCATGTGCTGAACGACAAGATAATCGGGAGTTCTGTCACCGAGAACGCTTTTTATGTTGCCGAGCCATTCTTCGCCGAATGCGGCGTCAACTGTATCCATGATTGCGATTTTATCGCCGATTACGGCGTATGAGTTATATGCCATGCCGTTTTCAACAACGTACTGACCCTCAAACAAATCAATGTTGCGGTCATTTACGCCGATATATTTAATAGTATCTGTAATAATCATAATTTTCTCCTATTTCAAAAAGCCCTGAATGATAACCTCTTCGGCTTCTTCTTCGTTCATGCCGAAGGTCATGAGCTTTATAAGCTGGTCGTTATTTATTCTGCCGATTGCCGCTTCATGAACAATCTGTGCGTCGGCTGAATTTGCCGTGATTGCGGGAATTGAGCTGACCGTTGCTTCGTCCATGATAATGGAATCGCACTGCACATGAGCTCTGCACTTTGCGTTACCGATTGCGTTCGGATGGAAAATCTGTTTTGAATTATCCTTTGCAACCGAACGGGAAATAATCTGTGACGATGCGCCCTCGCCGTCAAGATAGACGTCCATATCAGAGCGAGCATACTGATTTCCGTGAGTGAGAAGACGCTCGGTCATAATGAGCTTTGCGCCTGCGGCAAGATGAGCCTTTGTGTCTCTGACGGTGGAATCAACGCCCTTTATCTGCACCATTTCCATTTCGCAAACGGAATTTTCGTCCTGCTCAACAACGGTAACGGGATTGAGGATTCTTTCGCCCTTGCCGTCACCCTCGCCGTAGTGTTTTTCAACATATTTAACCTTGGCATTCTTGCCGATATGGAAGGTGTGAATACCGTCGTGCTGTGATTTTTCATCGCCGCTGTTGTGAATTCCGCAGCCTGCAACGATAAGGATATCCGCATCGTCGCCGATGAAAAAGTCGTTATATACAAGGTCGTTCACGCCTGTTTCGGTGATGATAACGGGGATGTGAACGCTCTCGTTTTTTGTACCCGGAGCAACAATGATGTCAATACCGGGCTTGTCTGTTTTGGAAACAATCTCAATGTTGGCGGTGGAGTGTCTTGAATGACCTTCGCCGTTTTTTCTTATATTATAAGCACCTGCGGGAATTTCATGGAGATCCGCAACAGACTCAAGCAAATTCATATCTCTTTTATCCATTGTTTAATTCTCCTTTCCTCTGAATCCGCAGTTTTCACTGAATTCGCCCATAAGCTGCGGGAAAATTTCGTCTTTTGTACCCGTGTTTCTGACCTTACCGTCGGCAATAACAATCATCTTGTCTGCAAGCTGCATGATTCTTTCCTGGTGGGAAATGATGATAACGCTTCTGTGACTGCCCTTGCTCATTGCCTTGAAGGATTCAACAAGCATTGAGAAGCTCCACAGGTCGATACCTGCTTCGGGTTCATCAAAAATGGCAAGGTCGAGCTTGCGTGCCATGAGAGTTGCGATTTCAATTCTCTTTGCCTCACCGCCCGAAAGGGAATAGTCCATTTCGCGGTTGAGATAGTCCTTTGAACAAAGACCGACACTTGTGAGATAACCGCAGCACTCATCAACGGGAAGTTCACTGCCTGCCGCAAGAGAGAGAAGTCTGCGCACGGTAAGACCCTTGAATCTCGGAGGCTGCTGGAATGCATAGCCTATGCCGAGCTTTGCTCTTTCTGTGACGGACATATCGGTGATATCAATATCATTATAATAAATTTTGCCGCTTGTGGGTTTTTCGATGCCCATGATAAGACGTGCAAGAGTTGACTTGCCGCCGCCGTTGGGTCCCGTTATAACGGTAAATGCACCGTCGGGAATTTCGATATTGATGTTATCTATAATTTCAAGGTTTCTGCCGTCAACATCAACCTTGAAGGAAACATTTTCAAGCTTTAACATATATCTTTCTCCGTTTTTAAAGTATCAATTTATTATATAACAAATCCTGTTCATTATCAATAGACAGGAAAGAATTTTATCTGCGCCAAAATTTTCTGTCCAGGCTTCTGTACTGAACCGCCAGGGCGATATGAGGAACTTCAATTTTCTCGCTGCCCTCAAGATCTGCCGCCGTTCTTGCAACACGCAGAATTTTGTCGTAGGCTCTTGCGGAAAAATCGAGCTTTTCAAACACGTTTTCAAGGAAAACCATGGCAGAGGATTCGGGTCTGCAGAATCTTTTGGTCTGTTCGGGTGTCATTTTTGCGTTGCAGGTGATTCCCGTACCCGCAAGACGTTCAAGCTGAATTTTTCTTGCGGCATTGACACGCTTTTTGATGTCCGCAGAGGATTCCGAGGGAGTTTTGCTCGAAAGGCTTTCAAAATCAACGGGCGGAACTTCGATATGGATATCCATTCTGTCGAGAAGCGGTCCTGAAACCTTTGCAAGATAGCGTTTTGCCGAAATATCCGAGCAGGTGCATTCCTTTTTGGGATGTCCTTTGAAGCCGCAGGGGCAGGGATTCATTGCACAAACAACCATGGTTGAGCAGGGATAGGTGAGAGATGCGTTTGCTCTGGATATTGTAACCCTGCCGTCTTCAATCGGCTGACGGAGCACCTCCATGGCAATTCTCGAAAATTCGGGAAGTTCATCAAGAAAAAGAACGCCGTTATGTGAAAGCGAGATTTCACCCGGTCTGGGTATGATTCCTCCGCCCGAAAGACCTGCGGGAGAAACCGTGTGATGCGGTGCTCTGAATGGTCTTTCACGGATTAGCGAAACACCTTCGGGCATTGCACCGGCTATGGAATAAAGCTCTGTTGTTTCAAGACTTTCTTCAAATGTCATGTCGGGAAGAATTGAAGGAAGTCTTTTTGCGAGCATACTTTTACCCGACCCCGGGGGACCGACCATGATGATATTATGTCCGCCTGCCGCAGCAATTTCCATTGCCTGCTTTGCCTCAATCTGACCCATAACATCCTTGAAATCGGGAACAAACATACCGAAAGCGTTTTCGTTTTTTGAGAGCTCCTCATATTTAACGGGTATGAGGTTTTCTTTGCCCGTCAGGTGTCCGACTGCCTGATTAACGTTATCAACCGCATAGATATCTATTCCGTCAACAACGGAACATTCAAGAGCGTTTTCGGCAGGCACATAAACTCTTTTCATTCCGCTTTTCTTTGCACGGATTACCATTGACAGCGCACCGTTGACCCTACGCACAAGACCGTCAAGGGATAATTCACCGATAAAAGCG
>JAZSNQ010000029.1:0-13719 GCA_045536515.1 Acutalibacteraceae bacterium | reverse complement strand
TAAAGGAGTGTGAATTAAATGCCCGGTAGTAGAAAACTCGGCCGCGCAACCGACCATCGTATATCAATGCTCAGAGGTCTTGTTACTTATCTTCTTGAGAACGGCAAGATCGAGACAACCGTTACAAGGGCCAAAGAGGTTCGTGCTATGACGGAAAAAATGATTACCGTAGCTAAGGACGATTCTCTTCACGCAAAGCGTCAGGTTTTGGCATATGTCACCAAAGAGGATGTTGTTAAGAAACTCTTTGATGAAATCGCCCCCAAATATAAGGACGTAAACGGCGGTTATTGCCGAATCATCAAGACCGGCCCTCGCAGGGGTGACGCAGCTGAGATGTGCATCATCGAGCTTGTCTGATTATAAGATAGCATAATTAATAATCCCCCCACTCCGACAGGAGTGAGGGGATTTAGTTTTATTCGCTTTTCAGCGAGTTGTATTGTTTCACAGTTATATTTGACTTCGTCAAGTGGTATTTGCTTCGCAAGTTTATAAGCGAATAAAATAAAACTGAAACCATAGGTTTCAATAACACTCCGTCAAGGACGGAATAAAACTTAAAACTCAATCGTAGGGGCAGATATCAACCGCCCGAATTTGTTTAAAGAATATTAAACAAACAATTTCTCGGCAAAAATTGAATTTACAAAAACCTTGCCGTGAATGCGGATAAAACAAAGCTTGTCATGTCGGCAAGGAGCGCGGCAGGGACGGTGCATCCGCTTTTCTTTATGCCCACAGAGCCGTAATATACCGTCACGGCAAAAAAGGTTGTTTCCGTTGACCCCATGATGATTGATGCAACTTTGCCCTGAACAGAATCGGGCCCGAATCTTTGAAGAATCTGCTCAAACATGGTCAGCGAGCCGCTTCCCGAAACGGGACACAAAACCGCAAGGGGCAGAACATCAACAGGTATTCCGCTTATCTGTGCAACAGGCTCAAGTATTTTTGTTATAACGGACAATGCACCCGATTCACGCAGCATGGTAACTCCAAGAACAAGACCCACAAGCGGCGGAAGAAGTCCGACAGCGGAATTAAACCCTTTTTTTGCACCGCTGAGAAAGCAGTCAAAAACTTTTATACCTTTGAAAAGTCCGAATATTATAATTGCGGCAGTAATCACGGGGAGAATGAATGCACTTATTTTTTGCATATAATTCCCTCCGTGATTTTTATAAGTATGAATGCTGCAGTCAGACCAACGGTAAGTGATACTGCGGAGGTAATCCACGAAGCAGGCATAATATCAAAAGGATTTTCACTGCCGTAGTCGCGGCGCAGTGCTGCAACGGTGGTCGGAATGAAATGAAATGCCGCAGAATTCATAACAACAAATTTTATCATGTCGGCACTTGCTTTTTCTTTTTCGGGATTTTCATTCTGCAAATGTCTCATCGCTTCAAGACCGAGAGGAGTTGCGGCATTGCCCAGACCGAGCATATTTGCCGTTACATTCATTGAAATTGCCTTTGCCGTTTTATCCTTCATATCCATTTTCGGGAAAATAATTTTCAGAAACGGTGACAGAAGACGGCATACAATATCGGTAAGTCCCGATTTTTCTGCAATTTCCATAAGACCGCCCCACAGACATATTGTTCCGCCCATGCGGATACACAGGTTAACCGCATCTGATGCGCTTGATATGACTGCATTCGACAACATTTGCATATTTTCGCCGAATATTGCTGAAATAACCGAAAATACAACCATGAAAGCCCATATATAGTTTATCATAAAAGAATCGCTCCTTTAAATTGACATAAATTAACATAAAATGTAAAAAAATACAAGAAAATTCGATTTTGCTATTGACAAAATTGTCAGAAATTGGTACAATAATGTCAATCTAAGAAATAAAAACACAATATATGGAGGTAGAAATTATGTTTTCAGGATTCATAAGAGAAATTGACAGCGTTGGAAGAATCGTTGTACCCATGCAGCTCAGAAAAGAACTCGGCCTCACAGCAACAGGCAGCAAGGTGGAGATGTTCTCCGACGGAAAGCAGATTATCTGCAAAAAAGCTGTTGCAGACTGTGCGTTCTGTAAGTCGGAAACAGACCTTGTAGAATTTGAAGGCAAGTATATCTGCAAAGCCTGCATCGAAAAACTTAAGTCATCGGCTGAATAATCTTAACATTCGGCACTCTCTTTCTCCCCCGTCAGACTTCGGCTTGGCGGGGGAATTTTTATTCTGTTAATGAAAACGTCTCTTTGTGAATATATATGACTATAGCTTAAATAATTATTACAAGGAGAAAGAATATGGAAGGTCATTTTTTATCGGCGGGAACGGTGCTTGAAAAACTCGGGTCGGAGAAAAACGGCGGACTTACGGATGCAGAGGCAAAAAGAAGGCTGGAGAAAGAGGGTGAAAACAAATTAACGGAAAAGAAAAAAACATCACTTATAAAGAAATTTTTTGAGCAGTTCAAGGATTTCTGCGTCATAATACTTTTTGTTGCGTGCATAATCTCGTTTGCTACGGGCGTTATTGAGGGAAGCGGTGAATTTGTTGAACCGATTGTTATTCTCGCAATAGTTATTCTCAATGCCGTTATCGGAGTTTATCAGGAAAACCGTGCGGAAAAAGCGATTGAAGCACTCAAAAAGATGTCGGCACCGTCTGCAACGGTGAAACGCTCGGGCAAAATCAAAAAAATCCCCGCATCACAGCTTGTGAAGGGAGATATAATTCTGCTTGAAAGCGGAGATATGGTGCCTGCGGATGTACGTCTTATTTCTTCCAATGCGTTGAAGGTTCAGGAAAGTGCACTCACGGGCGAATCCGAAGCGTGCGAAAAGAGTGCAGATGTGATATGTACTCAAAACTGCCCGCTTGCAGAAATGAAAAATACGCTTTTTGCATCCACAAATATCATTGCAGGGAACGCAGTTGCGGTTGTAACGGAAACAGGAATGCAAACTCAGGTGGGAAAAATTGCGGATATGCTTCAAAGCGAAGAAGCGCCGCAGACTCCGCTGCAGAAACGGCTTGAGAAAATCGGCAAAGCGCTCGGAACAGGTGCATTGGCGATATGCGGAGTGGTTTTTATTCTCGGAATTATCCGGAAAAGCGGAATTCTGCCGTCATTTATGCTTTCCGTCAGCCTTGCCGTGGCAGCAATACCCGAGGGTTTGCCTGCAATTGTAACAATCGTTCTTTCGATGGGTGTGCAGAGAATGGCGAAAAGCAATGCAATCATAAGACATCTGCCCGCGGTGGAAACTCTCGGTGCGGCAACGGTGATTTGCTCGGATAAAACGGGAACGCTTACTCAGAACAAAATGAGTGTTGTCAGAGTTGAAAATTCCGTCGGTGAGTTGGATTTGAAAAGCAGTCAGGCATCGGAAATCCTGTTTATGGGTGCACTCTGCAATAATTCACGTGCGGAAAAAAGAGGAAAATCTCTTGTTTTCGGAGGTGACCCGACGGAAACGGCGATAATGCAGGCAGCATGGGAAAGCGGAACGGATGTTACGGTTCTTTCAAAAAAATATCCGAGAATCCACGAAAATCCGTTTTCGGGCGAAAGAAAAATGATGTCAACCGTAAATTCGGTTGACGGTGAGAAAAAAATGTTTGTCAAGGGTGCGCCCGACGTGGTGCTTGAGAGATGCGGCTATGTTGATATGAACGGAAGCGTGTTGCCCATAACGGCGATGAGGAAAAAGAAAATTGCACAGCAGAATAATCTTATGGCGGAGAGTGCTCTTCGTGTCATTGCGGTTGCATACCGGAAAGCAGACGGCAATGACAGCGAGGAAAATCTGATTTTTTCGGGTCTTATCGGAATGACCGACCCTCCGAGACCTGAGGCGGCAAAGGCGGTTGAAAAATGCAAAAGGGCGGGAATAATTCCCGTTATGATAACGGGCGACCATGCGGTAACGGCGTGTGCTGTTGCAAAAAAGCTTGGGATTTATAACGATGCAGGTGCGGTTACGGGTTCGGAAATTGAAAGAATGAGCGATGCCGAGCTTGCAAAAGCAACGGAAACCTGCCGTGTTTTTGCAAGAGTGACTCCCGGGCACAAGGTGAGAATCGTTAAAGCATTCCGTTCAAGGGGTGAAATTGCAGCGATGACGGGCGACGGTGTCAACGATGCGCCTGCGCTAAAAGCGGCGGATATCGGTTGTGCCATGGGCAGAAACGGCACGGAGGTTGCTAAAAATGCAGCAGATATGATTATGACTGACGATAATTTTGCAACAATCGTGAAAGCCGTTGAGCAGGGCAGAGGAATATATGACAACATAAAAAAAGCCGTGCATTTTTTGCTCGGCACAAATATCGGTGAAATTGTTGCGGTTTTTGCGGCATCGCTTCTCGGATTTTCACAGCCGCTTATTCCGATTCAGCTTTTGTGGATAAATCTTGTCACGGACTCCCTTCCTGCAATGGCACTCGGAACGGAAAAAACCGAAAAAGATATCATGGAAAGAAAGCCGATATCGCCGAAAAAAGGCTTTTTCTCCGACGGACTCTGGCTTGATATCATGCTGGAGGGTCTGCTTATCGGAATTCTGACACTTCTTTCGTTTTCAATCGGCAGTCTGATTTACGGCAATATTGACCTGGGAAGAACCATGGCATTTGCAACGCTGAGCTTCTGTGAAATTGCCCATGCAGTGAATATGCGTTCATCACAGCCGCTTTATAAGTCGGGACTTTTCTCAAACAAAATGATGAATATTGCGGTTTTGGTATGTACGGGGGTGCAGGCGGCGGTTATGGTAATACCTTCTCTTGCGGAAGTGTTCTCAACCGTGCCGATGACTCCCGTGCAGTGGGCAATTGTTGCATCGCTCTCACTCGTAACTCTCGCAACAGGCGAAGCGGGAAAATTCCTGAAGAAATAAGGTTTTACATTTCATCTGCATTGGTGTCGCTTATATTACCTGTCATGTCGGGAATAATGTCGGTAACTCTGTCTGCCATGGAGGAAAGCTCGGTTTCAAGTTCGGTGAGAACAGGCGTGTTATCGTTTGCATCCGTCACTTTTCCGCCTTCCGCACCTTTGCATCCCGCAAAAGCAAGTGAGAAAATAATTATCGAAACAGAAAGGATAAATGCGGTTTTTTTCATGATATCAACTCCTTATGATTATCATAACCGCATCAATACCGAATATGCAAAAAGCAGTTTTACAAAACCGTAAAACTGCTTTTTATGTTTATTATTTCTTTGATTTTGCCTTTGCAGAGAGTTTTTCTTCCTTGGGTTCACCGATTTCAACGAGATAGAAAGCTGCAGTCCAGAGAATAATCATCACGAATGCGATTATAATGCCGTTCTGGAAACCTGCAAAGCGAAGAGTGTCAACAAAAACTACATTTCCGAGAAGGGAAACGAGCCAGTTTGACGAAAAGAGCTTGACAACATTGATTGTGCCGTCAATAAGGGGCGCTGCTGCAGAGTTGAAGCAGGCGTTCATAACAATAACAGAAACAATGCCTGTAAGCGAAGCTGCGATAACGGGGATTCTCTTGTTGCTGCATATTGACCAGATAATGATAAATATTGCGGCGGCAAGTGCGATTGCAAATGTAACAACAACAGCGACAAGCTGTCCTTTTACGGGGTTGAGCACTTCAGGGAATACAAAACCTTCGGGAGTTTTGATTTCCTGATATGTGAAACCGACGATATCGTCCGTGCCGAGGAAAAATCCGATGATTTTTTTGAGAGTGAGTGTTTCTTCAAGACCTGCTTCAACAAATGATGTTGAGAGTCTTATAAGAACAAACTCAAGGAAGACTGCGGCAGGGAAAACCGATGCCGCAAGAAGTGCGTTAACAATGCGTAACAAATATTTCATTGTAAAAATCCTTTCTTCTGATATCCTTGATTATTTCCAGGACGTGTTGAGAGCAACGGTGCGGTTGAACACAAGCTTTTCATCGGTTGAATTTTTGTCAACGCAGAAATAACCCTGGCGCATGAACTGGAAGGTATCGCCGCATTTTGCGTCCTTGATACCGCCTTCAACAAGGCATCCTTCAAGAATTTCAAGTGAGTTGGGATTGAGGTGGTTGAGATAATTTTCCTTGCCGTCTGCCATGGGGTTTTCGGCACTGAAAAGACGGTCATAAAGACGGATTTCGCAGGGAACGCTGTCCGAAGCGCTTACCCAGTGAATTGTGCCTTTAACCTTTCTGCCGTCGGGTGCATCGCCGCCCTTTGTTGCGGGGTCGTAGGTGCAGTGCAGGCAGGTGATTTCGCCGTTTTCATCGGTTTCATAGCTGTTGCAGGTCACGAGATATGCACTCTTGAGACGGACTTCGTTGCCGGGATAAAGTCTGAAATATTTTTTGGGAGGTTCAACCATGAAGTCGTCACGCTCAACGAATATTTCTCTTGAGAAGTGAACTGTTCTCATGCCGAGTTCGGGTTTAAGCGGATTTACTTCAACCTCGATTGCCTCGCTCTGTCCTTCGGGATAGTTGTCAATGATAACCTTGAGAGGACGGAGAACAGCCATTGCACGGGGAGCGTTTTCGTTGAGATTATCTCTTACGCAGGCTTCGAGCAGACCGTAGTCAACAACGCTGTCTGCCTTTGAAACGCCGATACGGTTTATGAAATCGCGGATTGCCGCTGAGGGATAGCCTCTTCTTCTCATGCCGCTGAGAGTAATCATTCTGGGGTCGTCCCAGCCGTCAACGGTGCCGTTCTGTACCATTGCAAGATTGTATCTCTTGCTTGTTACGCAGTAGTTGAGGTTAAGACGTGCAAATTCAATCTGTCTGGGAGGTTCTTCAAAACCGATTTCCTTAACAAACCAGTCATAGAGAGGTCTGTGGTTTTCAAATTCAAGTGAGCAGAGCGAATAGGTAACGCCTTCAACGGCATCCGAAAGGGGATGAGCGAAGTCATACATGGGATATACGCACCACTTATCGCCTGTCTGATGGTGATGAACATGAGCGATTCTGTAGATAACGGGGTCACGCATATTGATGTTGGGAGAAGCCATATCAATCTTTGCGCGCAGAGTTCTTTCGCCGTCTGCAAATTCGCCTGCAGTCATTCTTGCAAAAAGGTCAAGATTTTCTTCAATTGAACGGTCACGGTAGGGGCTGTTTTTGCCGGGTTCGGTAAGAGTGCCTCTGTATTCTCTGATTTCATCGGCAGAAAGGTCGCATACATATGCCTTGCCCTTCTTGATGAGCTTGATTGCGCAGTCATAAATGAAATCAAAGTAGCTTGAAGCGTAGAGAACCTTGTTCCACTTAAAGCCGAGCCATTCGATATCCGCTTTGATAGCGTCAACATATTCAACGTCCTCTTTTGAGGGGTTGGTGTCGTCAAGACGGAGATTGCAAAGACCGCCGTATTTTTCGGCTGTTGCAAAGTCGATGCAGATAGCCTTTGCATGACCGATGTGAAGATAGCCGTTGGGTTCGGGCGGGAAACGGGTCTGAATTCTGGTGTTGACGCCGTTTGCAAGGTCTTCGTCTATAAAATCATATATAAAATTTGAAGAGGTATTGATTTCGTCCATTGTTGTGTGTCCTTTCAATTATAAATTGCTTGCTGCATCCGCAAGTCTTGCCTTGATTTCATCCTCGCCTAAAAGCTGCATGATTGAGTAAAGGTCGGGAGTGTTCTTTCTCGATGTGAGAGCAATGCGGATAACTGTTGAGATATCGCCGACGTGACCCTTGAATGCTTCGGGATTTTTCTTGTATTCCTTAACGTTGGGAGTGAAGCCGAGAGGCTCGCACATCTCCTTGATTTTTGTGAACCACATATCCTTATCATCTGCAAGGGAGAAGGTTTCGGCGTATTTTGCAATGATTGCCGCCGCATCTTCCTTCGAGATGTTTTCGGGCATTGCGTAGTCGGGCTGATAGAGTGGTTTATAGAAATATGAAACATAGTCCCTGACTTCGTTCCATTTTGCTATGTCCTTACGGGGTTTGGGATTTTCTCTGTCGATATTCACAACTGCGGTTGAGAATTCGGGGTCAGCGGTGAAAATCTCATAAAAATCAGTGTCATAAGCCTTTGCCCATTCGGCAACGTTATCGTAAACCTGCTTTGCAGTCATAACGGAAATAACGTTTTTGGAAACGTCATTGAGCTTAACAAGGTCGAAAAGGCAGCCGCTTGAACTCATCTTCTTGAGATTGAACGGGAATTTGTCAATTCCTTCCTTGGGATTGGCTCTGCGCCAATCTTCAAAGTTCGAGTTGAGAAGAGTGAGCAGATATTCAAGCACACTCTCCTTCGGGAAGCCCTGTTCAAAGAAGTAGCTTACAGCCGCTTCCGGGTCTTTTCTCTTTGAAAGCTTGCGTTTGTCGCCTGTTTCCTCGTCAATCTTCATGACCTGAGGAGTATGTGCAAATTTCGGCGCTTTATATCCGCAAACACGGAAAAGCTCTATGTGCTTGGGAACGGAAGAAATCCATTCCTCGCCTCTGATAACATGAGTTGTTCTCATGAAGTGGTCATCGCAGGCATGAGCAAAATGATAGGTGGGAATGCCGTCGGATTTGAGAAGAACCTCGTCGATTATGTTTTCGGGCATTTCAATCTTGCCTCTGATAACATCCTCAAAAACGATTTTCTTATCTTCGCTTCCGCTTGAACGCAGGCGGAGTACCCAGGGCTTACCGTCTGCTATGTTCTTTTCGATTTCTTCAAAGGTGAGGTCACGGCATTTTGCCCATTTGCCGAAATAACCCCAGATAAGTGCATCGCCCTGTTCCTGTTCCTTGCGAAGCTCGGAAAGCTCGTCCGCCGTGCAGAAGCAGGGATAGGCAGCCCCTTTTTCAACAAGGCTCTTTGCAATTGTCTGATAAATTTCGGCTCTCTTGCTTTGGGTGTAGGGACCGTAAGCACCTTTTTCGGTGCCGTATCCGGTAACACCTTCGGTGAATTCAACTCCGAAATAGTTGAAGCCTTCGATGATTGCCGAAACGCCGTCGTCTATTTCGCGTTTTTTGTCGGTATCTTCAATTCTTAAGAATGAAACGCCGTTTGTGGTCTGTGCTGTAAGCACGTCAACAAGTGCGCTGAAAAGACCGCCGATGTGAAGATAATCCGTGGGTGAGGGTGCAAACCTTGCAACTCTCGCTCCTTCGGGGAGATTTCTTTCGGGATAAAGGTTTTCGTAATAATCGGGTGTTTTATCAATATGCGGAAAAAGAAGCTCCGCCAATTTTTTGTTATCCAAAATGACACACTCCTACCATATTTTTATTTTACTTATACCTTATTATTATTACAGAAAACTCCGCAAGTATCAAGAGGAAATTTTAATTTTTTGCATATAAATATCCTATTTTTTTGCCGTAAGGAATAGTATGGATATTTTTTGCCAAAAATACGGATGAAAATATAAGTGAAAAATTAAAAGTGAACAGTTAATGACGGGTTTCACCCGTACCCAATATATTCGGGTGTGGGCATCGCCCACCCTTAACTTTTCACTTTTCATTATTCATTCTTCACTTGAAATGAGGTTAATTATGAAAAAAAGACTCAGGAAATCACCCAATATTTATCTTGCGCTTTTTGCGTGTCTTATTGCAATCGGCGCAGGTGCGGCGGCAACCCTCAGAGATAATTTGTCCGTAACAGACAAAAACGAGGAATTCACACGTATGACTGTTGAATGGGAGCCCGAAGAAACAAGCATACCGCTGACCTTTGATGCAAACATCGGAGTCAGCGGTATAGCGGATGAGCGTGATTTTATTCCCGAAACAACCGAACCCGTCAAAGAAAACAAGCCTTTTTCAGGCAGCTTTGCCATGCCGATGGGCACGGATATAATCAAGGATTACAGCGGCGGCGAAATGGTTTATTCAAAGACGATGGGCGACTGGAGAGTTCATAACGGTGTTGATTTTTCGGGAAGCGTGGGAAATGAGGTTGTTGCGGTTGCCGACGGGAAAATCATAAAGGTGACCGACGACGGCTTCTGGGGTACGGTTGTTGAGATTGACCACGGAAACGGTATGGTTGCGCGTTATTGCGGAATAAAAAAGGGAAGCTGTCTTTCAGAAGGTACCGAGGTTAAAATGCGCGAAAAAATCGGTTCGCTCGGTCATATTCCCGTTGAAATCGGTGAGGAGGACCACCTTCACCTTGAAATTATGATTGACGGCGAATATGTTGACCCTCTGAAAGCATTGAATAAAGTCAAGGATGAGATTTAGTAATTATAAAACGGTTATAGGCGAAGCCTATCCTTAACATTCCGCAAGGAATATATCACTTTCGCAGAAAATATCACATTGCGAAGCAATATATCACACGCCGTAAGGTGTATATCACAAACGAAGTTTATATATGATGGCGGATGCATGTGTCCGCCCGGCTCCCCATGGGCAAAATGCCACCGTCTGACGCATCCGCCTTGTTTTCGGAAGCAACTGCTTCCATTTCATACTATGCGGATAAGTCGTGAAGTGATTAAAATAACCCGAAACAAAAGCTGTTTCGGGTGTTGATTATTTTATGTACTTTTCTATAAACGCTTTCACTCTGCGGTCATATTCGTCTTTGGCATCGTAGTAGCTGAAAGCGTGTTCCGCACCGGGCACAGCAAACATTTCCTTGTCCGTCGGGCAGGCATCATAGAGGCGTTTGCACATTTCAAAGGGAACGAGAGCATCTTCTTCGCCGTGAACAAAGAAAACGGGATTCACGGCATTCTGCATTGTGCCGAGGGGAGTTGCATCCTTCCGAAGGTCGTATTCGGAAAATCTGCGGCAGTAAATATTTGTTATTCCCGTAAAGAAATCGGAGGTGTGATTAAGACCTATATCCTTCATTTTTTTGGAAACCATCTCAAAGGCATCGGTATATCCGCAGTCCTCAACAATAACCTTAACCTGTTTTTGCGGATTGTTGTTATTGACAAGCATAACCGTTGCCGCACCCATGGAAATTCCGTGAAGCACGATTTCGATATCATCTCCGAACCTCTCAACGAGATAGTCAATCCAGAGCTTGATGTCTTTATAGTCAAGCGCACCGAAGCCGATTTTGTTGCCGTCGCTTCTGCCGTGTCCTCTCAGGTCGGGCAGGAGATAGTTGAAGCCCATTGTGTTGCGGTAGAAAGGAAGAAGATGGCTGCATTCATCGGGACCGTTGCAGTTATGACCGTGAACGCAGATTGCAAAGCGCTTTGTTTTCTTTTCTGCGGGAACAAACCACGCCTTAAGACGCAGATTATCCTTTGAAATGATTTCGAGGTCTTCGGGATTGAGCGAATAAAGATAGTTGTTGTTTTTCTTTCGGATTTCAGCGCGGAGCATTCTTTTCGGGTCTTTGTCAATATGAGGTTTCGGACGCTTTATGCACGCTTGTCTGTATCCTTCCGCACCGACTATTGCAGCCGTTGCGGCAGACAATACGCCGAGACCGAATAAAGCGGTTCTTTTTTTCATGGGGATTACCTCCTTCCGTGAATAATATTTTACCATACAAAGAAAAATAATTCAATCAGGCATATAAAATACGGTGTCGAAAAAAAAATAAAAAATTTCAAAAAAAGTGTTGACAAACGGAGAATGATATATTATAATAAACAAGCTCTTTGGTGAGGGCAGTTAAATGGCGGCATAGCTCAGAGGCTAGAGCAACCGGTTCATACCCGGTAGGTCGTGGGTTCAAATCCAACTGCCGCTACCATATTTATTTGGCCCGGTGGTCAAGCGGTTAAGACACCGCCCTTTCACGGCGGTAACACGGGTTCGAGTCCCGTCCGGGTCACCACACTCCTCGTTGCAACAGCGACGGGGAGCTTTTTTTGTCTGAAAATTACAAATTGTTAAATTTCGGTAACAATTTATATATAATTCTGAAATAGAAAAATAAACCAAAAAATCAGGAATATAATGTCATCATCGGTAAAACGGAGGAGAAATATATAATGGCAAAGAGAATATTATGTGTATTAATGGCACTGGTTGCGCTGCTTGCCGTGTTCAGCGGATGCGACAAAAATCCGTCAGAGAATGAAACAACAACATTGGCAGGCGAAGGCGGTTCGGATATTGTTGAAGAAAACATTTCAACAACAAAAAAGCCTTCTTCAAACGAGAAGCTTATCGCGTTCACCTTTGATGATGGTCCGAATAAAACCTACACCAACAGAATCCTTGATATTCTTGAGAAAAACGGTGCAACGGCAACCTTCTTTCTTGTGGGCTACAACATTGAAAAGAACGTTGAAACCATCAAACGCGCGGCGGATATGGGATGCGAAATCGCAAACCATTCTCTCAGCCACAAAAACCTTATGAAAATCACGGTTTCCGAGATTTCCGAGCAGGTGAAGGGTCCCAATGAGATGGTAAAATCTCTTGCCGGGATTGATATAAAGCTTTTCAGAGCTCCCGGAGGAAATTTCAAGGGAGTTACGGATAAAATCGGTATGCCTCTCATTCAGTGGTCAATTGATACCGAGGACTGGAAATACAAGGATGCGGCGCATAAGGGCAGAAGCGAAGAACAGCGCAATGCAGATCTCAAAAAAATATCCGACAGAGTTATTGAAAAAGCGGACAAGGGCGATATTGTTCTCATGCACGATATTTATGATTTCACGGCGGATTTGTGTGAAATCATCGTTCCCGGACTTGTTGAAAAAGGCTTCAGAATCGTCTCCGTGAGCGAAATGTATGAGGCATACGGCAAGGAGCTTAAAGCAGGTCAGGTTTACTACAGCGTTGATTTTGCCGATGGTAACACAATTGTTGTTGAACCGGGCAATTACAGAGTCAAAACCAAGGGCAGCGTTCTCAATATCCGCGTTGAACCCAAGTCGGGCGCGGAGTCGCTTGCAAAGGTTCCCAACGGCACACCGATTACCGTTGTTGACTGCATTGAAGGCTGGGCAAAGGTTCAGTATAACAGTGTTACGGGCTGGGTAAATACCGCATATCTTGAAGCGGCTGAATAAAAAATTACTGCATACCTACCAAACGGAAGGTATGCAGTATTTTTTGTTTGATTAAACAACGAATGTTATAAAATTGTAAATTTCAATAGCCATATCACGGATATTATTAAGGTTGTTTACATATCTCTTGATGCAATAAATAACTTCATCAAAGCTTTCTGCGTTGGTGAGGTCTTCGGTTATATTTTTCACATTGCGTGTGAAACGTGTATAACAGTATTCAAGATTGCCGAGAAGATACTCCTTGTTGCTTTCGACACTTGCTTTCACAATATTATCATACTTTTCATGTATATAGTCGTGTCCAGCTATGCTTACTGTGAATTCACCGTAATTAGGACCGCTTACAGCAGAAGAACTGCTTATATGGATATGGTAATCCTTATTACCGAAAAGGGTGACACAATGTTTTTCGCCGTATTCTTCATCGTATCCGTACCTGAATGTTTCCGAGGTTCCGTCAGTGTAATTGATTGTGATATTGCTTCTGAAATCGGGCTGAGTGTATGTTCCGTTATACCATAAATAATCAACAAGATAATCTTCGAGGTTTTCGAGTTCAACGCTCTCAATAAGGTCTTCAATTCTGTAAACGGAAACTTCCTGTTCGGTTTCATAACCCATGAAGTTTATTTTTGCGGTATGAGTTCCGTAGGGGGTATCTCCCGGTATTTCGCAAGAAAACATGCCGTATTCGGAGAACATTTCCTTGCCGTCGGGGAAAACTACGGTAAAATCGGTTTCTACGCTGAATGAATAACAAGTCGGAGGCCAAGCGGT
>JAZSNQ010000225.1:0-4591 GCA_045536515.1 Acutalibacteraceae bacterium | reverse complement strand
CGTGCCGAGCAATTCTTCAAAACGGGGAGTATCGGAAGGGGTTGAAATTATAAGAATATCCCTGATTCCCGCAAGCATGAGGGTTGAAAGGGGATAATAAATCATGGGTTTATCGTAAACGGGAAGAAGCTGCTTACTTGTTACCATTGTGAGAGGATAAAGTCTTGTGCCTGAACCACCCGCAAGAATAATACCTTTCAAATAAAACACTCCATTTCGGAAATGAGATTATTGCCGCAATGTTTAGATTATTTTACCACCTTTTGTGTAAAATGTCAACAAACAAAGACGATTACCGACAGCTGTTTATGAAATTTGTTTATATTCACAAATATTTTATAATTAATTGTTTACTTTTAAAAATATATATGTTATAATTTATAAGAACATTTGTTCATAGCTTGAAACACGAGGTTTTTTATGGATAAGTTTGTTTTACATTCAAAATATAAACCGACGGGTGACCAGCCTCAGGCTATCGCCCGGCTTGTTGACGGTCTTAACAAGGGCTACGGCGAGCAGACGCTTCTCGGCGTTACGGGTTCGGGCAAAACCTTCACAATGGCAAACATCATTGAAAAGGTTAACAGACCCACTCTTGTTCTTGCTCATAACAAAACCCTTGCCGCACAGCTTTGCTCGGAATTCCGTGAATTCTTCCCCGAAAATGCAGTTGAATATTTTGTTTCATACTATGATTATTATCAGCCCGAAGCATATATTCCCACAACCGACACATATATCGAAAAAGATTCCGCGGTTAACGATGAAATAGATAAGCTCCGCCATTCAGCAACCTCCGCCCTTTCAGAAAGACGCGATGTTATTATCGTTGCGAGTGTTTCGTGCATTTACACTCTCGGAGATCCCATCGACTACCGCAGCATGGTTATTTCTCTTCGCACAGGTATGGAGAAAAGCCGCGATGAGCTGATTGAAAAGCTTGTTTCGATTCAGTACGAAAGAAATGACATTGATTTCAGCCGTAACAAATTCAGAGTCAGGGGCGATGTTGTTGAGATATTCCCTGTTTATTCAAATGAAAACGGCATCAGAGTTGAATTTTTCGGCGATGAAATTGACAGAATAAGCGAAATCAACGCTCTGACGGGTCAGGTGAAGAGCGTGCTATCTCATGCGGCGATTTATCCCGCATCCCACTATGTTATCGCACCCGACAAAATGGAAAAATCCATTTCAAATATATTTGAAGAAATGCTTGAAAGAGAAAAATATTTTCAGGAAAACGGCAAGCTTCTTGAAGCGCAGAGAATCCGTCAGCGTACGGAATATGACATCGAGATGCTTCGCGAAACCGGATTCTGCAAGGGTATCGAAAACTATTCGAGAATCATGTCGGGCAGACCTGCAGGTTCGGCGCCATTCACGCTTCTCAACTATTTCCCCGATGATTTTCTTTTGTTTGTTGATGAATCCCACGTCACCCTGCCGCAGGTCAGAGCGATGTACGGCGGTGACAGAGCGAGAAAAGAAAGCCTTATAAACTTCGGATTCCGACTCCCATCCGCATTTGACAACAGACCGCTTACCTTCGATGAATTCTATGAAAGAACGGGACAGAAAATATTTGTCAGCGCAACTCCGGGTGAGCTTGAAAAAGAAAAAAGCGCACAGATTGCGGAGCAGGTTATCAGACCCACGGGACTTCTTGACCCCGAAATTTCCGTAAGACCCGTTGAGGGGCAGATTGATGACCTTGTTTCGGAAATCAACGAAAGAACAGCCAAGGGCGAAAGAGTGCTTGTTACCACTCTCACAAAAAGAATGGCGGAAGATCTGACGGATTATCTTGAAAATCTCGATATTAAAGTGCGTTATATGCACCACGATATAGACACGATTGAACGAATGGAAATCATCAGAGGTCTGCGCCTGGGCGATTTTGATGTTTTAATCGGAATTAACCTTCTGCGCGAGGGTCTTGATATTCCCGAGGTTTCGCTTGTTGCGATACTTGACGCGGACAAAGAAGGCTTCCTGCGTTCGGAAACATCGCTTGTGCAGACAATAGGACGTGCCGCAAGAAATGCAAAAGGCACGGTTATCATGTATGCGGATTGTGTTACCCCGTCAATGGAAAGAGCGATAACGGAAACGGAACGCCGCAGGCAGAAACAGACGGCATACAACGAAGAACACGGCATCATTCCGCAGACCATAGTCAAAGATGTTCACGAAATCATTGAAATATCCGCAAAGGATGACGGTAACAAACCGATTTCAAAGATGAGCAGAAAAGAACGCGAGGAAATGATAGCCAGACTCACGGCGGAAATGAAGGCAGCGGCAAAAATTCTTGAATTCGAGCATGCGGCATTCCTCCGTGACAAAATTGAGAAATTAAGGCGAGGTAAATAAATGGCATCAAAATATTTAACCGTCAAGGGTGCAAAAGAGCATAATCTTAAGAATGTTGATATACAAATTCCCCGTGACAAGCTTGTTGTTTTCACGGGTCTTTCGGGTTCGGGAAAATCATCTCTTGCGTTTGATACGATTTATGCGGAAGGTCAGCGCAGATATGTTGAATCCCTTTCGTCATATGCAAGACAGTTTCTCGGTCAGATGGAAAAACCGCAGATTGACAGCATTGAGGGTCTCTCCCCCGCTATTTCAATCGACCAGAAAACAACCTCCAAAAATCCCCGTTCAACCGTTGGTACCGTAACTGAAATCTATGACTATCTGCGTCTGCTTTACGCAAGAATAGGCATACCCCACTGCCCCGAATGCGGCAGAGAAATCAGCAAGCAGACTGTTGATGACATAACAAAGCGCGTGCTTTCAATGCCCGAAGGCACAAGAATTCAGGTTATGGCACCCATTGCAAGAGGCAAAAAGGGCGAATATGTTAAAGAGCTTGAACAAATCCGTAAGGGCGGCTTTGCAAGAGTAAGAATTGACGGATTTATTTATGATTTATCGGAAGAAATAAAGCTTGAAAAAAATATAAAGCACAACATCGAAGTCATTGTTGACCGACTTATCATCAAAGAAGGTATCCGTTCAAGACTTGCCGATTCAATCGAAACCGCAACAAATCTCACCGACGGACTTTTGCTCATTGATGTTATCAACGGAGAAGAACAGCTTTATTCTCTCAACTATGCCTGTCCCGAACACGGAGTGAATATTGAAGAGCTTGAACCCCGTTCGTTTTCATTCAACAATCCTTTCGGTGCTTGTCCGAAATGTGCGGGTCTGAGTGTTCTGATGAAGGTCGACCCGAAGCTTATTGTGCCGAATCCCGAGCTTTCAATAAAAGAAGGTGCAATTCAGGCAAGCGGCTGGAGTTCATCCGACGGAGGTACAATTGCACAGATGTATTATGAGGGACTTGCAAAGGCATATGATTTTTCGCTTGAAACTCCATTCAAGGACCTCTCAAAAAAGGCGAAGGATGTTATTTTCTACGGCACGGACGGCAAAAAAATCAAGCTTGAGCGCAGAAGCGAATACGGAAGCGGCACTTACATGACAGACTTCGAGGGTATCATAAATAACCTTGAAAGAAGATACAGAGAAACCACAAGCGAATATTCGAGAAATGAAATCGAAGGATATATGTCCACGGTGAAATGTCCTGAATGCGGCGGCGCAAGGCTGAAAAAAGAATCTCTTTGCGTTACCGTAGGTGACATTAACATCAACGATTTTTCAAATAAATCCATCGGCGAAGAAATTGATTTTCTTAACAATCTCAAGCTCCGCGAACGCGATGAAATGATAGGCAGTCAGATAATAAAGGAAATCAAAGGCAGACTTGAATTCCTTTCAAGCGTAGGTCTTGATTATCTTTCTCTTGCAAGACCCTCGGCTACCCTTTCGGGCGGAGAGGCACAGAGAATTCGCCTTGCAACGCAAATCGGTTCGTCACTCATGGGTGTTCTTTATATTCTCGACGAGCCGAGCATCGGACTTCACCAGCGCGACAACGCAAAGCTTCTCAACACTCTGCGTCATCTGCGCGATATCGGCAACACACTTATCGTTGTTGAGCATGATGAAGAAACAATGGAGGCGGCGGATTATATAGTTGACGTCGGACCGGGTGCGGGTATTCACGGCGGTGAAATTGTCTGCTGCGGAAGCATTGACGATATCAAGAATTGCGAAAATTCCGTTACGGGTCAATATTTAAGCGGAAAGAAGTTCATTCCTGTTCCCGAAAAACGCAGGGAAGGAAACGGCAAAGCTCTTGTTGTTTACGGCGCAAAAGAAAACAACCTTAAGAATATTGACGTTGAATTCCCCCTCGGAAAATTCATCAGCGTAACGGGTGTTTCGGGTTCGGGCAAGTCATCGCTCGTCAACGAAATCCTCAAAAAATATCTTGTAACACACCTTAACGGTGCAAAAAAAATTCCCGGTGAACATGACAAAATCACAGGAACGGAATATCTTGATAAGGTTATCGACATTGACCAATCTCCCATCGGCAGAACTCCGCGTTCAAATCCCGCAACCTATACGGGCGTTTTCAACGATATCAGAGAGCTTTTTGCTTCAACGGTAGACTCCAAGAAAAAAGGCTACAAGGCAAACCGTTTTTCGTTCAACGTCAAAGGCG
>JAZSNQ010000084.1:0-27085 GCA_045536515.1 Acutalibacteraceae bacterium | reverse complement strand
TCTATAGTTATCAAGGGAACGGAGAATCAAATATGATGAAATCATTTTTTGTTGTAGCAGGTCAGGAACTCAAGAGTTTCTTCAGAGATACAAGATGTATTGTTGCCTTTTTGCTTCCTCTTGTTATATTTCCAGTTTTTTTCTCTTTAAGCGGAGTATATTATTCAAATTCCACAAAGCTTGACGAGATTAAAATTGCATTTGATTGTAACGAAGACACTCGGAAAACAGTTGAGAATCTTATGACTACTGACAGCTTCGTGTTTATTGACACAAACACTCCTTACAGTGATATGGATTCCGGTGATGTGCAAATTGTAATTTCTGATAAAGACGAAACACTTACGGTGAACTATGACTCGTCTTCTTTAAAGTCAAGCAGTGCTTTACAAAATGTGTTGGTGATCATAGAAAATTATAACAATTCCGTTTTAATTGGTAATCCAATCTGCGAAAGATTGATAAGCGCTACCACAAATGATTGTTCTGAAAGTGACAGTTCCACTGTAGCGATAGCTTCAATGATACCTATGATGATTGTATTATTTGCTCTGTCAGGCTGTACCGGTATGGCATCGGAAATTTTTGCAGGTGAAAAAGAAAGAGGAACCCTTGAAATTGTTGTTTGCTCTTCTGTGAACAGAGCGGGAATGGTATTGGCAAAAACTTTTTCGATTTTTATTGTCAGTTTACTTAATACTGTTGTTTCATTGGCTGGCTATGCAATTGCTTTTTTGATAAGTCCTGAGGCTGCCGAAATGTATGGAATGACAGGCAATAACAACATTACATCTGAAGAATTAATCAGAATTATCGTTACCGTAGCTGTTTTTTCGTTCTTTGTTGCATCGCTTACTTCTCATCTTTCTTTATCGTCAAAAAGTTCCAAAGAAGCAAATATGAAAATCAGCTTATTTTCATTTATTCCAACCATCGCAGGTACAGTAATTATGTTCACTGAAATGTCAGACGTTTCTTCTTGGGGAGGATTTATTCCGTTCTTTAATACAATTCTGTCATTTAAAAGTATATTAATGCATAGTGATAACGACAAATTAATGATAACAACAAACATCGTACTTTTGACTCTTTCGGTTATTCTTTCTTTAACAAACATAATAAAAATCAGCAGAAATCCCGACAAGTGCCTTGGTCGTTGAACTAAATGACCGATATCAGAACAATACATTTATTGTTTTAAGAAATGTGATCCGCACAATGAGTTGAGACAAATTTCTACTCGGAGATAAGAGATGCAGGTGTGTTATCGAAGCAACAGAGATTACATACAGTTATTTAAATTTTGTTAACCCTCACGGGCAACATCTCATGTTGTCCGTTTTCTTTTTGGTGCCTTCAGGTGTGGAAATAAACCCCTGGTTCTACCAGGGGTTAAAGACGGCTTCAGCAAAGCCAAAACGGGCGAGCTCAAAGCAAGCCCGAAAGGTTGAAAGATAATCAAACCTCCAAGTATAATAGTAATGGTTTGGCAGCCGCATTACGAAAATACAAGGAGGTTTAATTTATGAAAAATGATAACAAAGAAATAAGAAGTTCGGCACATTCAAAATACAGATGTCACTACCATATAGTTTTCGCACCAAAGTACAGAAGAAAAGAAATATATGGTCAGTTAAAGAAAGATATAGGACAGATATTGAGAAAATTGTGCGAACAAAAGGGAGTAGAGATACTCGAAGCAGAAGCGTGCCCCGACCACATCCATATGTTGGTGAGTATTCCGCCGCATATAAGTGTATCACAATTCATGGGATATCTCAAGGGGAAAAGCAGTTTAATGATTTTCGACCGACACGCAAATTTAAAATACAAGTACGGAAGCCGCCATTTTTGGTGCAGAGGGTATTTCGTAGATACAGTCGGTCGAAACAAAAAGGCAATAGCAGAATACATAAGAAACCAAATAGAGGAAGATTACGCAGCAGACCAAGTAACAATGAAAGAGTATATAGACCCGTTCACGGGTAGCAAGACAAAGTAGGCAAAAATAAACAGCCGCTCGTGAGCGGCTGCCAGTGATTGTAATGCGCTGCTAAACCTTCAATGCCCCTTTCAGGGGCTAAGCCTGCATCAACCCCTTTTAGGGGTTAGTCAAACCACCGGTTCAACCGGTGGTTTGTGATTGATTATTCAGCGGGAGTTGATTCGGGAGCTGTTCTGTCGATTGAATATTTAACAGCGTTTCTGTAACGGAATGTTACGGGAACGGTACCCATATCTGCAAGAGTGCCTGTGCCTGTTACTTCTGTTTTAACATCGATGTTCTTAACGTATTCGATTGAAAGAACTTCGTCTGTTTCAACGTTGGCTGTAATGATAATCTGACAATCCTTATATTCGAGAGTGGGCTGTGCAACTGTCATGTAGCTTTCAGCCTTCTTGAATTCTGCGAGAACATCGTCAACATTGCCCATGTCGTATGCCTTCTCAAGAGTTGCGGGAAGGGTGGGGGACTTGAGGTTAACGGTGATTGTTCTGATGAGCTCATTGTCAACGCAGGTTGCGCTTTCGATGTCTGCAAGAGTGAGTGCGCTCACATAGCTTGCGCCCTTAACGGGAACGAATGCTGCGAGGTCTTCGCCGTATTCGAGAGTTGCGCCGTCATTGTGAAGCATATAGCTGTCAAGAGAAGTGATGGCAGCGTTGAGGTAATCGTTTTCGCTCATTGCAACTTCATTACCCTCTGCGTCTGTTGCCTTGCCGATGCTCTTATCCTGGCTCATTTCAACCTTTGCTTTTGCGCCCTTGACTTCGTTGATGTGGAGGTTGAAATATTCAAAGATTGTTGCTGTGTTAGCCTGGAGAGCTTCGGGTGAATATGTAGTGTCTGTGATAACCTGGCTTTCTTCGTCAACCGATGTTGTGATGTCGGTGGGAAGAGGAGTTTTAACTTTGATTGTTGTGGTTGTTGTTTCTTCCTCGTTGCCTGTTCCCGAGCAGCCTGCAAAGCCGAAAAGCATTGCAAAAACAAGAACAACACTGATTATTGCGAGAATCTTTTTATTCATTTAGATAATCTCCTTTCGCAAGGCGGATGCCTTTTTGCGGATTATAATAGAAACATTATAGCATATAAAAAGCTAAAATACATCCAAAATTTGAGAAATAAAAATTTTTGTTAAAAGTGAAAAAAATGTATGCTTTCGGTTTGTAGAAAATATACAATGAATTACACGTTCAGACCCTTTTCGTCATAGAGGAATGCGGCTTCAAGGCAAAGACCGACGCCTGCTTCAATTGTTTTGAGGTCAAGATTTTCGTGGGTATCAAGTCTTGTGTGGTAGTAGCGTGCAGGTGCGGGGTCCATTGCAGCAAATGCGGCAGCCTTGATTGAATTCTTGCTTCTTGATACTGCGGCAGCATCGGAAGCACCGATTGTAATTGTTCTGTAAGGGAGATTTTCAAGACCTGCAATGTTGCCTGCTTCCCTGAGAAGGTTGCAAACTTCGGGGTCATTCTTGACGATACCGCTCATATCCTTATTATATATGCCCATATAGTCATAGTCACGAAGAGTGTCGAGAGCAATGAAGATTGTTTCAACATCGGAGAATTCGTCTGCGTGCTTCTTGCAGAAATCTTTTGCACCTCTGAGACCTGTTTCCTCCGAGCCTGTGCAGAGAGCAACAACTTCGGTGTTTTCAAGACGGATATCGTTATCCTGCATGAATTTGAGAACGGCAATTGAGGCGAAGCAGCCGGTAAGATTATCGTTTGCACCTTCAACAACACGGTTTTTATCATACATGAAGATTGCAAGGATAAAGAAAATAACAAAGAAAATCATGATATAGCTGAGAATATCAATGGTGAGCGAGGAAATGAATTCGGGACTAATATAAGTTTTGACAACGGCAAAGATACTTGCGGCAAACGAATAAACAAGACCGACCAGAGCACCGCCGAGGGTGGTGATGAGAAGCACGGGACCGCCGAGATGGCTGAAACGCCATTCCATGGATGAATCGGCATGGCCTGCAAAAATGATGCGGCGTTTTGTTTCGCCCGATGCTTTTCTGATGCCGTATGTGTTATATGATGTCTTTTTGGGAGTAAACTTATCGAGAGTTTCAAGATAGAATGCGAATTCTGTTATGCCGAAGAAAAGACAGAATGCCGAAATCGCAACTGTTGCAATGAAAAGTGCGGCAATTTCAAAGAACTGAGCAACAAAGAAAAGTGCAGTTGCAACAATCATGAGAGCGCCCGACATGGGTATCCAGCCGAGAAATGCCTTGGGATGAACGGAGAAGGAATCGATTTTTACATCATCGGAGCAGGTTTTAAGTTCTTCGGACATAAATTCAATTGCCTTTTTTTCGGCTTCGGAACCCGAAAAACGGGGACCGATTTCCTTGCACACCTTTTTGATTGCCCTTGCGGCATAGTTTGTGTACATTCTTCTTTCGGACGGGTAGTTTTTAACGCTTTCGTTTGCTTTCAAAACGAAACACTCCTTTCGGTTTATATTGTTCTTTCCCGAACAGAAAATGTAATATTTCTATTAATAATGCGGTTTTTATTTGACAACCGCAGAATTTCGGATTAATATAAATAAGTAAAAACTTGAACGAGGTATAAACAATGAAAAAAACTCTTTCGGTAATTCTTTTGGGAATTCTTGCAGTTGTACTTATCGGTTACGGAGCAACAACATTTCTTTCGGAGAATGACCCCACCGTTGAAGAAGGCTCAATCAGTGAGGCGACCACAAAGAAGCCGTCTTTTCTTGATGCTTTTGCGGATGTTACCGAAAAAATAACCGAAGTGCAGACAACGGCACCCGAAAAAATAGAGGACTATGCCTATGCATATGCGGGATTTGAGCCTGCATACGCAAATGTTGATATTGATGACTGGAAGATGCTTCTCGTTAACCGAGATTACATACTTCCCGACGATTTTGAGGTTGAGCTTGCTCCCTGCATTACAGATGACCCCGACAGTCTTAAGCTCGATTACCGCGTTGCACCCCACTATAATAAAATGTATAATGCGGCGCTTGAAGACGGAATTGAGCTTGTTCCGATTTCGGGATATCGTTCTGTTGAGCGTCAGGAGAGAAATTTTGAAAACAAAATTGATAAGTATCTGAATCAGGGCTACGGAAAGATTGAAGCAACGCAGATGGCGGCAACAATTATTCTTCCTCCGGGCACAAGCGAGCACAACGCAGGTCTTGCCATGGATATATGCAGTCTTGAACAGGATTTCGAGGAAACAAAGGAATTCAGATGGCTTTCGGAAAATGCTGCGGATTACGGTTTTATTCTCCGTTATCCCGAGGATAAGCAGGATATAACAAAAATCATCTATGAACCCTGGCACTGGAGATATGTCGGTGTTGAAGCCGCAAAGGAAATGAAGGCAAGCGGTCAGTGCTTTGAGGAATATCTCAGAGTGGCTTAAGGCTTGCGCTTGTTTTCCTTTTCTCCGCCTTCGGAGATATTCTCTCTTCTGAGTACAACGAAAACGGTTTTAAATAAAATTTTAATATCAAACCAAATGCTCTGTTTGTCAATGTATTCTTTGTCAAACAGGGCTTTTTCTTCGTCGGAGAGGTTGTCTCTGCCATTTATCTGCGCCCATCCCGTGATACCGGGCTGAACGGAATATACATTATATTTTTTTCTGAGTGCTCTGATTTCTTTTTCTTCGGGAATGAGGGGTCTGGGACCTACAAAACTCATGTCACCGAGAAGAACATTAACAAGCTGGGGAAGCTCGTCAAGGCTTGTCTTGCGGAGAAATTTTCCGCTTCGGGTTATGAACTTTTCGGAGTTTTTGAGATCTGCGGTTGCAACGTTTTTAACGCCTCTGCGCATTGTTCTGAATTTATAAATATAAAAAAGCTTATTGTCTTTTCCTACTCTGTACTGTCTGAAAATAACGGGAGTGCCCGCATCGATAAGCACGATAAGGCTTATAAGCAGGAACAGAGGAAAAAGAATAATGATGAGTATAAGACTCACCGTAAAATCAAAAGCTCGTTTCATTATTACACCTCATATAGAGTAACCGCCGATTGAATCTTGATTGCTTTCTCAGCGGCTATTTTTCTGCCATAAACGCCAAAAATACTCGTTAATACACAAAGTATTGCCTGCGTTTTTTGTCGTTCCTGACAAAAAACTATCTCGCTGATAATCTCAACCCGATTCAACCAGCGATTACTTGGGTTTAACCCCAGAAAATATGGTCTTTTACCAAAACAGCTCTTACGGGTGCACCTTCAAGCCCGTCATAACAAACAGGAGGCGCAATGAGGAAATATTCACCCGGTTCAATCCCTGAAAGGTCAAGACCCTCGAGCACGGCAACACCGCCGAGGAGAAATGCTTTGTGGGGACCCGTCTGGTTGCCCTTGCATCCCACGGAAAGGGAATCCGTGCCAATGAGAAGAAGTCCTCTGTCGGCAAGCTCCTGTGCGGAAGAGTCCATAAAAAACGCTTTTCCGCCGCCTTTTATCAGCAGACGGTCGCATTTTTTCGGGAAACAGCGGTCAACATAGTCGCCCGTTATAACTCCGTCGGGAACATTTATAACCGTGCAGGGTCCGATGAACGGTTCAAGCGGAAGCTCGTCAATTGTCTTGCCACCCTCAACAAAGTGAAGCGGTGCATCCGCATGGGTTGCCGTGTGCGAACACGCATGAACCGCGGTCAGATTGCAGTCTGAATTTTCACCGATTTCGGAAAGAATTTCCGCCTCGGGCTTTGGGTCGCCCGGATAAACATCGCTCTGAAAAAACTTGCGGGAAATATCTATGATTTCCATAATATGACCCCTTTTGAGTGAATAGTTAAAAGTGAATAGTGAAGAGTTAATGACGGGTTTCACCCGTACCAAAATATAACAGCGTAGGGGCGACCATCGGTCGTCTGTATAAAAAAATCGGCGCAGTCCCTTAACTTTTTACTTGAATTACTGTCCCTTCAATGACTCCATTTTGAGATAGGCATTGATGAAGCCGTCAATATCGCCGTCCATAACAGCGTTGATATTACCTGCTTCAAAGCCTGTTCTGTGGTCTTTTGCAAGGGTATAGGGCATAAAAACATAGGAGCGTATCTGGCTGCCCCATGCGATTTCACGCTGTTCACCCTTGATATCGTCAATCTTGTCGAGATGCTCTCTTTCCTTGATTTCGATAAGCTTGGATTTGAGCATCTTCATTGCAACATCTCTGTTCTGATGCTGGCTTCTTTCAACCTGGCAGGCGCATACAATACCTGTGGGAATATGTGTGATACGGACTGCGGATGATGTTTTGTTAACCTTCTGACCGCCTGCACCGCTTGAACGGTAGTAGTCAATTCTCAGGTCATCGGGATTGATTTCAACCTCAACGGTATCGTCGATTTCAGGCATAACCTCGAGCGATGCAAATGATGTGTGGCGTCTGCCCGATGCATCAAAGGGTGAAACACGCACAAGACGGTGAACGCCCATTTCGCCCTTGAGATAACCGTAAGCGTTTTCGCCTTCAACAACGAGAACTGCGGATTTGAGACCGGCTTCATCGCCGTCAAGAAAGTCAATCATGCTCACCTTGAAGCCGTGCTTTTCGCCCCAGTGCTGATACATTCTCACAAGCATCTGATTCCAGTCCTGAGCTTCTGTTCCGCCTGCACCTGCGTGGAAGGTGAGAATTGCGTTCTTTGAATCGTATTCACCCGAAAGAAGGGTGCTGAGTGTCATAGCGTCAAGCTTTTCAACAAAAGCGTCAACGCTCGCCTTGCATTCGTCAAACATATCGAGGTCTTCCTCTTCGTTGGAAAGCTCGATGAGAACAAGTGCGTCGTTATATTCGTTTTCAAGAGAATTATATGCGCCAACCTTGTTTTTGAGCTGGCTTATTCTCTGCTGAACCTTCTGAGAGTTTGCAAGGTCATTCCAGAAACCGTCCTGAGCAGTCTGTGATTCAAGGGTTTCAATTTCGTTGTTCATATCGTCGAGACCGAGTGCGTCGCGAAGCTGCTTTAATTTTTCGTCATAATCAAGCAGTGAAAGTCTTAATTCTTCAAACTGAACCATAAAAAATCTCCTGATGCATAATTTTTCATCATATATTATAACTAATAATTAACAGATTGTAAAGAAGTTTAAATATTTTTTAATTAATAATTGCAATTTATCCGATAATTAGTTACAATATATAAGTATTTATATCAAAACGAAAGGGGATGATGCCCGTGAATTATGATAATCTTATCTGTCCGCACTGCGGTAAAGCAATGCACGACGGGGAAGATGTTGTTGTGTGCCCCGTTTGTGCAACTCCGCAGCACAGAGATTGTTGGATGCAGGTAGGTCATTGCGCAAACGATTCGCTCCATGCATCGGGCTATGTATGGCAGAAAGAAACAAATAACCGTACACCCGAAACGAATACCGCACCTGCTTCCGATTCGAGGGTGTGTCATATATGCGGAAGCGAAAATCCGAACGACAGTCTTCATTGCGGAAACTGCGGTGCACTTTTCGGTGAGAACAAGTCGGAAAATGTGAATCCCGTGTGTGCTCATTGCGGAACAAATAATGATTCCGATGCCAAGCATTGCAAAAACTGCGGCGCGCCTCTTACGGGTCAGGGCGGATTTTTCAACGCAAACCCCTATATGAGGAATTCCGAATTCAAA
This sequence comes from Acutalibacteraceae bacterium, assembly GCA_045536515.1. Taxonomy (GTDB): domain Bacteria; phylum Bacillota; class Clostridia; order Oscillospirales; family Acutalibacteraceae; genus CAG-177. Next base: position 18,422 of record JAZSNQ010000084.1, on the reverse strand, counting down.
GAGGATGACCTCATTGCGGGTCAAAGGGCGGGCGATGTTGCACTCTATGTTCAGGCAAGTGCGCACCGCTATCTCAGAAAATTCAGAAGATTTGCCGACGGTAAAAAGCTTTCTTTTAATTTTGCGGCATTTTTCTTTGCACCTTATTGGTTTTTCTACAGAAAGATTTATAAAGCGGGTGCATTTTTCATTGTTCTTTTTGCAACGGTTTCGCTGATGCTCTCGGGTATCACGTTGAACGCTTCGCTTCATGTGAACTTTTTTATTGAAAACTATGGAGTTTTTGATTATGAAAACGCAACAGAAGCTGAAATCGCCGCTTATGAAAAAGAAGTTGAAAAGGCAAGCGCAGAGCTTTTTGACAATATAAAAAAGCCTGTTGCAATAATCGGGGCGGTTAATTTCGGCATGAGCCTCATTGCCGCGCTTGCAGCAGACAGACTTTACTATAAAAAGGTTCTGGCAGATATGAAAGCCGTAAGCGATGCCGTCAAGGATGAAAATATGCGTAAGCTCATGATTGCAAGAAAAGGCGGTCTTTCCGCCCTCGCATTTGCGGCAAGCGGTCTCGGATATAACATCTTTGTTGATGCTATGGTTTATGCGGCAGATTTTATAACAAACACATTATGATATAATATTAGTAGAACCGGAGGGCTACACATGAAAGTCAGAAAAGCGATTATTCCCGCAGCGGGTCTCGGCACAAGAGTTCTTCCCGCATCAAAGGCAGTTCCCAAGGAAATGCTCAATATCGTTGATAAACCTGCAATTCAGTATATCGTTGAAGAAGCTGTTGCGGCAGGAATCGAAGATATCCTTATTATCACAAACAGAGGCAAGGGCGCAATCGAGGATCATTTCGACCATTCGTTTGAGCTTGAAGCAGGTCTTGCAGGCAATCCCTCAAAGGCAAAGCTTTATGAGGACGTAAAAGCCTGCGCAAATCTTGCAAACATATATTTTATCCGTCAGAAGGAAACAAAGGGTCTTGCTCACGCACTTCTCTGCGGTAAGAGCTTTGTGGGAAATGAACCCTTTGCCGTGCTTTACGGCGATGACGTTATCATTTCCGAAGATCCCGTTACCGCACAGCTTACCCGCTGCTACGAAAAATACGGCAAGGGTGTTGTTGGTGTAAAAGAAGTAACAAGAGAGCTTATCAAGCTTTACTGCACACTTGACGTTTCTCCCATTGATGGTGAAGACAGAGCAATGACCTGCCGCCGCATCATCGAAAAGCCCACAGATGACCAGATTCTTTCGCTCTTTGCGATTCTCGGCAGAGTTGTTCTTCCTCCCGAAGCATTTGACCTTATCGAAAAAGGTCTTGCGGCAACTCCCGAGGGCAAGGAATTCTATCTCACAGATGTTTTCACCGAACTCGGCATGAACGACAAACTTCTTGCATATGATTTTGACGGCAAGAGATACGATATGGGCAACAAGCTCGGCATTATGAAAGCAAACTGCGAGGTTGCGCTTGACCATCCCGAAATCGGCGAAGGCTTCAAAGAATACCTCAAGGAACTCGTTAAAACATTCTGATAATCAAGGGATTGCCTCGGCAGTCCCTTTTTAATAAGGTGATGAAATGAAAATTTATAATAATTCTGCCGAAACAACGGGCAACACACCTCTTGTGAAATTCGGCGCTTATGCAAAAAAAGTAAATGCCGATGCAAATATTCTTGCGAAGCTTGAATACAGAAATCCTGCAGGAAGCGCAAAGGACAGAGTGGGTCTCGAAATGCTCCGCAGTGCGTGGAACGAGGGCAGAATTAACGAAAAATCCGTTATAATAGAACCTACCAGCGGCAACACGGGCATCGGCATAGCTTCGGTTGCGGCGCAGATGGGTCTTAAGGTTATTATCACGATGCCCGAAACCATGAGCGTTGAACGCAGAAAGCTTCTTTCAGCCTACGGCGCGGAGCTTGTGCTGACAGATGGCAAAAAGGGCATGGCAGGTGCGATAGAAAAGGCGAATGAGCTTGCAAAGGAAATCCCCGACAGCTTTATTCCCGCACAGTTTGACAATCATGCAAACTCCATGGCTCACTATAAAACAACCGGTCCCGAAATATGGTCTGATACCGACAGCGCAGTCGACATTCTTGTTGCCGGAGTCGGTACGGGCGGCACGATAACGGGTACGGGCAGATATCTCAAAGAAAAAAATCCCGATATAAAAGTGATTGCCGTTGAACCTGAGGATTCGCCGTTTCTTTCCGAGGGCAGGGCAGGTTCGCACGGTCTTCAGGGCATAGGTGCAGGATTTGTTCCGTCAATACTCGACACAAAAATTTATGATGAAATCATAACCGTCACAACCGAAGAAGCCTATGCCGCCGCAAGACTTACCGTTAAAACAGAGGGCATTCTTATCGGAATTTCCTCGGGCGCGGCGCTTCATGCTGCAACGGTTGTTGCATCAAGACCCGAGAATAAGGGCAAAAATATTGTTGTGATTCTTCCCGACGGCGGTGAAAGATATCTTTCAACTCCGATGTTTGAATAATTTTTGCGATTTATAGACCAAAACCGTTTTTGTTTCGTCTTATAAGCAGAAAACAAAAAGGAGCGTTGATTATGGACAGAATAAATGTTAACGGCAGAAATTTCATTGATGAATACGGCAGACAGCGCATTTTCAACGGCATGAATTATGCCGACAAAAGCGGATTAGAATATTGTTTTATAAATCCCAACGAATATACAGAGCTAAACATTCGCAAGCTGAGCGAATGCGGATTCAATGTTATAAGACTCGGTGTCACATGGGAAGCAATCGAAACCGAACCGGGTAAATATAACGAGGATTATATCGATAAAATCGTGAAATTCATGGATTTGTGCCACAAATACGGTATGTATGTTTTTATCGATATGCATCAGGATTTGTACGGACCTGCCTGCGGAGGTGACGGCGCACCCGAATGGGCAACTCTGACCGACGGCGCAAAGTTCAAAAAGAACAAGCTCGTGTGGGCAACGGGTTATTTCTGGGGCAAGACGGTACATAACAGCTTTGATAATTTCTGGGCAGACAAAGAAGTCAACGGCGTTGGTCTGCAGACATATTTCATCAATATGTGGAAGCATATCGCCGAAAGAGTCAAAGACCACCCTGCACTTTTCGGTTTTGACCTTTTCAACGAGCCCTTCCCCGGAAGCGACGGCGGAAAGATATTCAGAACGCTTATTGCAAGCCTTGCAAAAACAATCATAACCGACAAACGCTGTCCCAAAATGAAGATGCTTAAATGCTTGCTCAAAAAAGATATGGCAGGCGTTCTTGAGCCGTTTGAAGATCCCGACCTTTTCAGAAAGGTCACAAAAGCGGGTCTTCCGCTTGAGAAAAAGTTTGACGAGGGCGTTTATTCCGATTTCATTAACCGTCTTTCAAAAGGAATAAGAGATATCACCGATAACGGTATCATAATCGTTGAAAGCTGTTATTATACGAATATCAGCATTCCGTTCAGTATGCCTGCGGTTAATTATGACGGCAAGCGTGAAGAAAAGCTTTGCTATTCTCCTCACGGATACGACCTGATGGTTGACACTCCGGCATACGAATTCGCAAGCAATTCGAGAGTTCAGGCTATTTTTGACGAAAAGAAAAATACGCAGGATGCATGGAATTCACCTGTTCTTGTCGGCGAATGGGGTGGCTACGGTGATACGGAGCGTATGCTCAGACACATAGATTTTCTTCTCGATTATTTCGATAAAAACCAATGGAGTCAGGCTTATTACACATTCTTTATGAGTATGACGGTATATGAACAGCCGATTCTGGAGCATCTCTCAAGACCGTTTCCCGTTGCCGTTTGCGGTGATATAGTGAAATACCGTCATGACAGAGAAAACAACTCTTTCTCGCTTGAATTCAATCAGGACAGGGAATTTGCCGTTCCCACGGTAATATTTGCTCACAAAGAAATCGAAAGCATCAAAACCGACGGTGAATACAAAATAATTCCTCTCGGTGAAACCGGAAGAAGCCGCATCGAAATCAAAACAGGCATCGGCAACCATAAAGTTTATGTAAAATTCAGATAAAAGGTGTTGACAATGAACCTTTTTATCAAATTCTATAATTTTTTGTGCGTGACCGCATATAAGCGTTCTCCGAAAATTCTCAGGCACAAAAAAAACCTGACAGAAAGTCAGAGTGAAAGCTGCGTTATAAAAACGGGAAAAGCTATATGGTACCCTTCATACAAAAAATATTATTATTGTGATAAAATTTCGGGTGAGGGTTGGTTTTTCCGTCTTAAGCCGATAACAGACAAAGGTAAATATCCCGTTATATTTTATCTGCACGGTAACGGTCTTAATCGTGCAGGCGAAAATGATTTGCAGATGTGGGAATTCAGGTGGCTTAAGAAAAAGCTTGACGGAAACTCCTGCCATCGGGTTGTTATGCACTGTGATTGTACCTGTGCTTACAACACCGACGAACACAGCAGTGCAATTGAAGGAATAATCCGTTATCTGGAAAATACATATAATAATGTTGACAGAAGCAGAATTTATATTGCGGGAACATCCTACGGCGGTTATGCAGCTGCATATGAAGTACTCAGAAATCCCGATAAATATGCAGGCGCAGTTTCGGCTATGGGGTTTACCCATAACGAAAAGTTCCCGATTACCGGGGGGTGGCAAAAAAATGAATACTGCCGCAATCTGACAGAAGAAGATTTCAAAACTCTTGCCAAAACTCCGTTTTATTTCACGTGGGCAAAAAATGACCATCCGAGCATATCCGACGGCAGCGCTTTTCTTTCGGAAAAGCTTGAGAATTACGGCGGTACGGTCATGAGAAAGCTTTATGATGACGGTGCGCATACGATAGCCGCAGAGTTTTTTCGCAAAGAAGACTGGGCGGATTGGCTTTTTGCAAACTTCCGCAGCCTGTAATCAGGAAATTTTTGCGGTTTTACACATTGTCTTAATACCATGTTCATTTTTGTGTGGTATTCTTTTAGCATAACATAAAAAGGAGTCATGCCGCTGCGCTGAAAACAATCGACTATATTGTTGAAGGTATGGACCGTGCAAAGGGTGCGATGATAATAACATCGAAGCCCGGAGAAATCTGCGCTGTGCTTTTTGAGGTTTTTGAAAGCGGAATGACAAAAATCAAGGCAGAGGGCGGCTATTCAAATGCAGAAAAAACGGTTATATATTTTGTTGTAAACCGTTTTCAGGTTCCGAAAATGCGTGAAATCGTGCATGAACTTGACCCCGAAGCCTATATCACAATCAGTGAGGTTGCGGATGTATTTGCCGCAAATCAGGATAAGACTTAAAGGTCGTCGGTTGCGGGATTATCAAGCAGCTTGCCGTCTTCGGAGAACCTTGAACCGTGGCACGGACAGTCCCATGAACGCTCATGCTTGTTCCATTTGAGCGCACATCCGAGGTGAGGACATCTCGGTTTTGAAAAAGTAAAAATATTTGCACCTGTTTCAATGATGTTTTTGAAAAGCTGTGCATGCAAAACCGTTCTTGAAGGATTGAAAATTCCCTCATAACGGTTTTTCTTTTTTGTTATCATGTCGCAGAGAAGCTGCGCCGCAACCATAGACTGCGTCATGCCCCACTTGTTGAAGCCCGTTGCAGCATAAAGTCCTTTTGCATCATTTGCATATCTTCCGATATATGCCGACCCGTCGAGAGTCATGCAGTCCTGCGCTGCCCATCTGTATTTTATTTCGGAATCGGAATAATATCTACGTGCAAAATCTTCAAGCGGCTTCCAACCGTCACTCGGTTTTCCCGTTCTGTGAGAACCTCCGCCAATCAAAAGCAAATCACCGTAATTTCGGAAGGAAAGACCGCCCTCTGCTTCATCAAGATACATCCCGTCAACCTTTTGCGCATTTTCAAGAGCAATGACATAGGAACGGCTTTGGTACATTTTAACAAAAAACGCACCGTGCTTGTTTATAATCGGAAAATGCGTTGCAACTATTATCTTTTTTGCGGCAATGCTTCCGCGGTCGGTTATAACCGTGCGGTCCCTGAACTCTTTTGCGCAGGTGTTCTCACGGATATTCAGTCCTTCGGAAATTGCTGCGGTAAATTTCAGAGGATTGAACTGTGCCTGGTTTTTGAATTCAACCGCACCGTCAATCGCAAACGGAAGCGGTGATTTATCAACACAGGAAGCAGGGATATTCAGCTTTTTGAGTGCGTTCATTTCAATCGGAATATTATCATTTCTGCCGACCGAATATATGAAATTGCTTTTTTCTTCAAAGTCACAAGGAATATCACGGCAAAGACTGCGGTAATTTTCAAGTGCATCCTCATTTGCACGCCAATAAAGATACGCATACTCCGCACCGTAAGTGCCGAGCAGTTTGTTATAAATCAGACCGTGCTGAGAGGTTATTTTTGCGGTTGTGTTGCCTGTGATTCCGCCGCAGATTTTATTTTGCTCGATGAGCAGATAATCAATGCCTGCTTTTTCGAGCATATACGCCGTGAGAATTCCCGCCATTCCTCCGCCGATAATCAGAACATCGGTTTTGGCATCGCATTCAAGAATAGGAAACGACGGCATTTTTTGTTCACTTTTCCAAACAGAATTCATTTTATCACCGGGATTAGTATTTGCAGATAAAAAAGAAAAAACCGCAACTCTGAATTCAAAGTTGCGGTTTTGGTCGGAGTGACACGATTCGAACGTGCGACATCCTGCTCCCAAAGCAGGCGCGCTACCAACTGCGCTACACCCCGATACGGTTTCGGATATTATACCCCGAAATATTGGTCTTGATTATTTTATTCTATTTACGCGATATTGTCAATAATGTTTTAGTAAAATTAAAAATATGTGAAAAAATATTTTCGTCAAGTCAAACAAAAACGCAAGTGATTTTTAGTGTAATATGTTGTCTTTTAAAAAAGAACGAGAAGTGATATAATATCCTTGTTAATTGCGGATGTTTTGCATTCGCATTATATTTCGTTACCCTGTAAAGGAGAAAAAATTATGAACAACACCTTTTTCTGTGCAAGAGAAAACGGTAAGCTTCACCGACCCAGAACTATTCTGACCGGTTTCGGCTTCATGGCTGCCTCGATTGCATGGGCTATCTATGACCCCTACATCACCAAAATTCTCGAGAGACTTCTCAATGCTTCGGCAATGGTTACAGGCTGGAGTGCAAAGCTCAACGAGATGTTCCCCGTTCTCGCAAAATTTGCGGAATCTCAGGGTGAAAATGTTGTTACCGAAGCAGGCGGTATAACTCTTGTTCCGCTTTTCATCGGTATCATAATGACATTCGATAATATTTTCGGCGTTATTTTCCAGCCGACCTTCGGCAAGCTTTCCGACAGATGTCATTCAAAGCTCGGCAAACGCCGTCCCTTCATTGTTTTCGGTGCTCCCGTTTCGGCATTCCTTTTTGCGGTTATTCCCTGGGTTGCACTTTCAAATTCACTCCCTCTTACAATGCTCTTTATCATCCTCTTTGTTTTCTCGATGTCACTCTGGAGAGCACCCTGCGTTGCACTCATGCCCGCACTGACACCTCCCTCGCTCCGCAGTGAAGGCAACGCAATCATCAACCTTATGGGCGGTATCGGCTCAGCCCTCGGTATGTTTGCAGGTACAATCGTAGGTCTTATCTACACAGGCTTCACAGGTGTGAAAATCACAACAGAAAACGAACAGATTGCATTCCCCTATGTTTTCCTTCTCGGAGCAATCGTTATGATAATCGGTATGCTTGTTGTTCTTTTCTTTGTTAAAGAACCCTCAAGCAAGCTTGAAGCTGTCGCAGAACACAACAGAGCTGTTGACGAAGCTGCAAGACTCAAGGCTGAAAAAGAAGCAAAGAAAGCCGCAAAGGCAGCTCAGAAGGCACAGAAGCTTTCAAAGGGCGAGAGAAGAAGCCTTGTGTTCATGCTCGGCGGTCTCTTCTTCCTCTTCTGCGGTACAAATGCAATCACAACCTTCTTCGCACTTTTTGCAGCTGAAGTTCTCGGAAAAACCACTTCGGAAGCAACAATCATGACCACTCTCTTTGCTGTGTGTTCAGCGGTCGCAGCTATCCCTGCAGGCTATCTCGGCAAGAAAATCGGCAGAAAGAAGACCATTCTTCTCGGTCTTGTAGTGTTCATGGCAGTATTTGCTCTTTATGTTGCCACACAGAGCTTTGCACTTATCTGGGTTGCTCTTGTTCTCGGCGGATTTGCAAATATGCTTATTACAGTTAATACTCTTCCTCTTGTTCTTGAAATCGGCGGTATTGATAAGGTTGGTACATTCACAGGTTATTACTACACTGCAACCTTCTCCGCACAGATTGCATCACCCATCATTTACGGCGTTGTGCGTATGCTTTCAGGCACATACCTTTCACTCTTCATCTACAGCCCCATCATGTTCCTCCTCAGCATTCTCTGCATCCTCTTCGTCAAACACGGCGAGGCTGTTCCTGAGGAAGTTGTAAAGGCTGCAGCTGAAAACGACTAAAACTACTTCCGCCGCAATTGAAGCCGCACGGCATTCCGCAGCCTGCGGCAGATATTCCGGCAAACATACATCCTTCTATAAAGCCAAAAGCACCGAAAAAAATCGGTGCTTTTGGTTTTTGTCATGTGTTTTTTATTTCTGCTTGTGCAAATCCGATGCATTCTCTTCCTCTGAGCATATCCGAAGTATCTCTTGCATTGAAATAAAGGCGCAGGGTGTTGCCGTGTCTGACGAGATGGCTTGCATAAACAAACTGATTCATCCAGCCGTTTCCTCCGGGTTCAACAAGAACCTTGCAAAAATCAAACGAGAGACCGTCGGGGGATGTGAGCAGAATAATTGCCGAATGGCTTTTTTCGTTGCGTTCATAAATTCCGTTTTGTATTCCGATATAACCATCGGAAAGTTTGTAAACCTTAAGACATCCGCTGCACAGATTGAGGTAAGGGTCGTTTCTGTCGGGAGAAATAAGCGGATTTTTGAGGGGTACATAGCCCTCCGTGATTTTTTTGCTTTCCGCGCAGCCTATATGCGTAGGTTCGCAAAAGCCGCAGTCTTTGATAAATGTCATTCCGCATGAATAATAAAGACGGTTAATGTCGTTTTCACGAAGCAGAAACGGATTGGAAATTGCGGAGCCTCTGTCGCTTTCTTCATATCCGTGAGCCGATGATATAACCGGCTTTGGTTTTGACCATGATTTCAAATCCGTACTTTCCGTAACAAATATTTCCGATTTCCATTTGACGGCATTAATCACATTCAGCGCATTCATAATCAGAGGACGGGTTCTTTCGTAGAAAAGAAAGTACCTTCCGTCAATAAAATTGATGTTGGGGCGCATCGCTCTGTTGGCAATTTTTATTGCTTTGCCGAATTTTATGCCGTCATTGCTTTCGGAACGGTAAACGCCGAAAGTTGTGTGAAAAAACATATGCCATTTGCTGTCGGGGCTGATGTCGGGAGTGAGGAGCGAAGGGTCGGCAACAACAAACGAACCTCCCCAAGGCTTCAAAACGGGACTGTTTTGACTGACTTTGAATTGCGCGTTTATTATCTGATTAACCGTAAGATTTTTCATGAAGATTCTCCTTCAGATTATTTCAGATGTAATTATAATAAAAATCCGCTTGCTTTGCAACAGCAATGTTTCAATCAAGTTCAAACTGACCTGTATAGAGCTGATAGTATTTGCCTTTCTGCTCAATGAGGTCTTCGTGGTTGCCTCTTTCGATGATTTCGCCCTGTTCAAGCACCATAATCGCGTCGGAATTACGCACGGTTGAAAGTCTGTGGGCAATAACAAATACCGTTCTGCCTTCCATGAGCTTATCCATGCCTTTTTCGATGAGACGTTCGGTTCTTGTGTCGATTGAGCTTGTTGCTTCATCGAGAATAAGAACGGGAGGGTCTGCAACTGCGGCTCTGGCAATTGCGAGAAGCTGTCTCTGACCCTGCGAAAGATTTGAACCGTCGCCCGTTATCATCGTGTCGTAGCCTTCGGGCAAACGTGTGATGAACGAATCTGCGTTTGCGAGCTTTGCGGCGGCGATGATTTCTTCATCGGTTGCATCAAGCTTGCCGTAAGCAATATTATCTCTGACAGTGCCCGTGAAGAGGTGTGTATCCTGAAGAACCATTGCCATTGAACGGCGGAGTTCCGCTTTCTTGATTTTCTTGATGTTGATGCCGTCATAGGTGATTTTGCCTTTGTTCACGTCGTAGAAACGGTTAATGAGATTGGTGATTGTGGTTTTGCCTGCACCGGTTGAACCTACGAATGCGATTTTCTGACCCGGCATTGCATATAGTGAAATATTTTTGAGAACGGTCTTTTTGCCGTCATAGCTGAATGTTACGTCGTGGAAACGCACGTCGCCCTTCCACTCGGTGTAGGTCAGTGTACCGTCGCCGTGGGGATGCTTCCATGCCCAGATACCCGTTCTTTCTTCGCATTCGGTGATGCTTCCGTCGGGATTCTTGCGTGCGTTGACAAGGGTTACATAGCCGTCATCTTCTTCGGCAGGGGTGTCAATTATTTCAAAGATACGTTCCGCACCCGCAAGGGCGGCAATGATGTTGTTGAACTGCTGTGAAATCTGGGTTATCGGCTGGAAGAACTGTCTTGTGTAAAGCAGGAATGTCATAAGCGCACCGACCGAAAGACCCCAGAACGATTCTTCGGGAAGTGTCATGATTACGATTGAACCGATTGTTGCCGATGCGGCATAGGTGAGATATGAAATGTTACCCATAATCGGCATGAGAATGCTTGCATAGGTGTGAGCGTTGGTTGCGGCATTGCGGAGATTTGCGTTAATTTCGGCAAAATCCTTTTTAGCCGCAGGCTCGTGACAGAAAACCTTGACAACCTTCTGACCTTCGATGAATTCCTCGATATATCCGTTGACTTCGCCTACGCATTTCTGCTGCGCTCTGAAATAGTACGCACTTTTTTTGCCGAGTGTTTTTATGATAAAAAATGCGACGAAAAGAAGAATAACAACAATAATGGTGAGCAGGGGGCTGTAATAAACCATCATGGCAAACGTGCCGATAACGGTTACGGATGAAGCGATAAGCTGAACGAAGCTCTGACTTATGCATTCACGGAGCACGTCGGCATCGTTTGTGTAGCGGCTCATGAGCTCGCCATGGGTATGAGTATCAAAAAAGCTGATGGGCAAATCCATCATGTGGTTGAAAAGGTCGCGTCTTATGAGATTGAGAGTTTTCTGCGCAACCTGGAGCATGATTCTTGAATATGCATAGGAAGATATAACGCCGAATGCATAAATTAATCCGAGAAAAATAAGGATTTTAACCAGCGGAGCAAGAAGCTCCGAGGTGATTTCGGAGCCGATAATCGGCATGAGAATGTCATCGGTTATGGTTTCAACAAATGAAGTGCCGATGATGCCGGCAAGGGAGCTGACAATAACGAATATAAAAACGAGGAAAAGAAGTGCTTTGGATTTACCGAGATAACCGAGAAGTCGAGAAAAGGTCTTTTTTGTGTTCTGAGGTTTCTGAAATTTGTTGCCCTGACTCGGGGGTGCGGCTTTTTTTGCTTTGCGTGCCATTATTCTTTTCCTCCTTCCTGCTGTGAATTATAAACTTCGGTATAGATTTCGTTTGTGCCGAGAAGTTCGCTGTGAGTGCCTACAGCGTTGATTTTACCGTCATCGAGAACGATGATTTTATCTGCGTGCTCAACGGAGCTGATTCTCTGTGCAACGATGAGCGTGGTGACATCTCCGTGGTTTGCCTTGAAGCCTTCACGGATTTTGGCGTCCGTTGCGGTATCAACGGCACTTGTGCTGTCATCGAGAATAAGAACCTTGGGCGATTTGAGAAGTGCTCTTGCAATGCAGAGTCTTTGCTTCTGACCGCCCGAAAGATTAACACCGCCCTGACCGAGTTCGGTTTTGTAGCCGTCAGGGAAAGAAGATACAAAATCATGTGCCTGAGCGATCTTGCAGGCATTGATGATTTCTTCTTCGGTTGCGTTTTCGTTACCCCAGCGGAGATTATCTTCAATTGTGCCCGTGAAAAGAAGGTTTACCTGAAGCACCATTGCAACCGCATCACGCAGATTTTTGAGGGTGTAGTCCGCAACGGGTCTGCCGCCGACTTTTACAACGCCTTCCGTAACGTCGTAGAGTCTCGGAATCATCTGAACGAGTGTTGTTTTGGCTGAACCCGTGCCGCCGATAATACCGACGGTTTCACCCGATTTTATGTGAAGATTGATGTTATCGATAACGTTTTTCTTGCCGTTCTTCTTATATTTGAAGCAGACGTTCTTCATTTCAATTTCGCCGTTTTTAACGGTCAGCTCGGGGTCTGCAAGATTATCGTTGATATCGGGAACTTCGGCAATAACCTCGCCGATTCTCGTGAATGATGCTCTTGACATTGTTGCCATAACAAAAATCATTGAAATCATCATGAGTGACATGAGAATCATGTTGACATAGGTGATGAATGCCGTGAGTTCGGAAATCGCCATTGTGCCTTTTATAACGAGATTGCTTCCGAACCAGAGAATTGCAACTATGCAGGAATAAACCGTCATCTGCATAATCGGACCGGCAAGAATGATTAGCTTTTCCGCAAAGATTGATGCATCGCGCAGTTCGTCGTTTGAAAACTTGAATTTATCCTTTTCGTGCTTTGCTCTTACAAACGCCTTGACAACTCTTGCACCGATAAGGGTTTCCTGAATGGAAGCGTTGAGCCCGTCATATTTTTTCATCAGCTTGTGAAATCTCGGGAGTGCAAGGCTTCCGATGAGTCCGAGAAGAATAAGCATGACGGGTGCCGCAACGGCAAAAACAACGGCAAGCTCGCTGTTGATTGCCTTGGCTTTTGAAAATGCCATGACAAGCATAATAGGTGAACGCACAAACATCCTGATAACCATTGTGTAGCCCATCTGAATGGTGTTGACGTCGGTTGTCATTCTTGTGATAAGCGAAGGAGTGCTGAAGCGGTCTATGTTTGCAAAGGAAAAATCCTGTATTTTTGAAAAAATCGCGTTTCGCAGATTTGAACCGAAGCCCATGCCTGCCTTTGCCGCAACTCTTGCCGCACCTGCACCTGCAATGAGTGATACAAGTGCCATGATAACCATTTTTCCGCCTTCAAGCAAAACATATTCCGTGCCCGCACCGCCGAGAATGCCTTTGTCAACCATGTCGGACATAACAAAAGGAATCTGCGTTTCCATATACACCTCAATGATTATAAGCAGGGGGCAGAGGAGCGAAAGCAGACGGTAGCCTTTGGTCTGATTCAACAGCGTCTTAATCATTTTTATCATCTCCGTTTCTTCTCTTTTTCATTATATTGAACAGTTCTTTGTCGCTGATTCCGTCGGGTGAAAGATTTTCGGCTATTTTTGAAAGCATATCCGAAAAAGCGGCTATTTCTTCGTCGGAAAACCCGCTGAACATCGCCTTGTCAACCCTGTCGCATTCAGCCTTTCCTGCAAGACGGATTTTATTGCCTTTTTCGGTAAGACGCAGACGGTTGATTCGTCTGTCCTTTTTGTCTTCCGTTCTTTCAATGAATCCCGCCTTGCTCATGCGTTTGAGGCTTGTTGCGATTGATGCCGGGGATACTCCGAGAAAATCCGCCAGCTCTTTCTGCGAACAGTCGCCGTGGCTGTTCAGATATTCAAGAATTTCGGGCTGACCTCTGTAAAGCTTCATTCCCGAAAGCGAGGTTGAGATTGCATAGCGGTGCAGAAGAGTTACCCTGCACATTTTCTTGACAGCTTCTTTGTATAAATTTGACACTTTTCCACCCCTTATGTCAATATTGTTAAACACTTAACAATTAACCGATTAACAATTGACTATTTTATAACCTCTCAACCGAAAAGTCAAGAGGTTATTACATTGTTATATATTTAAATCATTCAGTGATTTGAAAACATATCCGTTGCTTCTTGCCCAATCAATGATATCGCCCAGTGCTTCGGCATTGTCGGGCGAAACGGAGTGGAGAAGAATAACGGCACCGGGATGAAGTCTTGAGGTTACGGTATCCAATGCATATTGTTTTCCCTTGACGTTATTTACATCCCAGTCGGCGTATGCGCATGACCAGAAAACCGAGGTCATGCCCATGGAGTCAACAAGCTCAAGTGCATTTTCATTGTATGCTCCTTCCGGAAAACGGAAAAAGCTTGTTGAATAACCGAAGTTTTCGCGCAGATAGTTTTCACAAGTCAGAATTTCATCCGCCATTCTCTGTCTTGAGATTTTTGTAAAATTCGGATGCTTTGCCGAGTGATTGCCCACGATATGACCTTCATTAATCATTCTTGCGATGAGTTCGGGAGAAGATTTTATATGGTCAAGAGTGCAGAAAAATGCGGCGGGCACATTTTTTTCTTTCAGAGTGTCGAGAACTTTTGAGGTACAGCCGTTTTCCCAGCCGCAGTCAAATGTGAGATAAAGCACTTTTTCGGCGGATTTTGTGTCGTAGCAAACCGCTTTATATCCGGTTGACTCAAAGTATTTCTGTGCGTTTTTTGAAATATCATGGGGTTCGCTGTTTTTTGCAACGCCGTAACTGTGTTCTTTTTTTTCGGTCGGAATGCCTCTTGTGTTTTCAGGGTCGTTCACGGTGAATGTCATGGGTGCGATAATCTTTCTGCCTGTCAGAGAGGAAACTCCCGTGAGAATAATTCGTGTGGTTGGAGTTGCTGAGGCTGAAACCGTATATAAGGGTGCAGTTGAGGTTGAAGCGGATTTTATTGTTGTGTCACGCACATCTTCAACCGAAACGGGTGCATTTACGCCTGCGTCATCGGGAGTATATTTTATTGAGCAGGATGCGGTGAAAAGCAGTGCAAACAAAACACATAAAATGCAGATTTTTTTCAAAATTAACACCTTGCTTTATAAAGTTTTATCGGTTATATTATATCCCGTGGTAAGCGATGTATCAACAAAAAAATTTTTTTGAAAATATATGCAACAAAAACAGAAGCTGCAGACACTTATACTATGAGAGTGGTGAGGAGGGGAAATTTGAGCGCTCAGATAAAAGAACTCGTTACACTGGCGAAAAACGGAGATGCCGAGGCATTCGGCGAACTGTATGAACTTTATTACAAAGATATGTATTGCTATGCCTGTTATGTCACGGGCAGCGAATCTCTTGCGCAGGATGCTGTATCGGACGCTGTATTATCCGCTTTTCGGCAAATAAAAGCTCTCAAGAAAGCAGAGGCGTTCAAAGGATGGCTCTTTAAAATACTCTGCGCCTCATGCAAAAGATACTATACGGAAGAACAAAAGAAAAAAGCGTTGGTTTATCTTGATGACGAAGACGGGGGACATCCCGAACCCGTAAGCTTTGAGAGCATTGAGCTTTCGGTTGAGCTTAAAAGGGCTCTGGAAACTCTTTCTGCGGAAGAAAGAGAAATTGTTTTGCTCAGCGTTCTGGGCAATTATAAAAGTCATGAGATAGCCGATATGCTCGATTATCCGCCGTCAACGGTGCGTTCAAAGCTCAAGCGTTCGCTTGCAAAGCTCAGAACGGTAATCGGCGGCGAGAACTGAACGGAAGGAGGTTTGGATGATGAAAAATGATAAGCAGATGCTTGATATGCTCAGAAATGAGTTTGAAAAAAGCTCGGAAAGCGTGCAGGTGCCGCTGAAATTGCAAAAAGAAAGCATGGTTGCCATGCTTAAAAACGAAGAACAGAATACATCGGATTTTTCAGTTAAAACGGGGATGAACAAATCAAATATTATTGCAATCCGCAGATTTGCGGCGGCAGCGGCTATGTTTGCGGTTGTCATTGCCGCGGTTCTTGCAATGAGGGCAGACGGAGTAAAAATCGTAAAAAGCGACAAGTTCTATAAGAGTTATGAGGGCGTGGAGCTTGTAAAAAATGCACAGAGCTATGAGGAGATTGAAAAGGCGGTGCATGAAATTCTCGGTGAAAAAGTGCCGGAAAAGAAGCCTGCCGATTCTCAAAGCGGCGAGCAACCCTCATCGGATAAAAAGAACGATGAGGCTTCCGAAAAAAAGGAAATTCTCGATAAGCTTTATGAGGGCTACAGAAACGCCAACGCTGCCGCAGGAGAAAACGCGGTGAGTGATGAAACCGCACAGAAAAATCTCGGAACAGCCGGCTCATCGGGCAACGTTCTTTATCCGGCAGGAAATACCGTTGCGGAAACGGTGACAACAATCGGAGATTATGATGCGGATATAGTTGACAGTAACGGAGAATATCTGTATGTTGTCACCACGGGCAACAATCCTCAGTCGGGAAGCATGACGGAGCAGATAAAGATTATAAAGGATGCTTCGGAAAGCGAAATGAAGGTTGTTTCAACAATCACTCTTTCGGATAATGTGGTTGCTGGTGCATCCGAGGAATGCATTGCGATGCATCTTAAGAACAACGTTCTCATTGCGATTATGGATAAAAAGGATTTTGACACCGAAACGGTAACAACCGCAGTATATTATGATGTTTCAGATCCCGAAGCACCGAAAAAAATCCGCGAACACACCCAGGAGGGAACTTATCTTTTCTCGACTCTTAACGGAAACAGTCTTTGTCTTGTTACCGATAAGCAGATAAAATCGGCAGATGCAACGCTTCTTCCGTCTTTTACGGTAAACGGTAAAACAACCGTTACCGACCCGAAGGAAATCTTCATTGTATCCAAAGACCTTGAATCATCATATATCTTTATAACATTAACGGATATTTCTTGTTTTGATGAACCCGTGGGACATCTTGCGATTATCGGAAGCGGTAAAAGACTTTATTGCTCCGAAAGCTCAATCACGGCAACGAGAGAATTTGTTTCGGTTGAACCCGATAAAAACGGTGCATATCCGAGCAGAACCGAAATCTACCGTTTCAACATGAACGGTTCGTCAATTTATTTTGCGGGTCAATATGTTGTTGAGGGTTCGATTATCGGCGGCGTTTCGGTGAACGGCAAAAACGGCTGTATGACCGTTGCAACGGCACTCACCGATTCAACAGCGGTTTATGTTTTTGATGTAAACATGGAATTTATCAGCGGTCTTAAGCAGATATTTCCTCAGAAAAAGGCAGACGGCGTGAGATTCATTGGAAACAAGGGTTATATTTCTTCGGAGGGAGAAACGATGATAATAGATTTCTCATCGCCGAAATTCCCGAAGGTTGCGGGAACTATCTCTTCAAAGCTTTTCACGGGAAGTCTTTATGAAATCTCAGAAACGAAGCTTCTCGGCATAAACACCCAAGCCGACGGAACCGCAGCATTCCGCCTGTTTGATGTGACCGATCCCGAAAATCCTTCGGTGTCAGATGAATATACACTCGATAAAAACTGCAAGGTTTTATATCCTTATGACAACAGAAGCACGATAATCATTCCCCGAAAAGGAATGTTCGGTTTACCCGTTCTGACTCAGAACAGCGAAAAGGGTACCGAAGTTTCGGCATATGCACTCTTTGATGTTTCTGAAAGCACGATAACTCCGGCAGGACTCTGCATTCACGATGAATCGTTTGTGGGAGATGCCGCGGTCAGAGCTGCATATAACAACGGAACGGTGTATACCGTATCAGGTCAGAAAACGGCAGCATTCAATGCCGATACCTGCGAAAAGAAGGCTGAATGCGAAATAAGATAGCAAGAGTTTCACCTACCTTATAAAAATTAACGGATGGATGGGCAGGTGAATTCTCATAAATAAGCCTCATTCTTTGGGGAAAGAATGAGGCAAGGGGAAAAAGATGAAGTGGAGGCGGAGTGTATCGGCACAATACACTCCGCCGAAAGCTTTATAAATCGTCGGCATCCTGAACGGGGCGCAGACCATCATAAGGCGTGCCTGTATAGCTTCCGAGAACATCGGTTGGAATATCGTCGTCGTTCAGGTCGTATCCGCGCGGATTTTTCTCCTTGGGGAAATGCTTCTGCATCACGGTTTCTTTTCTTTTTTCGGGAAATTTAAAGGGCATTGAAAAGACTCCTTTCAAACATATTTATTATTATGTTTTCTCGAAAAATTCTTAAAATACAAAAATACGTCAAAGATTATGTGTTTTTTGTTCATCTTATTGGCAAATATAGTGGCTTGACAAAAAGCTGTTTTATGTGTAAAATTATAACCGTAATTCAGAATAGGTCAGAAGGCACAAAACAAAACAATCAAAAGGATGGTAATTAAAATGAAAAAGACAGTATCCATGCTGTTCGCAATTCTTGTTGCAGCAATCACACTTTGCACATTCGTTACATCAGCTTTTGCAGTTGAAATCACAGACCCCGTTGATGACAGACTTGAACCCACAACTGTCACAACAACAAAGGCAACAACAACAGCTGCTCCCACAACAGCTGCTCCCACAACAGCTGCTCCCACAACAACAAAGGCT
>JAZSNQ010000182.1:0-3423 GCA_045536515.1 Acutalibacteraceae bacterium | reverse complement strand
ATGCCTGACCTTTTCGGTTATATGCTCACGGGCAAAATGACAACCGAATATTCAATCGCAACCACCTCACAGATGATTGACCTTGAAACAAAATCATGGGCAACCGACTATATCGAAAAGCTCGGCATTCCCTCAAAGCTTCTCGGCGAAATCGTGCCTTCGGGAACGGTTCTCGGCAAGGTAACAGACGATATCTGCGAGGAATGCGGTATCAAGGATGTTGACGTTATCAGCGTATGCGGTCACGATACGCAGAGCGCTATCACCGCCGTACCTGCCGAAAGCGAAGATTTTGCCTTCCTTTCAAGCGGCACATGGTCGCTCTTCGGAACAGAGCTTAAAGAACCCATCGTCAACGAAACCTCTCTTGCAATGAATGTTACAAATGAGGGCGGCTGCGATTCTTCCGTCGGCTTCCTCAAGAACATAATCGGTCTCTGGCTCATTCAGGAAAGCCGCAGACATTGGAACAGACACGGCAGCGATTATTCCTATGCAGACCTTGAAAAGCTTGCTCTTGCTGCTGAACCCTTCAAGTGCTTCATCGACCCCGATGCACCCGAGTTTGTTCCCCACGGAAACATCCCCGAAAGAGTACGCGAATACTGCCGCAAAACCAACCAGCCTGTACCCGAAAGCGTGGGCGAGGTTATGCGCTGCATCTACGAAAGCCTTGCGATGAAATACCGCCTCACCATTGATAACCTTGAAAACTGCACGGGCAAAACATATCCCGTTATTCACGTTATCGGCGGCGGCACAAAGGATACTCTCCTTTGTCAGATGACCGCTTCTTCATGCGGCAGAACAGTTATCGCAGGTCCTATCGAAGCAACCGTTCTCGGCAATATTGCCGTTCAGCTCATGGCATCAGGCGCAATTGCAAACGTTGCAGAGGCTCGCAAAATCGTCAAGGCAAGCGAAAAAACAGTTGAATATGCTCCTGTCGATGTCTCCGCATGGGCAGAAGCATACGAGAGATTCAAAGCGGTTATAAAATAACGGATAGTTTATGGCTGTAATTGCCTCCCTCTGACGAGGGAGGTGGATGCGACAAAGTCGCAGACGGAGGGAGAGAATAAAATGTTACCATACAACAAATCCAATATCCCTCTTGCAAAAAACCTGCGAAAAAACATGACACCTTGGGAACGCAAGCTTTGGTATGAGTTTCTTTCGGGATATCCTGTAAGATTTCAACGGCAAAAATCAATCGGCAACTTTATCGTTGATTTTTATTGTGCAAAAGCAAAGCTTGTTATTGAACTTGACGGCTCACAGCATTATAATGAAAACGATATGGCAAAAGATAAAATCCGCACGGAAAAACTTGAAGAATTTGATTTGACCGTTATCCGCATTCCGAATAATGAGATTGATGAGAATTTTTATGGTGTGTGTGAATACATAGATTCTTTTGTTAATAAAAAATAATCTCTCCTTCAGTCCTACGGACAGCTTCCTCGTCAGAGGAAGCCCAAGGAGTAAGCAAAATTATTGCAGAAACAAATTGTAAAACTGAAGCTTTCTGTATAGGCTCCCTCTGACGAGGGAGCTGGGTCATAGACCCTGAGGGAGAGAATATCAGTTTTTGCGTAGCAATAAAAACAAAGAAAGCGAGGAGATATGATGAAAAAAATCATTGCGGCGGCGCTCTCGATACTTGTCGGTGCGTTTGGTTATACGATTGTTGACAGCGCTATTGAAGACCGTGTCGCAACCCTCGAAAGCGAAGTTGTTGAACTGCGTGAAATAATATCTGATTATCACAAGAACATTACAGAAACAATTTTTACAACGATTTCAGATAACACAAAAACAAGCACGCAAAATCCTACTACAACTAAACCTCTCACACCGCTACAAAATTGGCTTGTAGAAAATCATGTTGCTGGATACGAATACGAACCTGACGGCGATTTCTTTTATATTGATGATGAGGCTTGTTGGCAGAGCGGAAAGGGTTACAATGAGTTTTATGACAAATATGCTCCTGCAGCAGCTATGTTCATCGACCAGATTCGTATCCGCTTTACATATGAAAACAAGGACTGGATGATACAACTTTGGAAGGGTCAGTACGGCTGGCTGTTCGTTGGTGCCGAAACAGGTGTTTATACTGCTCCCGCAGGTACATATAAGGGCGGCAACGGCGACGCAAACCACTATGACTGTGCCGATAAAGAAGACTGGCTTAATATGCAGCTTGACTGCTACTGGAGCAAGAACAATGACAGCCATTACAAAAAAATTTTTACAAGACCCTATGATAAATATTGGTGGGCAACAGGCTTCGTTTGGGGTCAGCTCACAAAGTACAGCAAGCCCAGAACAGAGCTTAAGGCAAAGAACATAATCACATTCAAGAGCGAAGAAATGGCAACTCTCTTTGCTCAAGGTCTCAGAGAAGCAGGCTTTATAAGAGCAGTTGACGAGGACAATCTTGTTGACGATTCATATTATCAGAACGGTAAGGATGTATGGCTTCTTTGGACCAGTATTCAGAGTGATAAGTTTGTAGGTTATGATGAAACATCACTTACCACGGCTGTGCCTACAACATATCCTGATTCTGTTGTCACTCGCCCCTCAGGTGTAACAGCTATCGACGAAGGCTCAACAACTCAACGACCCACAACTACCCAAATCTATTATTAAAAATAATATACAACCAACCATAGAAAGGAAGATGCTATTATGGCAAAGAACAGACTTATCGGCGATTATCCCGTAATTGGTATTCGCCCCATCATCGACGGCAGAAGAGGACCCCTCAAGGTAAGAGAATCCCTTGAAGACCAGACCATGAACATGGCAAAGGCAGCAAAGGCTCTCTTTGAGGAAAATCTCCGCTACTCAAACGGCGAACCCGTAAAGGTTGTTATCGCTGATACCACAATCGGACGTGTTGCGGAAGCAGCAGCCTGCGCAGCAAAGTTCAAGAAGGAAGGCGTTGACATCACCCTTTCCGTTACTCCCTGCTGGTGCTACGGCTCGGAAACAATGGATATGGACCCCACAACAATCAAGGGTGTATGGGGCTTCAACGCAACCGAAAGACCCGGCGCTGTTTATCTTGCAGCAGTTCTTGCAGCTCATGCACAGAAGGGTCTTCCCGCATTCGGTATCTACGGAAAGGACGTTCAGGATGCTGACGACACATCAATGCCCGATGACGTTAAGGAAAAGCTCCTTCGTTTTGCACGTTCAGCTGTTGCGGTTGCAACAATGAGAGGCAAGAGCTATCTCCAGATCGGTTCAACCTGCATGGGTATCGCAGGTTCGGTTATCGACCCCGATTTCATTGAAGAATATCTCGGCATGAGAGTTGAATCCGTTGACGAGGTTGAAATCATCCGTCGAATGTCCGAAGGCATCTATGACGAAGCTGAATATCAGACAGCTCTCGCATGGACAAAGGCA
>JAZSNQ010000114.1:0-2621 GCA_045536515.1 Acutalibacteraceae bacterium | reverse complement strand
ATCCCTTTGAAAGTATATTTTAAAAATAATTTAAAATTTTTGTTGATACTCGAAGTATTAAGTGTTATAATTTAAAAGGATTTTTGTAATTACAATAAAAGGATGTGTTAAAAATGAACAACTATGAGTATTGGCTTACTTTTGATGAAGAAACCAAGAAGGAACTCGAAAGTATATCCGATAAAGCAGAGCTTGAAGACAGATTCTACAAAGAGCTTGAATTCGGCACAGGCGGCCTTCGCGGAATAATGGGTGCCGGTGCAAACAGAATGAATAAATATACTGTTTCAAAGGCTACAAAAGGTCTTGCCGATTATCTTAACGCTGAATTTCACGGCGATAAATCGGTTGCCATTGCATTTGATTCAAGAAATAACTCATCTGAGTTTGCAAAAAACGCTGCAAGTGTTCTTTGTGCAGCAGGTATAAAAGTTTTTCTTTTTGAATCTCTTATGCCCACACCCGTTCTTTCTTTTGCCGTAAGATATCATAACTGCACTGCAGGTATAGTTATCACCGCAAGCCACAATCCCAAGGAATATAACGGTTATAAAGTATATGACTCAAAAGGTTGTCAGCTTGTTCCTCAGTATGCAGACAAAGTTATTGCTTATGTAAATGCCGTTACTGAACTTAAAAACATTCCTTCGGTTTCTCTTGAAGAAGCGAAAAACAGCGGATTGCTTGTTATGATCGGCGATGAAACCCTTAACGCATTCCTTGCCGAAGTCAGAAAGCAGAGTCTTTATAACGAAGTGACAGACCTTAAGATAGTTTATACAGCTCTTCACGGAACAGGAAATATTCCCGTACGCCGTATTCTTGAAGGAAAGAATGTTTCAATTGTAAAAGAGCAGGAACTTCCTGACGGCAACTTCTCAACCGTTCGTTCACCCAATCCCGAAGAAAAAGATGCTCTTACCCTTGCTCTTAAGCAGGCAGAGGCTGAAGGTGCTGATATCGTTATCGGCACAGACCCCGACTGTGACAGAATCGGTGTAGGCGTTCTTCACAACGGAGCATATCAGCTTCTCACGGGTAATCAGACTGGTGCGCTTCTTGTTGATTTTGTTCTTAAATTCAAGAAGGATTCCATGCCTGAAAATGCTGCTGTTGTAAAAACAATAGTTACAAGCGGGCTTGGTGCTGCAATCGCAGAAAAGAACGGTGCAAAATCCGTTCAGACCCTTACCGGTTTCAAGTATATCGGTGAAAAAATCTGCCTTTGGGAAGAAAGCGGCGAACACACCTTCCTTTTCGGTTACGAAGAAAGCTACGGTTATCTTGCAGGAACTCACGCACGAGACAAGGATGCTGTTTCTTCTGCAATGCTTATTGCCGAAATGGCATCATATTATAAGAACAAGGGCATGACTCTTGTTGATGCAATGAACGGAATCTACGAAGAATACGGCTATTATTTTGATTGCCTTGAAACTATTGTTCTCAAGGGTAAAGAAGGTGCCGAGAAGATTCAGAATGCAATGAAAGATCTTCGCGAAACAGGCGAAAATCTCTTCGATGATTTGGATGTTCTTCTTGATTATTCAAAGGGTATTGACGATCTTCCCAAGGAGAATGTTCTTCGTTTTGATTTCAAAGACGGTTCATGGACAGCTGTAAGACCTTCGGGTACAGAACCCAAGCTTAAAATTTATTTCTCTGTTAAGGGTGACGGAAAAGAAACTGCCGAAAAGAGAAAAGATATTATCCATAATAAGTTATCGGAAATAATAATGAAATAAGTAATAATCAAAAGTGAGGAAAAAGTATGAAAAAAATTATTTCGGTTCTTCTTGCAATAATCATGTCGTTCTCATGTCTTTCTGTTGCGGTTTTTGCATCAGATGATGCCGCAATTTCTTCGTTTGCAATAGAGTCTGTTTCAGAAATTGATGCTGAAGCCGGAAACGGTGAAGGTGCAGCGGTTAAGACAGAATGGTATGAAATCGACGGAACATATTATCTTTTTGTACCTTCTGCAATTGATCTTGCTAATGCAAAAATAAGCTTTGATGCCGATGCAGATGTTTTTGCAGGTTCAACAAAGCTTGTTAACGGCGAGGCAACAGATGCTCTTAATGGTAAAAGTGAGGTAACACTTACCTGTGCAAACGAGAGTTTCAAGGTTGTTATTATTAATGAATCAACTGTTGCTTCCGTATTTATCGAAACAGAATCGGGCAGCCTTGATGCCGTTCATGCCGATAAGAATTATAAAGAAGAAGGTAACATTACCATCGTTAATGCCGACGGTGCAAGCGCTGAATATGACGGCGTTCTTGAATATATCAAGGGCAGAGGTAACTCTACCTGGAATATGGAAAAGAAACCCTATAATATCAAGCTTGATAAAAAAGCAAATCTTTTTGATATGGGTAAGAGCAAAAAGTGGAGCCTTATTGCAAATCACAGCGATGAATCTCTTGTAAGAAATGTTGCCGCATATTATGCCGCAAAAGAAGCAGGTATGCCCTATACTCCTCTTTTTGTTCCCTGCGATGTTTATATCAATAATGAATATCAGGGTGCTTATCTTCTTACAACAAGGGTTGAAGTTGATGAAACAAGAGTTGATATCGATAATCTTGACGATGTGAATGAAGAAAACGCAATCGATA
>JAZSNQ010000240.1:0-5307 GCA_045536515.1 Acutalibacteraceae bacterium | reverse complement strand
ATCTTCGGCGGTACAAGCCAGAGAAAGGCTCTCGGCTATGCCGAGGTTACTCTGCGCCTTGATAACTCGGACAGAAGCCTCAATAACTACGAAAAAGACGATGTTGCGGTAACGCGCCGTTACTATCGCTCGGGCGAAAGTGAATATAAAATCAACGGCGAGGTATGCCGTCTGCGCGATATCCACGAGCTTTTCATGGATACAGGTCTGGGTCGTGACGGTTATTCGATGGTCGGTCAGGGACGAATTGCCGACCTTGTTTCCGCGCGTTCAACCCAGCGCCGTGATATGCTCGAAGAAGCTTCGGGCATTTCCGCATTCCGTTACAGACGTGCCGATGCAAACCGCCGTCTTGACCAGGCGGAAGAAAATCTCGTAAGACTCCGCGATATCCTTGCAGAGCTTGAATCGAGAATCGGACCGCTTAAAACACAGAGCGAAAAAGCACTGAAATTCCTTGCCCTTGCCGATGAAAAGAAAACTCTCGAAATCGGCTTGTGGCTTCATACGATAGAAAAATCCAAAAACGGTCTGCGTGAGCAGGAGCATAAGCTCTCGCTTACTTCATCGCAGTATGAACAGACCGAAAACGAGCTTGTTGAGCTTATCGAGCAGATTGAGCAGGCAATCAGCGAGGGTCAGGAAATGACGCTCGAAATCGAACGCTTAAGACAGAGCATCGCCGATGCGGAAGAAGAGGCGGCTGTTATCGGCGGCGAAATTGCCGTTAAAAAGAATACCATCGAGCATAACAATCAGACCATTGAGCGTATTATGAACGATATGGGCGACAGCGAAAGCTCCAAAGCCGAGATTGATGCGCAGATTGAACAGGCGAAGGCAGATATTTCCGAAAAAGAAAAATCTGTTGAAGCAAAAAAAGCCGAGCTTGCCGAAGAAATCGGAAGACTCAACGCTCTTCTCGGTCAGAACAGCGAAAACAGCGAAAAGGCTCGTGAAATCGGCGAAAAAATAACTGCCGCCGCTTTGAAGCTTGCCGATTTGAGAGTTGAAAAATCAACCGCGCAGTCAACCCGCAGAGAGCTTGCCGCAAGAATCGACAACATCAATGAGGTTATCGAAACAAGAGGCGGAGTTATCGTCACTCTCGAAAACGAAAAAGCCGCCGCACAGAAAGAGCTTGACCGTCTTAATGCCGAAGCGGCAGAGCATGAAAATGCGCTTGACGGCTATAAAATGATAATCGGCACAAGAGCCGACAAGGTTGAACGTTTCCGCAAGGAAATCGACGAAATCAACCTTGACATTTATCAGAAAAACGCAAGAATAAAGATGCTTGACGACCTTGAAAAGAACCTTGACGGCTATGCCGGAAGCGTTCAGAAGGTTATCAAAGAGGCAAAAAGGGGTGCAATCAAGGGCATCCACGGCACTCTTTCCCAACTTATTTCAACACCTGCCGAATATGCCGTTGCAATCGAAACGGCTCTCGGTGCGGCAATCCAGAACATAGTTACCGACAACGAAAACACAGCCAAGAGAGCGATTAATTTTCTCAAGGATAACAGGGCAGGCCGTGCAACCTTCCTTCCGCTGACCTCCGTGCAGTCAAGACCGTTCACCGAAAAGGGTCTTGAAAACTGTGAGGGCTTTGTTGACATGGCGGATAAGCTCCTCGAATTCGACCCGAAGTATTCGGGAATTATCGGTTCGCTCCTTGCAAGAACGGCGGTTGTTGACAATATCGACAACGGCATTGACATGGCGAAGAAATATTCCTACCGTTTCAAGATTGTCACCCTTGACGGTCAGGTGCTCAACGCAGGCGGTTCGATGACGGGCGGCTCGAGAGGCTCGGGCGCAGGATTCCTCAGCAGAACAACCGAAATCGAGAGCCTTAAAGAAAAGGTTGCCGTTCTCGAAAAGAAGCTCGACGAAAAACAGGCAAGCTTCAAAACTCTTTCCGAGGAGCTTGCGCTTGTTCAGGCGGAGCTTGATGCAAGTGAAGCCGAGCTTATAAAGACTCAGGAAGACATCATCAGAGCCGAAAGTGCTCTCAATCTCATAAAAGACAGATATTCAGCCGCAAAGGGTCATATTGACGAGCTTGAAGCCGAAAAGGTGAGAGCTGCGGCGAGAATCGAAGAATCCGACACCGCAGAGAAAAAAGCGGATGCCGAAATCGAAGCCGTTACCGCAGAATCGGATAAACTTAACGCAGAGCTTGAAAAGCTCAACGAGCAGAGAGAGTCTCTCGATAAGCTCCGTGAGGAATCTGCAGAAATCCAGAACTCTCTCAACCTTGAAATCGTTGCTCTTTCAAAGGATATCGAAGCGGATAACGAAATTATCGCAGGCTGTATTGAACGCAAGCAGGCGTTTGAAATGCGTGCCGACAAGCTCGGCGAAGAAATCGATGCAATAAAGAAAGAGAACGAAGAAACCGAAGCTCTCATTGCAGGTCTTGAAGAAAAAATCGCTTCATCAAAAGAAAATTCGGTAAAGACCCGTGAAAAAATCGGACAGCTTATTGAAAAACGTACTCAGGGCGAAGCAAAGAGCACGGAGCTGCGTTCAAAAGAGCGTGAAAAGACTTCCGAAAGAGAAAAGCTCACCGCAGAGCTTGCAAGACTCGAAGAACGCCGCGATTCAATGCAGAGAGAGCTTGAAACGGCGCAGAACAAGCTCTATGACGAATATCAGCTCACTCTCCGTGAGGCGGCTGAAATGGATATCGTGCTTGATGATATCCCCAAGGCACAGCGTACATTGCAGGAAATCAAAAACAAAATCCGTGCGCTCGGCAGCGTAAACGTGGGTGCTGTTGAGGAATATAAAGAGGTTTCCGAAAGATATGAATACATGAGCGTTCAGATTGGCGACATCGAAAAATCCAAGGAAGAGCTCACAAAGCTCATCGAAGAGCTGACGGGCAAAATGGCAGAGAGATTCAGAGAGCAGTTCAGACGAATCAACAACAATTTCACCGAAACCTTCAAGGAGCTGTTCGACGGCGGACGTGCGGAATTGGTGCTTGACGACCCGCAGGATGTTCTCGAATGTAATATCAATATCAGGGTTCAGCCCCCCGGAAAGAACGTTCAGAATATCGACCTTCTTTCGGGCGGTGAAAAGGGTCTTGCCGCAATTGCGCTCCTTTTCGCAATTCTCAAGGTTACCCCTGCACCTTTCTGCATCTTCGACGAGGTTGAAGCGGCGCTTGACGATATCAACGTTTCCCGTTATGCACAGTATGTCAGAAACATGACTGACCGCACGCAGTTCATTCTCATCACCCACAGACGAGGCACAATGGACGAAGCGGATATGCTCTATGGCGTAACCATGCAGGAAAAGGGCGTTTCAAAGCTCCTTGAACTCAAAACTGCCGAAATGGCAAAGAAACTCGGACTTGAATAAGTGAATAGTTAAAAGTGAATAGTGAATAGTTATGGACGGGTTTCACCCGTACCCAATATAATAGCGTAGGGGCGACCATCGGTCGTCCGTATAAAAAATCGGCGTAGCCCCTTAACTTTTCACTTTTCATTCTTCACTCTTCATTAAAACCGGTCATTCCCGAAAAATTGTCTGTTATGACAATTGTAACACTTGATTTTTATTTTTTGCATGATATAATAAAATAGTAATATTATGAAGCAACGTAGGAAGTTGCTGAAACAAGGAGGATATAAAATGTCAAACCACGGTATTATCAATTATCCCGACGCTCAGGCTGTCCAGAAGCAGCTTGACGAGCTTATCAAAAAGCCTATTTATTCAATCAGCCCCGAGGCTCTTAAGAATTACGAAACAGAATACTTTGACAAGAAGTGCGCAAAGTCAAAGGCTATGATTGAAGAAGCAAAGACAATCATCCCCGGCGGCGTTCAGCATAACCTTGCTTTCAACTATCCGTTCCCCCTCGTTTTCACAAAGGCTGAGGGTGCATATCTTTATGATATCGACGGCAACAAATATTATGACTTCCTTCAGGCAGGCGGCCCCACCGTTCTCGGAAGCAATCCTCCCGCAGTTCGTGAAAAGGTTATCGAACTCCTCAACGATTGCGGTCCTTCAACAGGTCTTTTCCACGAATATGAATATAAACTCGGCAAGAAGATTGCAGAGCTTATTCCCAACGTTGATATGTTCCGTATGCTCGGTTCAGGTACCGAAGCTTGTATGACAGCTATCCGTGTTGCTCGTCTTGCAACAGGTAAGAAGAAGATTCTCAAGATGGGCGGTGCTTACCACGGCTGGTCAGATCAGCTCGGCTACGGCATCCGTGTTCCCGGTTCAAAGTGGACTCAGGCAACAGGCGTGCCCCTCTTCTGCTTCAGAGACACAGAAGAATTCTTCCCCGGCGACCTCAATGACCTCGAAAGAAAGCTCAAGGCTAACAGACTCAAGGGCGGCACAGCTGCTGTTATGCTTGAACCCGTTGGTCCCGAAAGCGGTACAAGACCCGTTGACAAGAACTTCTGCAAGGGCGTTGAACAGCTCTGCCGTAAGTACGGCGCTCTCCTCATCTTCGATGAAGTTGTTACAGCTTTCCGCGTAAGCATGAGTGGTGCTCAGGGTTACTTCGGCTGCTCACCCGACCTCACCGTATTCGGCAAGGTTATGGCAGGCGGATATCCCGGTGCAGGCGGTCTCGGCGGTAAGAAGGAATACATGAAGTATCTCGGCGCAGGTCTTGACGATACAGGCAAGAAGATCAAAAAGGCATTCTGCGGCGGCACAATGTCAGCTAACCCCCTCAGCTGTATCGCAGGCTACACAATGCTTGAAGAAATGGAAAAGGCTGACGCTTGCTACAAGGCTGCACTCATGGGTGACAGACTCACAGCAGGTCTTCAGGAAATCATCAAGAAGAGAAATCTTCCCTTCGTAGCATTCAACCAGGGTTCAATCTGCCACCTCGAAACCGTTGGTACTCTTAACTTCTCCATCAACTGGAAGAAGCCTTGGGGCATCCCCGGCGTTCTCGATGCAACATCGGCACGCAAGAAGGAAATGACTCACATGGGTGCTGCTTACATGGCAGAAGGTCTTGTAACTCTTGCAGGCAGCCGTCTCTACACAAGTGCTGCTTACACAGAAGAAATGATTGATGACGCAATCGCAAGATTTGACAAGGTATTTGAGAACATAGTTTGCATCGAAAAGAAATAAGAAACAACCACGGCGGGATACCCGATATCCCGCCTTATTTTAAGTGAATAGTTAAAAGTGAATAGTGAATAGTTAAGGGTCGCTGCGCTCCGAATTTGTAATTGCTCCGCAAAAACTGATTAAGTGAATAGTTAATAGTGAAGAGTTAAGAGTTAAGGGTCTGCGACG
>JAZSNQ010000021.1:0-7804 GCA_045536515.1 Acutalibacteraceae bacterium | reverse complement strand
CTGCCTGTTTTATCAATAACGCCGAGTCTGTCGCCGTCGCCGTCCATTGCAATACAAAGGTCATAAGAGCCTTTTACGACAGCGTGTCTGAGCATACTGAGTGTTTTTTCACTTGGTGCGGGCATTCTTCCGCCGAAATATGCGTCTTTATTTATATTGATTGTATCAATTGTACAACGGGCAGTATAGAAAATAACCTGCAAAGGATATGCGCCTGAGCCGTGCATCGTGTCAAAAAGAACACGGACTCCTCGTTCACGAAGTGCCTGCATATCAAGCAAATCAATTATATCATCAAGGAACTTGTTGAACGGATTGCGCTGATATTCGATTCTGCCGTCATTTACAGCTTCATCAAAACTGCAGATTTCAATATCTTCTATATTCTCAATAATTTCTTCAAGACGCTGAGTGGTTTCAATCGGAGCATCTCTGCCCTCATCAACAATAAGCTTTATGCCGTTATAATTGGGCGGATTATGGCTTGCGGTAATTTCAATACCGAAATAAAGCTCTTTATCCTTAACGGTATGCATAACAAGAGGGGTGGGTGCCGAACGATTCATAAACCACACCTTAATACCGCCTGCCGCCAGAGTTTCCGCAACCCATTTCGCCGCAGTTTCAGACAAAAATCTGCGGTCATATCCAATAATCACGGGCTTTGAGGTTTTGTTCTGTTCCCTTGCAAGCAAAACAACGCCAGCTGCAACACGGCGGATATTTTCACATATAAAATCATCGCCTATAACCGCTCTCCATCCGCCTGTTCCGAATTTAATCATTTTATCACCCTCGTCAGTATATTATATTTATCATTTTAGCACATATTTTCAACATAATCTTACACTTAGAGTTGTTAAATTTATAATTTTGGGTCAATTTATGTTGAAATTTATATTCCGTGTGTTTATAATGTAAATATAAGATTTTTGGGAGGAAAAATGGAATATATAATAACAGAACTTAAAAAAGCTTTGAAAATAGACGGCATTTATACAATACATTATTTTGAATACACCAAGGATTTTGCATATTCGGGAGAATTTCATGATTTCTGGGAAATTGTCTATGCCGACAAAAAAAGTGTTGTTATCACGGCAGGCACAAATGAAATGACACTTAAAGCGGGACAGATGTATATCCATAAGCCAAATGAATTTCATAAAATACGATGTGACGGTTCAAACGCTGCAAACTCGGTTATCATTTCATTCGGAAGCAGTTGTCCTGAACTGTTCTATGTTGCAGGAATACTTATTGACTGTTCTTCGGAAGAAAAGCGACTCATGGGCAACATTATCAATGAATCTCTTGATGCATTTTCAACACCTCTCGGAACTCCGTATACAAGAGTTCTTGATAAATCGGAAAAAAGCAGTTTCGGCAGCGAACAGATGATTGAAAATTATCTTGAACAGCTTTTAATACGCCTGATACGTAGAAAAAGCAGCCAACGAACCTCTTTCCAAAACACAAGCAATGAAAATCTGCTTCTGAAAATATGCGAGCACCTTGAAAACAACATCGACAAGCCCCTCTCTTTCTCAGATATTCAAAAAGAATTCAACACTTCGGCATCGGTTATCAAAAGACTTTTTCAAAGCAATCTTAATTGCGGTATCATGGAGCATTTTCTGCGTTTAAAAATTGATGCGGCAAAGCAGATGATAAGAGAAAATGAATATAACTTCACGGAAATTGCCGAAAAACTTGCTTTTAATACTCCGCAGTATTTTTCAACCGCATTCAAACGTATTTCCGGCATGACTCCGTCGGAATACGAAAAATCCGTTAAATCAAACTTCTCATAAAGCAATAATCCCCCACCGAACGGTGAGGGATTATTTTATATGCCCTTGATTATTTTTATTATTTTTGGTGTTTTTTCATATTTTACCATATATTCACGAAGAAATCGCTCATGATTTTCCGCACAGTAAAACTTTACCCTTCGATAAGCCAAATCAATATCCTGACAGAAAATATCAACAAGATATTTTTCAAGCTCCGAATATATTTTTAACAGCTTATTTTCATCATCAAAAGGACATTTCATAAGTATTTCCAAGTATTCATCGTCATTCTCATCAAGTTCGGCAATTCTTTTGATAACCTTATCAATATCACTTTCAGTCCTGCACCAAACAAAAGATGCGGTATTAAAATCCTCGTCTATTCTTGTGCTTCCGTAATAAACAGGAACAGAGTGTTGCTGAAAAGGCTGAACAATTTTTTCGGTTACAAATCCGGGATAATTGATGCTGTCACAAGCTATTGTAAATTTTGAAAGCTTGAGATACTCGTTCTTTTCCGCCCAGGAGCAACGGGCTTTCCCTCCGGTATTATTAAGAAAACTGCCGGGAGAAACAACCTCTTTGTATTCGGAAAGTCTTTCAAAAAGTTTTTCTCGCATTCCGTGAGACGACCGATGGCCGTAAATAAAATTGCAGAAATATTTTTTGGATTTCAGAATTTCGCGTGCTTTTTCTTCATTAATTCTTTCCGGAATCCACGGCTTTCCGTCATTAAAATAAAATCCGAAAGGCAAGCGGAAATATCTGTCACCGAACTCAAGAAAATCAAAGCCGATACAATAATCAAAAACAGTAAAATCGGGCGACATATTTTCACCCATGAACATTATTCTTACACAGTCATATTTCATATATTCAAACGGGTTTCCTCTGTTTGAGCATATAACAAAATCAGGACTTTCCGATATTTCAACATTAAAATGCTTTGAAAGCAAAATAGTGAACAGATTTTCATTTTTGTTGAAGCTTGACCAGAAACCGCAGAAATTGATTTTTACAGTCTGCATAAAAACCTCCGATTATTCAACAGCTTTGAAATATTTGATGAAGCTCTGACCGTCGTTGTGCTCAGCGTTGGGAAGGCAGATACCTGCATTCATGAGAAGAGCACCGGAATATACTTCGTCGGTATCTTCATCAATATAATACTTATCGGGATCAAGACCCTTGAGCTTGATTATAAGCATTCTGTCTGGATGTCTTCTCATTGTTACACAAGTAAGAAGCACCTCATTTTTGTCTTCAGAAACGAATTCCCATGCGGCACGGAAATGATTTTCAAAGGGACTTATAAGTCTGTAAAGGTCACCGAAATGAATTACATCATAGTATTTATGATACTCTGCAACCTGACGTTTAACGATTCTCTTATCCTCTTCGGTGAACTTGTTGGGGTCAAGTTCATAACCGAATGAACCCCAGAGAGCAACGTTGCCCTTTGTGTCATAGCCCGTTCTTCTGCAGGCTGAAACATGGGCCCCCATTGTTGATGCGGGATAGCACATTGACGTACCGAACTGAATTGTGAGACGTTCGATGGGGTCGGTGTTGTCGCTTGTCCATATCTGAGGTGAGAAATAGAGTGTGCCGGGGTCAAAGCGTCCGCCGCCGCCCGAGCAGTTTTCGATAAGCATATCGGGGAATGCTTTTGTGAGTCTGTCCATAACATCGTATGTTCCGAGAACAAAGCGATGAAAAACTTCCTTCTGCTGTTCGGCAGGAAGAATCGCAGAACCGACTTCAGTAAGATTGCGGTTGAAGTCCCACTTGAGATAGTCTATTTTGCAGGATGAAAGAACCTTATACATTTCTCCGAAAATATAGTCGCGTACATCCTGTCTTGAATAGTCAAGAACGTATTGATGTCTGCCGATGCTCTTTTCTCTGTCGGGAACATGAAGACACCAATCGGGATGTGCTCGGTAGAGATTACTGTCCCTCGAAATCATTTCAGGCTCGTACCATATACCGAATTTTATTCCGAGAGCATTGATTTTATTAACAAATTCCGCAAGTGAACCGCCGAGCTTTTCTTCATTTACCTGCCAGTTGCCAAGACCGCTTCTGTCGCTGTTTCTGTCACCGAACCAACCGTCATCCATAACAAGCATATCAATGCCGAGTTCCTTTGCTCTTTCCGCAAAAGTAACAAGCTGGTCGCCCGTGAAATCCATTCCCGTTGCTTCCCAGTTATTGATAAGCAAAGGTCTCTTGATATCCTTCCACTTGCCTCTGATGAGATGTTTTCTGTAAAGTCTGTGGAAAATACGGCTCATTTCGCCGATACCGTCGGGAGTATAAACCATAACAACCTCGGGAGAATTGAAGGCTTCGCCTGATTTAAGCTGCCAGCCGAAATTCTCGGGATTTATACCCATAACAACTCTTGTTCCCGAATTTTGATTGACTTCAGCTTCAAAAACAAAGTTGCTGCTGTAAACAAGATTGAATCCGTAAGCGCTGCCGTAATCCTCGGTTGCGCCATTTTCAACAAGAGCTGCAAAGGGATTCTGATGATGGCTTGAAGAACCTCTTTTGCTTGCCACAAGCTGCTTGCCGTGAGCAAGAGGTCTTCTTTCAAGACTTCTTTCCTTACCCCATCTTCCGTAAAGCGAGAGCATATCATAATCGTATGTATGAAAATCAACGCAGGCACTCATAACCTTTTCAATTTCCACGGTTTTATTGGAATTGTTGATAACCTTAACACTTCTTGTCATCGCGCCGAGGTTTTCAAAAACCGTGTAGAAAAGCACGGTCTGAATTCCTGTTGTTGCATCCTCTGTGAGAATTTCAAGAGTTGAAGCTTCATTTTCGTTTTCAACATAAAGTGCAGGCAAACCTTCAATCGAGGGTTTACCCGAATAAATTTTATGCGAGACATAGCGCATATCGGTAACATTGTTACCGTCAGCATTTCTGATTGCAACAGCGGATGTTCTGAAATCGCCGGCACCGTTTCCGGGATATTCAAACGGATTTATGTCAGGCGAAAACATACCGTCGGCAATATTTATATTCTGAGGGCTGAAGGATGCAAAACCGCCCGTATATCTGAAAGCACTGAGATTGCTGTCGGGGATTTTTGCACCGTAATAAAGATGAACGAGATAGTTTTCTTCGTATATTTCAAAGATATAGCTCGATGTTGCGGTATCAAGCTTGAATATTCTTTTTTCGCTGTCAAAGCTGATAGGCATAATTATTTCTCCTTAATCATATTATTGACCTTTTCACGGACAGACAGAAGCCAATTGTCATCATGAGGATACTCCTTAAAGGTCAGGGGCTTTTCAAGGTCTTTTTCAAGAATTTCAATAACTTTTGCTCTGCCGATTTTCTTTTCGAGTGCCTTGAGTGCCGCCAAATCCTGAAATGCATCATAGAAAACCTTGAGGCGGAGAGATTCAAGTGTTTCACCGTTATCCGCGGGATAAACCATAAATGAATCACCCGAAGGGAAGCTTCCGCCCGCATCAGTAACCTCATAGGGATTTATAGCTTTAATTGAATATTGAGAATTATAGAAATTATAACCCCACTGCAAAAAGCCTTTGATATCGTATTTGTAGAGAAGCACACCGAGAATTCGGTTACGGAGTGACGGCATGGAAACAAATCGGTTGGGAACATACTCTTTTCCCTGTCCGCAGCAATAATATGTCCAGAGTTCGGGAACATTTCCGACAAACGGTTCTATATCATTTTCCGCAGGAATGGGATTCTTGACCGCACCCGTTTCATAGAATGCATAATCCGAAAGAGCATCAATCACCCTGAAGTCCGGGAAGCATTCTTCAATGAGCTTTGCTCGGCGTTTATATGTTTTGAGATGACTTTTTGAAGGTTCATCCGAAACGTGAAAGAAGCATTTTTCACGGATACCTTCGGCATCAATGACTTTAATGAGTTCCTTTGAAAACTGACGGAGAAAAATATCATAATTCTTGCTAGAAGTGCGGGTGAACCAGCCAAAAATCTTCTTTTCTCTGCCCTTTCTGTCCGTTGCAATGATTTTGGGAGCATGCTTTGCACCCCATTGAGTGAAAAGATGACTCATTTCAAAATATTCAACGCCGCATTCATGACACATTGCAATCCATTTGCGCAAATTCATGAAATCAAAAGAGTATTTTCCGCCTCTTTTACGGACTTTAACAAGCTGAACTGTTTTTCTTTCACCGCCAACCTTTGTATCGAGAGGAGGCGTGAAAAGCGGAGTAAGAATACAGTTAAGACCGTGTTCAACAGCTGTTTTTATAAAGTTTTTATTTATGCGCCAATACTCATCGCTGAAAGGCTCAACACCGTAATAATTGCAGATACAGTCCGAATGATACCAGTTGGTATAAACAAGTTCCTGCTTTGGCAATTCGGCATCAATTATTTCAATTTCAACCTTTGATGCTGCAGACATATCTCCTTTGATATCAACGGTAACAGAGTTTTTACCCGTAATTATTCCGTTACCCGAAACCTCAATCCAAAGACTGTACCATTTTCCTTTTTCAACGAAAATTTCACCTTCTGCGGGAAGAAGATAATCGGGATACATTCCCGATGTTTTGCGAAGGTAATAATCATCCGCATCATCAAAACAGGCATTTCCAACGGGAATATCCTTAACAACATATGCCTTTGAAATTTCAGCAAGCGAACCGCCGAGCAAAACGGTTATTTTTCCGTCGGTTTCGGGACAGAATGCCGCCTGAAATGACATTTTTTCGTTTTTAAGCATCGGAATAACTTTTATATCAGAAACATTCGGCTTTTCATCCGAAAATACTTTTTCAAGAGAATTAAGAATCAACAATTCCATGATTTTCTCCTTTCATTATTTACCTGCGGACATCGCCTTGTCCTTGGCAACGGTTTTGTCGATTGCGGTTATGACGGAATTTTCAAATCCCGTTTCTTTAAGACTGCAGACACCTTCAACGGTTGTTCCTCCGGGTGAAGAAACATTGCGTATAAGCTCACTAACGGAAAGAGGACTTTCAAGAAGCATTTTAGCACTTCCGAGCATCATCTGAGCCGCGATATCCTGAGCTGTTTTTGCAGGAAGTCCGTATTTTATTCCTGCCGTTGCAAGTGCATCGGCAAACATATATGCAAAAGCAGGGCCAGAGCCTGCAATTGCGGTAAAAGCAGAAAAATATTTTTCTTCGAGAAGAACGGCTTTTCCGAAGGATTCACAAAGTTTAAGCACATATTCTTTTTCCGAACATGAAACATTGTCCGTTGCACAAACGGCAGTCATTGCCTGACCGACGGAGGCATTGATATTCGGCATTATTCTTACAGCCTTTACATCAAATCCGAAACAGGAAACGATTTTTGAGGTTTCCGTACCTGCAGCGGTTGAAATGACAAGCGGATTATTATTTTTTGTTTCTTCTTTTATTTCGTCGGCAAGTGAGGCAAAATCCTTGGGTTTGACAGCAATAATGATATTTTTGCATTTTGCGGCAACCTCGGATGAGCAGGAAGCGGCATTAACCGAAAGTTCTTCGCAAAGCTCATTCATCTTCGTCTGATTGATATCATAAATAATTATTTCAGAAGGGGAAATTTTTTCGCAAGCAACAACCCCTCTGAGAATTGCACTTGCAAGATTTCCCGTTCCGATAAATCCTAATTTCATAATTATCTCCTTACAAGACATAAAGGAGCTGTCTTACTTCTCGGTAAGACAGCCCCTTTGATTTTAAAGGTCTGATGTGCAGTTGGGGCACTTTGTTGCGCCGATTGCAATTTCACTCTTGCAGTAGGGGCATTCTTTGGTGGTGGGTGCTGCGGGAGCTGCTTCTTCCTTATTCTTTGACTTGTCGGCAATTGTATTGATTCCCTTAACAAGAAGGAATACAACAAATGCCATGATGAGGAAGTTGAGAATTGCGCTGATGAAGTTGCCGTAGTTGAGAGTTGCGGCACCTGCTTCCTGAGCAGCAGCAAGAGTTGCATATTCACCGCCGTCAAGAGCGATG
>JAZSNQ010000256.1:0-4745 GCA_045536515.1 Acutalibacteraceae bacterium | reverse complement strand
CGAGAAAGTTGAAACTCAATGGAACTCTCAGCTCGCACGAAAAATCATCTTCGCACTCCCAAGAGAAATTCCAACCGAGCAGTATGCAGAACTTGTAAAAAGTTATTGTTATGAGCAATTTGTTTCAAAAGGAATGTGTTGCGATTTTGCCGTTCACGATAAAGGTGACGGCAATCCGCACACACATATTATGCTGACGATGAGAGCGATTGATGAAAACGGAAAGTGGCTTCCGAAGTGCAGAAAGGTTTATGACCTTGATGAACACGGCAACCGTATCGGCGAACACCGTGAAGATACAGTTGATTGGAACAAAAAAGAAAACGCAGAAATCTGGCGGCACGCTTGGGAAGAAAAAGTTAACGAATATCTCGAAAAGAATAACCGACCCGAAAGAATTGATATGCGTTCTTATGAACGGCAGGGAATAGATTTAGTGCCAACCGTTCATCTCGGTCCCGCTGCATCGGAAATGGAACGCAGAGGTGAAGAAACAATTCTCGGCACTTTGAATCGGGATATTGTTAAATTCAACTCTGTGAGAAAACATTTACGAAAAGCACTTGCAGAATTGATAGAATGGATTGAAGAAATCAAGAAAATTCTTTCCGAACTCAAAGAAGAAAAAGAACCGACAATCGCAGATATTCTCATCGACTACCTGAACTCCCGACAAGAAGCTCACAACTGTAAAAGCAAATATTATTACAACAAAGACCTTGCAGTTGATTTGAAACAAGTATCACAAATAGTCGCATTCTTCAAGAACATAATATCACTTCCACAGATTCTTTGTGGGAAATGATTGAAGAAGTTTCTGCAATTCAAAGCCGTATCGACACCGCAGATGAAAGAATCAAAGAACTCAAAAAAGGAATTAAATTTCTCGGCGATTATGAGAAATATAAATCCGTTGCCGATGAGTATGCAAAAAAGAAATTCGGCAGAGATAAATTCAAAACCGAACACAGCAAGGAGTTAAATTCATTCTACCGAGCCAAACGGTGGGTTGATGAAAACCCGAAAGCTACAACCAAATCATTAAAATCCGAACTCGAAAAACTGCAAACAGAAAAAGATGCCGACGAAGCTTTAATAGAAAGCAATTACGGCAGCCTTGAAGAACTCAAACGAGCAAAATATATCATTTCAAAAGTTCTTGCAAATGTTAAATATCACGAACAAGAAGAATCACAGAAATCCAAACAAAAAACAAAACAAGAAATTATTGAATAATGAAAGGAGACTTAATAAATTCGACAGAATAAACATTAAACTTTGGCAAAAATTATTAAACGAAAGGGGGACGGCTGATGTCTGAAAATAATGAGCAAAGCACAGAAAGAAAAATGAGCGAATATGAAAAGCAGAGCGTTATTGAAAAGTTATGGCTCATTTATTTCAACGATACGCTTTATGAAAAAGGTCTGATAACCGAAACGGAACGAAACCATATGGCAAATAAAATTCATGCACGCAAGCCGTCCGGTCAGTCAAGATAGAAAGAGGTCTGTTTTTATTGCAGACCTCTTGATTTCTTTATTGAAATATGATAATATACAGATAATGATACAACGAAACTTTTAAGGAGGATAAAAGATATGGATATACATAGTGTGCGAATGCAGTTGAAATCAAAAAGCATATATGAAATTCCTCTCAGGGTAACATACTATGCCCGTGTTTCGTCGGAAAGTGATGAACAGTTAAATTCACTTGGCAATCAGATAAGCTATTATGAAAATCTTATAAAAAAGAATCGTGCGTGGACTTTTGTGCCGGGATATATTGACGAGGGTTTGTCGGGCATATCTGTTAAGAAAAGAGAAAATTTCAACAGAATGATTGATGATGCGGCAGACGGAAAATTTGATTTTGTTATAACAAAAGAAATCTCCAGATTTGCGAGAAACACTCTCGATTCAATTCAGTTTACCCGTCAGCTTCTCGGTTTTGGCGTGGGCGTGTTTTTTCAGAATGATAACATCAACACGCTTGACGAGGATAGTGAACTAAGACTTTCGATTATGTCGTCAATCGCTCAGGATGAACTCCGCAAGCTTTCAAGCCGAGTTAAATTCGGTCATCAGCAGGCGATAAAATCAAACGTTGTACTCGGTAACAGCAATATTTTCGGCTACACAAAGGTTGATAAGAAGCTTGTTATTGATGAAGAACAGGCGGCTATGGTCAGAGAGCTTTTTGAACTTTATGCTACCGACCAATACAGCATGAAGCAGATTGAAACAATCTTTTGGGACAAAGGATACCGAAACAGTAAGGGCAACAAAATTGCTCATTCAACAATGTCAAATATGATTTCAAATCCTAAATATAAGGGATATTATGTCGGCAACAAAGTTCGTGTCGTTGATATGTTTACAAAGAAGCAGAAATTTTTGCCGCCTGAAGAATGGGTAATGTTCAAAGACGAAACGGGCGAAATAGTGCCTGCAATTGTTTCTGAAGAACTGTGGGATAAGGCAAACGAAATTCTGAAAAGACGCAGTGATGATGTAAAAGCACGTCAGGGTATTTGCAACCACGCAAATCTTTTGACGGGAAAGCTTTTCTGTACCGATT
Source organism: Acutalibacteraceae bacterium (assembly GCA_045536515.1). Classification (GTDB taxonomy): domain Bacteria; phylum Bacillota; class Clostridia; order Oscillospirales; family Acutalibacteraceae; genus CAG-177. Next base: position 2,162 of record JAZSNQ010000256.1, on the reverse strand, counting down.
GCGGAACGGCATATTATCGCCGTGAATCCAAGGACAGAAGCGGAAATAAAAACAGCAAGTGGATATGCTCGGGCAAAATCAAAGGCGGCTCGGATTCCTGTTCCTCATTTGCGATTTATGAAGAAGAAATCAAACCGATTTTGTTTGAGGTGTTTCGTGATACAAAAGCGGATGCAGATGCACTTGTTGCCGAATATGTGCGTATGTACTCCGAAATGACCGATAACGGAAAACTTCCGCAAAAGATATCGGAGCAGGAAAAGGTTATTGACTTTGCTTTACAGAAAAAATCCAAGTTGCTTCAGTATAATGTTGCAGGTCAGATTACGGACAGAGATTTCATTGAGATGACCGAGCAATGCAACCGTGAAATAGCAGAAGCTGAAAAGGCGATTGCAGAGCTTAATGAAGCGCTTGAATCAAGCGAGGATTTCAAAAAGCATATTTCGGCAGTTCGTGCGGCAATATCGGCGGCACAGAACGATGCAAGAAAAGGCACGATTTCCAAAGAGTTTGTTGATACCTATATTGATAAGATTTTTGTTACTCCGCTTGATGACGGAAGTATGAGGCTGAGCATAAAGATTTTTACGGGAGAATCAACCGAAAAGTTTCTCGGAAAGCTCAAACGTCGTGCGGGACAAATTAACCCGTCATCTGACAACCCGACAGAAAATCAAGGCGTATCAACGGATACAAACACATCTGTTTCTATGGGTCAAACGTTCAAGAAGATGATTGAAGCTTATGAAAACGGCATGAAATAAGCGAATCTTATTTCTGAATACAGGAACCGTTGCGGTTTGCGGCGGTTCCTTTTGTTTTCTGCGCCAAAAACACGTCAAATTTATCTGCAAAATTTCAAAACATCATAATTTAAAACACTTGATTTTTAAATTGTATAAGTTTATAATTATACTAATACCAAATAAAGGAGAGGTTATATGAAAAATTTATTCAAGAGGGTTATATCCGTAATCCTTGCAACAGCATTACTGCTCGGCACAATGCCTGCGGTTTTTGCAGAGGAAAAACAGTACACGGATTTTGGTCAGCAGCTCGAAGAACTTATCAATTCCGCTGATGCCGCCCAAAAGGAAAAAGCACTTTCATTCCTTGGTCTTTCTTCTGTTGAACAGATGGCAACAGAAGAAACTCTCACAAGCGGTATGTTTGAATATACCGTTGATGAAAACAACAAAGTGACAATCACAGGTCTTGTTTATGAAAATCTCACACCTGAAATCGCTATTCCCGACACAATCGACGGAAAACCCGTTGTTGCTGTAAAAGGTCTGTCAACAGTAGCTTCCGTATTGCAGACTGCAACCGATTTTCCCTCTGTTACATCAATACATATCGGCAAAAACGTTAAAAGCTTTGAATACTTTTCAAACTTTGTTTTAGAAGAAATTACCGTTGACGAAAACAATGCTTATATGTATGCATCGGACGATATCCTTTACGATAAGGCAACTTCAAAAATCATCCAGATTCCTCTCGGCAAAGAATTTGACCGTTTTGAAATTGATATGGAAGTCCATTCCGAGGAAGAAATTGATGAGTTTTTGGAACTTCTTTATCTCGGTATCACAGTTGACAAATTTGTATTTACAGAAAAATTTACAGACAGCTTCTGGTCATTTTTTATGGAAATGATAGCTGAAGAGGCTTCCGATTATACTGAAGAAGACTGGGCACTTGTTCACGAGGAAATCGGTATGTACTTTTCGTATATGCTTGCTGCTGTAAGCGCAAAGGAATTTGTTGTTCCCGAAACCTGTGAATTCCTTTATGCCGATGAATTCGGTGTTCTTTATAGCAAAGATAAATCAGTTCTTATAAAATACCCCATCGGTAACACTGATATCGACATTTACGAGCTCGATGAAAATGTTAATCTTGAAACATTCCATCAGGGTTCGGACACTCTTATGTGGTCAATGTTTTCACCTTTTGTTGCAACAAACACGGACTATGCCATGTCTTATGCCATGTACATTCTTTTTGCTCGTGCATCCGCTTGGGAAAATGCAGGTGTTTACGGTATGTCATTGGAATCCATGGACAACGAAAGTCTGCAGAAGCTCGCATATCAGTTTGAAAGATTAGGCAAGGATTCAGAAGAATGGTTCATTAAAATTGCACCTGCAAATCTTACC
>JAZSNQ010000128.1:0-12167 GCA_045536515.1 Acutalibacteraceae bacterium | reverse complement strand
AGCGAATATGTTCTCATGGCTCAGGGCATCGTAAGAGAACGCTCGGCAAAGAATACCGAAATTCCCACGGGCGAGATTGAAATCGAGGTCACAGACCTCCGTATGCTTGCAAAAAGCGAAACTCCCCCGTTTGAAATCATCGAGGACTGCCAGACTGCAGAACTCACAAGACTTAAATACCGCTATCTTGACCTTCGCAGACCCGACCTCCAGAAGAACATTCTTCTCCGTCACAAGATAACAAAGATTACCCGTGACTATTTCGATGAAAACGGCTTCATTGAAATCGAAACTCCCATTCTCATCAAGTCCACCCCCGAAGGTGCAAGAGACTATCTTGTCCCCAGCCGAATCCACAAGGGCAAATTCTACGCTCTTCCCCAGTCACCTCAGCTTTATAAGCAGCTTTCAATGGTTGCAGGCTTTGACAGATATATGCAGATTGCACGCTGCTTCCGTGACGAAGACTTAAGAGCAGACCGTCAGCCCGAATTCACTCAGATTGACCTTGAAATGTCATTCGTTGACATGGAAGATGTTCTTTCAATCGGTGAAGGCTACATCGAAAGAGTTTTCCGTGAGGCAATCGGTGCAGAAATCAAGCTTCCCCTTCCCCGTCTTACCTTCAAAGAAGCTATGGAAAGATACGGAAGCGACAAACCCGACACACGCTACGGCATGGAAATCTATGACCTGAGTGAAACAGTCAAGGGCTGCGGCTTCGGAGTTTTCACGGGCGCACTTGAAGCAGGCGGCAGCGTAAGAGGTATCACAGCGAAAGATGCTTTCAACATTCTCACAAGAAAAGAAATAGATAAGCTCACCGAAATGGTAAGGGGTATCGGCGCAAAGGGTCTTGCATGGGCAAGAATTGCCGAAGACGGCACAATCGCTTCTTCATTCGCAAAGTTCATGACAGAAGACGAAATGAATGCCATCTGCGAAAAGGCGGATGCAAAGGCAGGCGACGTTATTCTTATCATCGGCGACGGCAAGAATTCCACCGTTCTTTCCGTTCTCGGTGCACTCCGTCAGACTGTTGCAAAGAAGCTTGACATAATTCCCGAAAATCAATATAATCTTCTCTGGATTACCGAATTCCCCTTCTTTGACTGGGACGAGGACAGTCAGCAGTTTGTTGCGATGCACCATCCGTTCACATCTCCCATGGATGAATGCCTTGACTATCTCGAAACAGACAAGGGTGCGGTAAGAGCAAAGGCTTACGACCTTGTTCTCAACGGTGTTGAGCTTTGCTCGGGTTCAATCAGAATCACCAACCCCGACCTTCAGGCAAGAATTTTCTCCCTTCTCGGTCTTTCCGACGAAGAAGCTCACAACAAATTCGGCTATCTCCTCGACGCATTCAAATACGGCGCACCTCCCCACGGCGGCATGGGTATCGGTCTTGACAGACTTGTTATGCAGATGCTCGGCTGTGAATCGCTCAGAGATGTTATCGCATATCCCAAGGTTCAGAACGCAAGCGAGCCCATGACGGAATGCCCCGCAACCGTTGACGGCGTTCAGCTCGATGACCTCGGAATTGCAATATTCGAAAACAATATAAGTGAATAATGAAAAGTGAAGAGTGAAAAGTTATGGGTGGGTGCTGCCCACACCCGATTATATTATTATCTATTCACTTAAACAGTTTTTGCAGAACAATATAAATTGCGGCGCAGCCCCTTAACTATTCACTTAAAAAAGTCATATAATATACAGCAAATAATTTTCCACACGGAAGGATGAATATATCATGGCAAGAGTCTATAATTTTTCGGCAGGTCCCTCAATGCTTCCTGAAAGCGTACTCAACAGAGCCGCAGCGGAAATGCTCGACTATAAGGGCAGCGGTCAGTCAGTTCTCGAAATGAGCCACCGTTCAAAAGTGTATGAGGAAATCATTTTCGGCGCCCGCGACCTTTTCAAAGAGGTTATGAACATCCCCGATAACTATAAGGTTATCTTCTGCCAGGGCGGCGCTTCAACACAGTTCGCGGCTATCCCCCTCAACTTCCTCAACGGAAGCGGCAAGGCTGACTATGTTCTTTCGGGTCAGTTCTCCACAAAGGCATATAAAGAAGCCTGCAAATACGGCGACATCAAGGTTGTTGCTTCATCAAAGGAACAGAATTTCTCCTGCATTCCCGAGCTTGACAAGGCAAACTTCACTCCCGATGCAGACTATTTCTACATCTGCCAGAACAACACTATCTACGGCACACGTTTTGCGGAGCTTCCCGATACAGGCAACGTTCCTCTCGTTGCAGACGTTTCATCATGTTTCCTTTCAGAACCCATGGACGTTTCAAAATACGGCGTAATGTATGGCGGTGCACAGAAAAACGTTGCTCCCGCAGGTCTTACCGTTGTTATCGTTCGTGAGGACCTTCTCGGCAATGCAAGGGATTACACTCCCACAATGCTCGACTACAAGACCCTCGCCGACAACGATTCAATGTACAACACTCCGCCCTGCTACTCAATCTATATGTGCAAGCTCGTTCTTGAATGGATTAAGAATCTCGGCGGTCTTGAAGCAATGAAGCTTCACAACGAAAAGAAATGCTCAATTCTCTATGATTTCATTGATAACAGCAAGATGTTCAACAACCCCGTTAAGAAGAGCGACCGTTCAATGATGAATGTAACCTTCGTTACAGAAAGCGATGAACTCAACGCTAAATTCGTCAAGGAAGCAACGGAAGCAGGCTTTGTTAACCTCAAGGGTCACCGTTCAGTCGGCGGCATGAGAGCTTCAATCTATAACGCAATGCCTATCGAAGGCGTTGAAAAGCTTGTTGACTTCATGGCTGAATTTGAAAAGAAAAACTAATTATAATGTAGGGTGTGATGCCCACATCACACCTTCACTTTCCGAAAGGACAGAGTATAATGTTTAATATTTTAACCCTCAACAAAATTTCCAAAAACGGTCTTGACCGTCTTGACAGCGCACTTTTCACCTGCGGCGATGCAATCGAAAATCCCGATGCAATTCTTGTTCGTTCCGCTTCAATGCACGAATATGAGCTTGCTAAAAATACCGTTGCAATCGCAAGAGCAGGTGCAGGCGTAAACAATATTCCCATCCCCGCTTGCAGCGATAAGGGCGTTGTTGTTTTCAACACTCCCGGAGCAAATGCAAACGCAGTTAAGGAGCTTGTTATCTGCTCACTTTTCCTTGCTTCAAGAAAGGTTGCCGCTTCTCTCGACTGGTGCAAAACACTCAAGGGCGAAGGCGAAAACGTAGGCAAACTCGTTGAAAAAGGAAAGAGCAACTTTGCAGGCCCCGAAATTCTCGGCAAAACCCTCGGTATTGTCGGTCTCGGCGCAATCGGTGCTCTCGTTGCAGAAAGCGCAAAAGCTCTCGGCATGACAGTTATCGCTTATGACCCCTTTGCAGCAGGCAAGACAGACATAAAGCTCGTTGAGCTCGATGAAATCTTTGCACAGAGCGATTATATCACCCTCCATGCTCCTCTCAACGACGGCACAAGAGGCATGATTAACGCCGATTCTCTCGCAAAGATGAAGGACGGAGTCAGAATTCTCAACTTCGCAAGAGGCGAGCTTGTTGCTTCAAAGGATATTCTTGATGCACTTGCAAGCGGCAAAGCAGGCGCTTATGTTACCGATTTCCCCACCGATGAGCAGCTCGGCGCAGAAGGCGTAACAGCTATCCCTCATCTCGGCGCATCAACTCCCGAAAGCGAAGAAAACTGCGCTATGATGGCTGCTGACGAGGTTGCAGGCTATCTTCTCAAGGGCGAAATCAAGAATTCCGTTAATCTTCCCAACACCTGCCTTGCAGAAAGCTTTGCAGTGCGCACCTGCTTTATTCACAAGGAAAACGCAGACGATTTTGCTGTTAAAGCTGAAAATGCGGCAAAGGCTGCAGGCGCAAACGTCACCGCAATCTTCACCGCAAACAAAAAGGATATGGGTTACACCGTAATTGATACCGATAAGGCATTTGATACCGCTGTTGAAGGCGCAATCAGAGTGAGAGTTATCGGATAATATCTTCATGAAATTTTAAAAGCTTCGGTCAGAATAATCTTACCGAAGCTTTTTCTTGTGCACAAAACTTAAGGCACCCTCCGAAAACGGAGAGTGCCTTTGCTATTAAAGAACTATAAATTTATTCAGAATTAATAATTCTTTGCAGGAAGATTTGTAAAGAGGTCGGCTTCACTTGATGCATACTGTGAAACGGTTGGTGAGCTGCCCATTGTATTAATGGGAGTGATAACACCGTTTTCAAGTTCAAATGCTGTCCAGTAAATGCCGCTGCCTGAAGGCGCATTGTAAATGCCTATCATTTCGCTGCCTCTGTAAATCTTAATCTGTGCACCGGATGTTGCGATTGTCTGAGAGCCTGCATAATGGTGAACATAGAATGTATACTTTGTATTCGGAGCAGCGTTAAGGGTTGTGGTTTCGGGACCGTAGCTCGTTGTATCGTCAACGTCAAGGTTTACAATTCTTGAACCGTCTGTATCATAAGCGTTTTTATTGCTGTAGTAAACATGGAATGTTGAACCGTCAGAACGCTTACCAACGATATGAGAGTCAAGGTCTCTGGGATTTTCGCCCCAAGTGAGAACGAATCTGTAAGTATCGCCTTCGCCTTCGGGTGACATTGTTGTGTTCTGATAGATACCTTCTGTTTCTGCGGAAGCCGCTACATTATATGTTGTTGAAATGAAGCCTTCCTTTGTAAGACTTGCTGTGTAATAACCTACGGGAAGTTCAACGCTGTACTGACCGTTGCCGTTTGTTGTAGCTGTTTCAACAACTTCACCTGAGAATACGCTTGTGAAGGTAATTGCAACACCGGGAAGAACGGAGTTATCAATAGCATTGAAGATGCTGCCGATAACGGTTGCTGTTTCTTCGGGAGCAACTTCGGAAACAAGCTTGAACCATTCCATATAATTTACTTCGCCTGTTCTTACAGTGATATCTTCAAGAACGCCGGGAATATATCCGTCTTTATAAGCCATAACGGTGTATGTGCCGGGATCAAGAACAAGCTCAAACTGACCGTGAGCATCGGTTGTTGCGGAAGCCACGTAATCACCGTCTTCGGTATATGCCGAAACGGTTGCGTCAGCAAGGAATTCAGATTCGTCCGCTGCATTTACAACACGACCTGTTGCAAGACCGTACTGGGGTTCTTCGGGCTGCCAGGGATCGATGTTGCTTCTGCTGTCGAGAGCTTCTTCAACTGCTGTTGCAGCGTTGAGAATGTTGTATGAACGACCTTCTGCGGTAACAGGTCTGTCTGCTGTTGAGCAAACAATCTGCTTAACCTGAGCACCTGTGAGGAGAGGATTGATTGACCATACCATAGCTGCAACACCGGAAACGTGAGGAGCTGCCATGGATGTGCCGGGCCATGAATCATAGCCGCCGGGAATGGTTGAATAAATATCAACACCGGGAGCCATAACATCAACACGATCGCCAAGATTCGAGAAATCAGCTACATAATAGCCCTTGTGTGTCTCTGTGCGGAAAGGAGTCCATGTAACTTCTGTGCCGAGATTTCCGATAGCACCAACAGTAATTATTCTGCTGCGTACAACTTCATCATCAATTGCGTTCATGGGGCTTGCAAATTCTGCATCTATACCACCGTCATTACCGGCTGCACAAACAAGAAGAAAATCGTATCCCATATTGATGAGCTTCTTAAGGAACTGTTCCTGAGGCTCGGAATAAAGTCTTGCAAGAGCTCTTGCGTTTTCTGTGATATCTCCATCAACAAAATAGAATTCGCCCCAATTATTATCAGGAAGATACCAGTTAAATCCTAATGAAATGTTAATAACCTTTGTATCTCTCAAAATGAGTTCAGCATATGCTGTCTTCATTTCAAACGTAAACATTGTTTCAAAAGTATCTACATCACCTTTGTCTACGGGAACTGTATTCAAAGTAACAAGACGCTGTCCGTTTGAATTGACTGTAGGCATAACACCGGTAACACCGTCATTATCCCAATCTGCCGCCATAGTACCTGCAACATGAGTTCCGTGATCTCCGGGATAATTATTGGCATGAGCCCAAGAAACTGTTATATCACTATTGTTTTCATCCACACCACAGTCAATAAGACCGATTGCAATGGGATTCATTTCATCTCTGTGATTCCATGCTTCGGGCGCATTGATAGCTTCAACACCCCAGTTTCTGCCTTCGGGAAGTGTTGAGTTCCATGTCTGGTTTCCTCCCCATGTATCTGAAGGAACATGATCTGATGTAAGTCTTACCGAATAATCAAGCGAAGCACCTTCAACATTGGAGTTGTTTTCAAGTCTGACAACAAGATTATCAAGCTGAACCTTATCATAAATCGAATCAAGACGAATCTGATATTCACCAAGTTCGCGAATCTGACCGATGATTCTGCCGCCGATATCGTTAGCCAGCTGTTCGATTGTTACAAAAGGAACGCCGTCCTTTGCGCTGATAAGAATTTCATTGTTAACATACTCAACTCTTGTTGTTTCGTCTGTTACAACATTTTCTTCGGCGGGTTCTTCAAAGAAAATACCTGCCATTTCGGTTGCTCTTGAGTAATAAACCTTAACGGTTGTTGTTGAATCATAAGAGCTTGAAGCAAGGCTGAGAAGAGGAGCTTTCTTTGTTGCTTCCGTTACTTCTCTTGCCTCGGGAATGTTGTTATCCACGGGATTGACAAGAGTGTTGTTCCTGAACATATTTGCAAAAAGAACAAAGGGAAGGAACATGATGTCAAGTCCTGCAAAAGAAACCTGCTGTGCACTGTATGAGAAGCTGAAGGATTCGCCGGGCATAAGATAGAGCTTATCAACCGAGAATGTGCTTCCGTCCTCAATACCGGAAAGTGAATCTCCGAAAAGTGCCTGTGCACTGATGTTGTTTACCGTACGGTTACTTGTATTTGTAACTGTGGCGGTAAATGTCATCTCATCCATAAGAGTGTATCTGTTCTTATTGGTTGAGATTTTTACTTCAAGAGGGCTGCTGGTCGCTGCCATGCTGAAAGGCATGGATGCACAAATCACAACGAGTGCCAACAGTACGCTGATGAAGCGTGTGACCTTTTTGAAACTGCGTTTCATGATATAACCTCCATATAATTTTTTGCGGCTGACTGACCGCATTTTTTCTGTTCAGAATTATGAACAGATTGTTACTACATTATTTTACTGCGGTAAATCAACAAAGTCAAGAACAAATTATATATTTTTTTTGCAGATTATCCTTTTTGAGAATTATTATTTATGCTGTTACATTATAGACAAACAGTTCACGGCACAAAGTTATATAAATTAGAAATTCCTTAATAATTTCTTAAGGATTTGCCTGCTTTTTTCTTAAGGAATGAACTGCTATAATAAGACCATAACAAACAGCCGTGTAACGGCAAATAAAAAAGGAGGACAATAAAATGGCAGTATTCGCAGCAATCGTAACGATTCTTACAATCACAACAGGAGTTCTTCTCGTAACAGACGAATCACCCGTCGTTGCATAATTTTTGAACCAATCAATTCATGAGATTTTTCCTTTCAAATCTTTTTCATAACACGGGGACAAGAGAATGAAAAACCGCAGAGGGTCATGCCTCAGCGGTTTTCTCTTTTTGTGAGACAATATAATCGTTTAACTGTTGAATTATCAGATGATCGGTGGTAAAATGTGAATTATAAATATTGAGGAGGCAAAATATGAGGAAGATAATATATAAAATCGTTTCTGTAATCCTTTGTTTATCAACAGTTATTTCAGGTGTGATTGTTTTTGATCTGAACGATGTTATTTATAATGAAGCTGAAGCATCAGTTTTGGACAATTTTGCGACTGTTTCTTTTGGTAGGTATCCTCAGAGTATGGTAACAGACTCCGCTTTGATAGAAGAATTGGAAAAAGCACCGTGCAGAAGTTTTTATGAAAATATTGATACAACGGGTATGTATTTATCAGTAGACGATGATGAAACTTATTGGGTTGATTATAATGATGACGTTTATTGCAAAAAAAGATCCGGTCACCCATGCGATCTGGGCGGAAAGTATCATTATTATTATGTTGAACCGATTGAATGGATAGTTGTCGGAGAATATATGATTTCAAAGAATGTGTTGGAACAAAAAAGGTATCAAAAGCCTCGCTTGCACGGTGAACTTGTTGATACTGAATGGGAAGACAGCTGTCTGAGCAAATGGCTGAATAACGCTTTTTATGAAATTGCTTTTTTAGAAGCTGAAAAAGCTCTCTTAGGCACAAACTCAAAGTTGAACTGCAACGTTTTTATACCCTCGCTCGAGGATTTATGCGGAAAAACATTCAGAAAAATGATAACATCCTGTCAGTTTTATGAAATCTCGAAAAACACAGCAGAAAACACAGGTTTTCCGTATTATATCAGAACACAGTCGCTTTTAACTTATGGCAGTGATTTTTATTATAACAATTGCAATTCTTCAAAGTGGGCAACGGAATGGCTCTACAGAACCGATAAGGGTGCAAGTGCAGTTTACAGGGATGAAACATTTAATGGAAGAAAAGATGTTGCACGAATTTACGGTGGTTCATTAAGCACTAAAGCCGTGGGCGGTATCCGTCCTGCCATATATTTAGGCGGTTCTGGTTTTGAATATTCGGATGCAAAAGACGAATATCCTGAAATTGAAAAAGACGATGCAATCAATTTTCTCAGATTTATTTATAATCAAAACGATAGCTCTCTGCTTAGTTCGTCAAATTCAGAAATGAAAAACGATTATCAGTATAAAATTCTGACGGGCGAAATATTCGATGAAGATATGTCTGTACATGAAATACAGACGCTTGTCATGGATTTTTGTTGGTTGGTCGAAATAATAATTAATAAATATGTTGTAAATGCAAAAGAAAAATCAGATATTGCCCGAAAAGAAGTGTCTGATTTTTTGGTGAAAAACTTGGGGAACGAGATAACAGAAGACATTAAAGTAGAAGTTGCAAAAGGTCTGTTTTTGAGTCTTATCCATGGTTTTGATAAAATAATAAGTAAATCTTCTGTTGCTGAAAAGATGGGAGTTTATATAGGTGATATAAAAGAATTTTCAGACCAGTTCATAGTAAAATATCTGAAAGTTGCAGATATTATAGATACAATAGAAGGTGCAATATCATTCAGCGGATGGGTTATAGCAGATGAAGTGTACGGAAGATACGGATACTTTAACACCTATTTAAATAACCGACATAATCCAGGTTATGAGGAAACAAATAAAGAATTCTTTAGAAATTACGCTGAATACGGTGTTGCTTCAAATACTATTAATTTTTTCTCATGGGTAACAGGAGAAGACAGCTGGCAAAAACATAAAGACGATATCGAGAGATGGGCAGAGCAGCTGTATCAGCTTCATCAATTCGCAACAAAAGTGTTTCATAAATATGAAACAGTTACTGATTATCCCAATTGCACAGATCCCGGCACAAAAAGAGTTGTATGTTCATATTGCGATGAAGTTATTTCAGAAGAAACGGTTGAACCGAAGGGTCATACCTATAAGAAAACAACTATTGCGCCCGGATGCTATGAAGAAGGTTATGATTTATATAAGTGCGCAGATTGTGATGAATCTTATAAAACAAACCTAAAAGAAGCGACCGGTCATATAAACTATACCGTTAAAACCATTGAGCCAACATGTGCCGCATACGGATACGATTTGTATACCTGCAAATGCGGATTTGAATGGACAGATAACATTGTTGAACCGAAAGGTCACAGTTACAAGAAAACCGTTGTTGCTCCAACAGAAACCGAACAGGGCTATACTGTTTATACCTGCTCCGAATGCAGCGGCAAATATTTTGATGATTATACCGACCCGACAGGTCATGAATTTATCGCAGTTGTTACAAATCCCACCTGCGAAACAGAAGGTTTCACAACACATATATGCAGCTGCTGCGGCTATGAGTATGTTGACAGCTATGTTGATATGACTGAACATGTGTATATGCAAGTTTCCGAAACCAAACCAACCTGCACTTCCGAAGGAACAAGGGCATATTCATGCACAAGCTGCGGTGCAACAAAAACTGAAACAGTTGCCGCTAAAGAGCATGATTATTCTTACGGAACAAGAATTGTTGCTCCGACCTGCGAAGAACGGGGATATGTTATTCACACCTGCGTTTGCGGTGCGGAAATGAACGACAGTTATACAAATTATTTGACTCATAATTTTTCGGTTACAGAGTCCGTTGCTCCAAACTGCTATGAAGACGGTTTTACAAAATATACTTGCTCCGAATGCGGTTACACATATTCGGATATGATCCCGAAAACGGGGCACAGCTATGAATTTGTTGAAACGGTTACAGGTAACTGCTTTAAATCAAGCTATACTCTTTCGAAATGCACCGTATGTGACGGTCTAAAGTATGAAAACTGTGTTTATGCTGACGGTCACGATATGGGTGAATGGGCAACTGTTCGCGAGGCTACTTCAACTAAAAAAGGTCTGATGAAGCGAATATGTGATGACTGTGACTATTATGAAACGAAGGATATAAAGTACAGCATTTATATTTCCATCGTTGATCCGACAGAAAGAACGGTAACTTACGGAACACCGATGCATCTGTATGTTAATGCACCAACATTACCTGACGGATACAAGATTCTATGGAAAGCAGAGGGAAAAGGAGTTGAACTTGAGCCTTCGGCAACAGGAAGAGTATGCACCGTCAATGCAACATCAACCGGAAATGTTGTTGTAAGTGCCTATGTTGTCAATGCAAACGGAAATACAGTTACAGATTTAAACGGCAAACAAGTAATGGATTCGGAATATTTGTATACAAAAGCAAATGTGTTCATGAAAATTTTTGAGTTTTTCAAAAAGTTATTTGGATTTGATTGGACATCAAAATTATATTAAAAGAATAGCTGAAAAAATCCCCTCGATGCGAACCGAGGGGATAACTGTTTATTGAATTATTCGTCGTCTGCGTTAGCCTTTGCTTCTTCGATAACCTTCTGAGCAACGTTTTCGGGAGCTGCTTCATAATGGTCAAATTCAAATGAGAAATAGCCTCTGCCGATTGTTACGGAACGGAGAACAGTTGCGAAATCGCCCATTTCAGCCATGGGAACTTCAGCTACAAGTTCCTGCATCTTGGGATCATTTTCACAGGGTCCCATACCGAGAACGCGGCCTCTTCTCTTGGTGATATCACCCATGATATCGCCGAGATTGTCACCGGGCATATAAGCCTTGAGTGAGCCGTAGGGTTCAAGGAGCTTGGGATTTGCCTGAGGCATACCGTTCTTATAAGCAATCTTTGCAGCCATCTTGAATGCCATTTCGTTGGAGTCAACGGGGTGTGATGAACCGTCATAGAGAGTAGCTCTCAGACCAACAACGGGGTAGCCTGCAAGGGGACCCTTGAGGATAGCTTCACGCAGACCCTTTTCAACTGCGGGGAAGAAGTTCTTGGGAACAGAGCCGCCAACAACTCTTTCTGCAAATTCAAAGCTGTCGCCTTCGATATGTTCAAACTCAATCCAAACGTCACCGAACTGACCGCTGCCGCCTGACTGCTTCTTATGTCTGCCCTGAACAGCAACTTTCTTGCTGATGGTTTCTCTGTATGCAACTCTGGGAACGCTCAGGTCAACTTCAACGCCGAACTTATTCTTGAGCTTTGTAACAACTGAATCAAGATGCTGTTCGCCGAGACCGGTGATAATCTGTTCCTTGGTTTCAACGTTTGTTGTGTAGGAGATTGTAAGGTCTTCTTCTGCAAGTCTGTTAAGACCTGCTGCAATCTTATCTTCTTCACCCTTCTTCTTTGCCTTAACAGCCATGGGAAGGCAGGGGTTGGGGAAGCTTACGCCCTTAAGCTGGAAGGGCTTCTTGGGTGAGCAAAGAGTATCGCCGGTCTTGAAGCCGGAAAGCTTTGTGATAACGCCGATATCGCCTGCAACGATAGCGGGAGCTTCTTCCTGCTTGCCGCCCTTGGGGAAGAGGAGCTTGCCCATTCTTTCTGTTTCACCTGTGCGTTCGTTATAAGCAGGTGTGTCGGGAGTAATCTTGCCGGAAATAACCTTGAAATATGACATCTTACCAACGAAGGGGTCAGCAACGGTCTTGAAACAGATT
>JAZSNQ010000109.1:0-8478 GCA_045536515.1 Acutalibacteraceae bacterium | reverse complement strand
GGTTATTGACACCTCAACGGCTCACCGCACCGAGCCCGATTGGGCTTACGGCTTCCCCGAGCTTTCTGAACAGCACCTTGAAAAAATCAGGGCTTCAAAGCGTGTTGCCGTGCCCGGCTGCCACGCAAGCGGCTTTATTGCTCTTGTTTATCCGCTCGTTAAAGCCGGCATTCTGCCTGCAGACGCACTGCTGACCTGCCATTCAATCACAGGCTACAGCGGCGGCGGCAAAAAGATGATTGCCGAATATGAAAACGGCTCAAGAGGCGCAAAATATTTCGCTCCCCGTCAGTATGCTCTCACACAGGAGCATAAGCATCTCAAAGAGATGAAAGCAATAACGGGAATTGAAAATGCACCCATGTTCAGCCCCATCGTTGCGGATTTTTACAGCGGAATGGCAGTTTCCGTGCCGATTTTTTCAAAAAACCTTTGCAATGGCAAGGGTATCTGTGATATAATAGATGTTTACAAGGCTTCATATAATTCGGATTTCGTAAAATACACCGAAAACCTCGGCGACGATGCAATGTTCTGCGCCGAAAGCATGAGCGGTAACGACGGAATGCAGATTTTCGTTCAGGGCAACGAAGAAAGAATTTTACTGCTTGCACGCTACGATAACCTCGGTAAAGGTGCATCGGGTGCGGCAATCGAATGCATGAACATACTCATGGGAATTGACCCGAAAACAGGGTTGTCCCTTTGATTGAAAGGATACATAAGAATGAAACAAATCTCGGGCGGCATCTGCGCCGCAAAAGGCTTTACCGCAAGCGGAGTTCACTGCGGTATAAGAAAAAATAAAACCAAAAAGGACCTTGCACTCATTTTCAGCGAGAAAAAGGCTAATTCCGCTTGTGTTTACACAACAAATCTCGTTAAGGGTGCACCCATAACCGTTACCAAAAATAACGTTGCCGACGGCTGTGCTCAGGCTGTTATCTGCAACAGCGGCAACGCAAACACCTGCAACGCAAACGGAATTGAAATTGCCGAGGAGATGTGTGCTCTTATCTCAAAAGAGCTCGGCATTTCCGCAAATGATATAATCGTTGCATCAACGGGCGTTATCGGTCAGACTCTCGACATAACTCCCATTGCAGAGGGTATCCCCTCGCTTGTAAAAGAGCTTAAGGCTGAAAGCGACGATGCTGCAGCAGCTATCATGACAACCGATACGGTTGAAAAAATCGTTTCATATTCATTTGAAATCGGAGGCGTTGAATGCAGAATCGGCGGTATCGCAAAGGGTTCGGGCATGATTCATCCCAATATGGCAACAATGCTCGTTTTCGTAACCACCGACTGCGCAATTTCAAGCGAGATGCTCCGGAAAGCACTCAGCGAGGATGTCAAGGATTCGTTCAACATGGTAAGCGTTGACGGTGACACATCAACAAACGACATGGTTTCCGTTATGGCAAACGGCATGGCAGGAAACGAAGAAATCACCGCAGAGGGTGCTGAATTTGATGAATTCTGCAAAGCACTCAATGCCGTTACAACTCACCTTTGCCGCATGATTGCAGGCGACGGCGAGGGCGCAACAAAGCTTCTCGAATGCATCGTAACAGGTGCAAACTCAAAGGAAACCGCAGTCACCGTTTCAAAATCGGTTATCTGCTCATCACTTTTCAAGGCTGCAATGTTCGGTGCTGACGCAAACTGGGGCAGAGTTCTCTGCGCAATAGGCTACAGCGGAGCAGATGTTGATGTCAACAAGGTTGACGTTGCATTCAAATCGGCTGCAGGTACGGTTGAGGTCTGCAAAAACGGTGCAGGCATTGATTTTTCGGAGGAAATTGCAAAAGAAGTTCTCACCGAAAAAGAAATTCAGGTGCTTATCGAACTGGGCAGCGGCGATGCATCCGCAACTGCATGGGGCTGCGACCTTACATATGACTATGTTAAAATCAACGGCGATTACAGAACTTAAGAGGTAATAAAAATGGAACTTTCAAACGCAATGAGGGGTCAGGTGCTTGTTGAAGCTCTCCCCTACATACAGAAATATTCAGACAAGATTGTTGTTATCAAATACGGCGGCAACGCCATGATTAACGAAGAACTCAAGGATGCGGTTATGGGCGATATCGCTCTGCTTTCGCAAATCGGCATCAAGGTTGTTCTTGTCCACGGCGGCGGCCCCGAAATCACCGATATGCTCGGCAAAATCGGCAAAAAGAGCGAATTTGTTGACGGTCTTCGCGTTACCGACAAGGAAACCGCAGATATTGTTCAGATGGTGCTTGCAGGCAAGGTCAACAAGAGCCTTGTTGCACTTCTCGGCAGACTCGGCTGTAAGGCAATCGGTCTTTGCGGTGCAGATAACCACCTTATCACCGCAGAGGTGAAGGACGAAAGACTCGGTTTTGTGGGTGAAATCACCGACATCAATCCCGAACCCATCACGGATTTGCTTAATATGGGTTATGTTCCCGTTATTTCAACAACGGGCTGCGACAATGACGGCAATGTTTACAACATCAATGCTGACACAGCCGCCGCAAAAATCGCAGGCATTCTCGGTGCGGAAAGCTTTATTTCCATGACCGATATCACAGGTCTCCTGCGCGATATCAACGACCCGTCATCTCTCATTTCAAAGGTTTCCGTGAGCGAAATTCCCGAACTTATCAATGACGGAATTATCTCGGGCGGCATGATTCCCAAGATTGAATGCTGCCGCGAAGCTATCCGCAGAGGAGTTAAAAAAGTATTTATCATTGACGGCAGAGTGCCCCATTCACTCCTCATCGAAATTCTTACCGATGAAGGTCTCGGCACAATGTTTGTCCAGAGTTGAGGTAAATAATCATGTCAATTATTGAAAAAGATAAACAGTATATCGCAGGCACATATGCACGTTTCCCCCTTGAGCTTTGCGAAGGCAACGGTGCATTGCTCTACGACAACAACGAAAAAGAATATATCGACCTCGGAAGCGGTATTGCCGTTAACACCTTCGGTGCTGCCGACGATGAATGGCTCGAAGCAATAACCGTTCAGGCTTCGCTTCTCGGTCACACTTCAAATCTCTACTACACAAAGCCCTGCGCAGACCTTGCCGAAATGCTCTGCGAAAGAACGGGAATGAAAAAGGTTTTCTTTTCAAACTCGGGTGCTGAAGCAAACGAATGCGCAATCAAGACGGCAAGACTCTGGGCACTCAAGAATAAGGGTGAGGGCAATTCAACAATTATCACCCTCAAAAACAGCTTTCACGGCAGAACAATCACAACTCTTGCCGCAACGGGTCAGGATAATTTCCACACCGATTTCGGACCATTCACGGAAGGCTTTGTTTATGCGGAAGCAAACAATCTTGACTCCGTTAAGGAGCTTGCGGAAAACAACAACTGCGCCGCAATCATGATGGAAACAATCCAGGGCGAAGGCGGCGTTCTTCCTCTGACGGAGGAATTCGTGAGGGGCGTTTGCGAAATTGCAAAAGAGAAGAATATGCTCGTTATCATCGACGAGGTTCAGACGGGCAACGGCAGAACGGGCAAGCTTTACGGCTACATGAACTACGGCATCACACCCGACATCGTTTCAACCGCAAAGGGTCTCGCAGGCGGTCTGCCCCTCGGATGCACAATGCTCGGAGAGAAGGTGCAGGATGTTCTCACCGCAGGCTCGCACGGTTCAACCTTCGGCGGTAACCCCATCTGTTGTGCAGGTGCAATCAGCATTCTTTCAAGAATTACCGATGAGCTTCTTGACGAAGTAAACGAAAAGAGCGAATACATAATTTCCAGACTTTCACAGTGCAAAAACGTTAAAAGCGTAAGCGGCAAAGGTCTTATGCTCGGCATTGAATGCACAAAGCCTGCAAAGGCGGTTATTGCATCGGCAATGGAAAAGGGAGTTCTTGTTCTGAGCGCAAAAACGAAGGTACGCCTTCTTCCCCCTCTCAACATTCCCTTCTGTCTTCTCGAAATGGCAATTGATAAGCTCATTGAAGCTATCGAAGAATAAATAATTTTTGGAGGTATCTTTATGCAAGCAATCAAAAAGTACATCGCAGAATTCATCGGCACCTTCGTTCTCGTTCTCTTTGCCTGCGGCACAGCCGCCGTTGTAGGCTGCTCGGCTGAAAACGGAACAGGCTATCTTCTCACGGCTCTTGCATTCGGTCTTGTTATCGTTGCAATGGCATACTCAATCGGCAACGTTTCAGGCTGCCACATCAACCCCGCAGTTTCAATCGCAATGCTCGTCAGCGGCAAGCTCTCAATCGCAGATTTCATCGGCTACATCGTCGCTCAGTTTGCGGGCGCAACAGCAGGCGCAGCGGTTCTTATGGCTCTTGTGGGCAAGGAAAGCGGTCTCGGTGCAAATGCACTTTACAATGACAGCATCGGTCTTTCAATCCTTGTTGAAATCATCCTCACTTTCGTTTTCGTTATCGCAATTCTCGGTGTTACCTCAAAGGTTGAAAATTCATCCGTTGCAGGCATCGTAATCGGTCTCACACTCACTCTCGTTCACATCCTCGGAATTTCCTTCACAGGCACTTCCGTTAACCCCGCAAGAAGCTTCGGCCCCGCAATTCTTCTCGGCGGCGATGCTCTTTCATGCGTATGGGTATTCATCGTTGCTCCCCTTGTCGGCGGTGTTCTTGCAGCACTCGTTTACAAATTCCTCGCAGCAGAAAAGAAATAATCTGAAAGATAAAAACACGGGACTGTACCATATAAGTACAGCCCCGTGTTTTTTATATGATGGGCATCTCCGTCATGCGGAGCTTTGCACAGCCGTAGGGATAAAGCAGAATTTCTTTTGCCTCGCTTATCGCTTCTCTTGATTCGGGGATTTTTGCGCAGACGGTATCATAGCCGTCCTCATATCCCCAGTCAATCTTTTTAACTGCTGCCTTAACCGTAACCGGCGGTTTTTCCGAAGAAAACGGAACATCTCCGACCTCGTCCCTCTGAATTTCAAGAGCATTTTCGCAATAGGCATAGTTCCAGTCCGAAACGGGAATAAGCTCATAATCGCAGTAGGGGAACTTTCTTTCAACGCCGTCACGCTCATATTCGAGCATATTCTTTTCAAATTTAACGGGAACGGAGAAAACAAGCGAGCCGCATTTCACGGTGTTGAGGTCATGGGGTCGCTTTTCAAAATAAGGCACAGTATCAAATCCGATAACGATTTCCTTTTCTTCGCCCGCACCGATATCAAACGAAAGCATATTTCCGCTTGCTTTTTCGCCGTTGACGGTAAGATTTTCGGCAAATGACGGAATGCGGATTTTAAATGTAAATCCGTTTTCGGCTTTTACTGTATATTTAAATGTATTCTTAAACGGATATTCGGTTTCGATA
This sequence comes from Acutalibacteraceae bacterium, assembly GCA_045536515.1. GTDB lineage: Bacteria > Bacillota > Clostridia > Oscillospirales > Acutalibacteraceae > CAG-177. The sequence continues at coordinate 3,142 of JAZSNQ010000109.1, read as the reverse complement.
CAGATATATTTATCATCTGTTTTAAGCTCACTCGGAACGGGAACAGCATTTATAACGGTGTCGCCGTCATGCATAAATGCGGAAAGCGCGAATTTGGGCCATGCCTGATTGAAGTTTGCCGTGCAGCAGCCGTAATTCGGTTCAAGACCGAAAAGGTGTGACTCCTGCCAATTGGTTCTGAAAATCGGCTTTCCGGGGAATTTTATGCAGGCAATCTGGTTGCTCATCTGGTCATACTGATGAGTCCACATATCGTCGCTGATGGTTGCGGGAAGTGCGTTGAAGGCAAGAACTTCAAGCCTTTCCGCCCATTTTTTATCGCCCGTGAAGGCATAGAGGATTTCATAGGAATACATCTGTTCCGCAACGGCGCAAAGCTCTGTGCCTTGAATCGGACTTAAGCCGGAAAGACATTCGTCACCTGTGAAAAGTCCCACTGGAGTGCCGTTATATTTCTTAAGGATTTCATGGAGTTTTTCGGCATTATCCGTATATTCCTCGCCGAGAATACCGCATGAAACAGCCTCGCTTTTGAGCATCATTCCGATATTAACGATATGGGTATCGAATCTCCAGCGGTTGAGAGGTCTTTCCCACAGAGGTGTTACCTCATTATAATCCATGCCTTGCTCTTTGAGAATTTTTGCAAGGTCTTTGAGCCACTCTTCACCGCATCTTTCATAGAGGAAATTTATCGCAATGAAGCACTCAAACCATCTTGCGTTGCCCCAGTCAAAGAGCTTTATTTCGCCGTTTTTCAGCATTTCATAGTAGTTTTTAAGCGTTCTGTAAATAACATCGGGGATTCTCTCGTCATTTGAGCATTGATAATAAACCGTCAGCGTTTTTGTTATGAGCTGAACCGCCCATGTATCATAGATTTTTCTGTCCTCATCCTTGCAGGGACAAATCCAGCCGTCGGGCTTCTGATAAGAAATAATCGCATCGATATATTTCTTCGCTCTCGCAATCATGTCCTCATTTTCGAGAAGATATGCAAGAGGAATAAAGCCGTCGAGCCAATAAGGCACTCTTTCCCAGCCTTCCTTATCTCCGCCAATCCATGCACTGTTTTTGATGTCGTTCCAGATTTTGTCAAGATTTCCGCTGAGACCCTCCGCCTGAATCTCAAGCTGTTTTTTAAGCCAGCCGAGGGGTTTTATTTCGTTTGAAGTATAAAAATTCCACTTGTTCATATCTTTACCTCTTTTTAAATATCATTGGCATTTCAACTGTTGAGAGTGCAAAATCAAGTCCTTTTGAAATGAAGGGCAGTTTCTCGCTCGTTTTTCTGTAAAATTCACTCTGCTCTGCATTTTTTGCAATGAATTCCTTGAAATCCGGAGTGCCTTTCATTGACATTTTCATTGTGCCGTCCGAAAATTCAAAGGTCATTCTTTGAGTAGCAAGGGTGTTGAGGGGCTTCACGACCGCATGAACAATATTTTTTCTTGCGTATGCATATGCCCACACCGTGTAGGGATAACCCTTTATCGAACAATGAGAAATTCGGGGTTTTCCGTCAAGACCGCAGTCAACAACAACCTTATCCTCTTCCTCAAACCAGCTTATGTGAAGCACATTTTTGTCAAGCTCAAACGAAACACAGTCAAGATTTTTCTTCGGACGTTTTGCAAAGCTTGACGTCACCGAACGGGGAATGAGGCTTGCGGGGAACATGAATTTTGCAAGGGCATCGGAAGCGGGAGTTATATAAAACGTTTTGCCCGTGGGAATCGGGGGAAGCGGACCGCAATCGGGGATTTTTTCGCCTCTGTTTTCAAGATAGTCACGGAGCATTTCATCCGACCCGGCAGTTGATTCTTCATCAAAAGCAAGCGGAAGAAAGTTTTTGATGAGCTGATTATGCATATCATCGCCCACAACGCTGTTGAGGCTTCCGATAACGGCGTCATATTTCGGAATATATGTAATCTGCTGACCGAACATACCGTTCATGCTGAAGGTTTCGCCGTCAATCCAGAAAAGATAGCCGTAGCCGTCTTCGTTTTCTCTGCCCGGCAGCTCAACCTGTCTTTTGGTTGCTTCTCTTGTCCACCATTCGGGGATAATCTGCTTTCCGTTATACACACCGCCGTCGGCATAGCAACGGCAGATTCTGACAAGGTCACGCAGAGTAAGATATGCACCCGTGCCGCCTATGCATTCACCGATTGAGTTTGTTTCCCATGCGGGAGGATTGATTCCGAGAGGCTGAAAAAGTCGGGGTGTCAGATAGTCAACAAGATTCATTCCTGCCGTTTTGGCAACAATTGCCGCAACCATATGAGCATCGTTGTTGCTGTATAAAAAGCCTTTTTCTTTTCTGAACGGGGCTTTCATGAACATCTCAGCATAATTGCCCGTCATATCTTGAAGAAATGTAAATTCCTTGTTGCTTTGCATGGTGAGAACGCTTCTGACGGTCACACTATCCCATTCGGTGCTTTCACAATGCTCATATTCGGGGAAAAGGGACAGAATTTTTGTGTCAAGAGAGAACAGACCCTCGTCAATTGCAAAGCCTGCCGCCGTTGCAACGATTGATTTTGTTACAGAAAAAAGAGTGTGCGGCATATCGGCGGCATACGGATATGCATATTCCTCAAAGAGGATTTCGCCGCCCTGCTCAATAATCAGACCGTGATTTTCAATGCCGTATTTTTCGAGTTCCGTGTAAAAATCATAAATTCTCTTTGATGAAAGCTTGGTTTTTGTTATCATATTCTTTCCCCTTTGCTAACGATTGCCTTATTGCAATTCAACACAGATTTGTTCGTCTTGCAGAATTTTCACTGCCTCCCTCTGACGAGGGAGCTGGATTTTGCGAAGCAAAAGACGGAGGGAGAGAACATTACGACCTATTATAATTCAATAAATCCACGCAAAATCTTCTCTCCTTCAGTCCTACGGACAGCTTCCTCGTCAGAGGAAGCCAGAACAGCAGCCTGCATTTTTATATTTTAATTATATCATTTTATATCGAATAAACAAGCATATTTTTAAAAATAAGACGGCGGGAGCAAGCCCCCGCCCTGCAATTCCTGTTTTGAAAAGCAAAAATCCCTGCTCCCGGAAGAGCAGCGATTTTTCATTGAATTGCGATTATATTGCCTTTGCAAGACCAAAGAGGATTTTGAAG
>JAZSNQ010000231.1:0-2592 GCA_045536515.1 Acutalibacteraceae bacterium | reverse complement strand
AACCATTTCTTCCTCTCTGCCTTCGGGAAGATTCTTGTTACCGTTCATAAGGTCTTTTATGATGCACATCATCTTAACTGTGAATTCCCAGTCTTTTTCCTTCTGCTCATCGCTCTTTCTTACGAACTCGGGGTTCTTATCAAAGCCTTCCTTGCAGTTTTCCTTAACCCATTTATATGCTCTCTTGTATTCTTCTTCGTCGTAGATGCCTTCTTCCATTCGACGAATAACTTCAACCTCGTCAACGGATTCAACACGCATACCAAGATATTCTTCGAAGAAATCTGTATCAATTGAAGAGCCTGCGATACCCATACAGATTGAACCAATCTGAAGATATGATTTGCCTTTCATTGTAGCGGCAGCAACTGCAGCTCTACCAAAACGGAGAAGCTTCTCCTGAACATCAGCAGGAACTGATGTATCGTCTGCATCCTGAACATCTTTACCATAGATGCCGAATGCGGGAAGACCCTTCTGAGCGTGAGCGGCAAGAACTGATGCAAGATAAACAGCACCGGGGCGCTCTGTTGCATTAAAGCCCCATACACCCTTGATTGTTGAGGGGTCCATATCCATTGTTTCTGAACCGTAGCACCAGCAAGCAGTAACTGTGAGAGTAATCTGTACACCTTCCTTGCGGAATTTTTCTGCGCAAGCTGCTGCTTCTGCAACACGACCGATAGTTGTGTCAGCAATAACAACCTTTACGGGCTCGCCGTTGGAATATTTAAGATTTTTTGTGAAAAGGTCTGCGGCGGATTTAGCCATACCCATAACCTGATCTTCAAGAGATTCACGAACTTTAAGAGGTCCGCGTCTGCCATCAATAGTGGGTCGAATACCGATTACGGGATATTCGCCGAGAAATCTGTTCTCTGCCATAATAAATCATCCTTTCAACTGCGTTTTGCAACACAGATTATTTCATTTAACAGTATATCACAAATAAAAATGATTTCAATCAGTTATAAAGTAAAATTTTCCTTTAAATATTCGGTGAAAATGCCAAATGTTAAATATAAAACATTTATTGACAAAATGTGACATACAATATACAATTATTCTGTATTTATAGGTAAATACGGAAAGGATGGTTTTAATGAAAAACCAAAGAAAACGCAGATTTTTTGCGGTGCTTATTATGTGCATTTTCATGTTCACTCTCGGCACAATTTGCTCTGCAACAGCGGATGAGGATGCAGCCGTTTTAACTATCGGTGCAACAGAATCCACAATTATCACAGTCGGGGAAACAGAATATGACCTCTCCGACGGTGAAGCAGCTCAAGCTTATGTTGACAGCTACGCTGACAACCTTGAAGCAGACCCCAATTTCGAAACAAACGTTGATACTGCAATCAACAAGGTTCGTGAGTCCATTCCCCAGTATGCAACCTTCTGGGCATTGCTTTCTCCCATTATTGCTATCGTTCTTGCTCTTATAACAAAAGAGGTTTATTCCTCACTTGTTATCGGTATTATCGTTGGCGGTGCAATTTATGCAGGCGGTAATTTCGAAGGAACTCTCGTGCACGTTATGAGCGACGGCTTTATTGCAAACGTTGCAGATTCCTACAATATGGGTATTCTCATATTCCTTATTCTTCTCGGTGCACTCGTTGCAATGATGAACAAAGCAGGCGGTTCCGCAGCATTCGGAAGATGGGCAACCGCTCACATCAAATCAAGAGTTGGTGCACAGCTTGCAACAATTGCTCTCGGTGTTCTTATTTTCATCGACGACTATTTCAACTGCCTCACAGTTGGTTCAGTTATGCGCCCCGTTACAGATGGCCACAAGATTTCCCGTGCAAAGCTCTCCTACCTCATTGATGCAACAGCAGCTCCTGTTTGTATCATCGCTCCCATTTCTTCCTGGGCAGCAGCAGTTGCAGGTTTTGCAAACAGCGCGGGTGCAGAAAACGGAATCGCTCTTTTCATTAAAGCTATTCCCTACAACTTCTATGCACTTCTTACAATTGCAATGATGATTTTCCTTGCTGTTACAGGTCTTGACTTTGGTCCTATGAAAAAGCACGAAAAGAATGCAAAAGAAACAGGCGACCTTTTCACAAGCGGTACAAAACAGGCTGTTGAAGAAATGGCAGTTAACGAAAAAGGCAGAGTTTGTGACCTTATCGTTCCCATTGTTATTCTTATCATCAGCTGTGTTATCGGTATGATTTACTCCGGTGGCTTCTTCAGCGGTGAAAGCTTTGTTGATGCATTCTCTAATTCCGACGCTTCCGTTGGTCTTGCATACGGTGCTTTTGTAGCAATCCTTATTACTGTTGTTTTCTATCTTCTCAGAAGAGTTCTTTCCTTCAAACAGATTATGGAATCTCTTCCCGAAGGCTTCAAGGCAATGGTTCCTGCTATTATGATTCTTGCTTGCGCTTGGACTCTTAAAGCTATGACTGACTCCCTCGGTGCTAAGATTTTCATTTCTCAGCTTATCGAAGGCAGTGCTGCAGGCTTCCAGGCTCTTCTTCCCGCAATCATCTTCGTAATTGCTGTTGGTCTTTCATTTGCAACAGGTACATCTTGGGGTACATTCGGTATTCTCATTCCCATCGTTCTCTCCGTATT
>JAZSNQ010000279.1:0-2875 GCA_045536515.1 Acutalibacteraceae bacterium | reverse complement strand
TCAGCTAACAAAACAGAAACCAACACATATGCAGTTGAAATCGCTGTTTCAGCAGAAGATTTCAAAGCTGCTATTCAGCAGGCTTATCTCAAGCAGAGAAAGTCAATTCAGATTCCCGGTTTCCGTAAGGGCAAGGCTCCTCTCATGATGATTGAGAAGCTCTACGGCCAGGAAGTTTTCTTTGAAGATGCACTTGACATCGTTTTCCCCGCAACAGTTCAGGCTGCTTATGAAGAAGCAGGCATCAACCCCGTTGACCAGCCCCGTGACTTCGACGTTAAGACAATGAGCAAAGAAGAAGGCGTTGTTATGTCATTCAACGTAACGGTTAAGCCTGAAATCACTCTCAAGGCTTATAAGGGTCTTACAGCAGAAAAGGCAGAGGTTAAGGTTACTGAAGAAGAAATCGACCACGAAATCGAGCATATGCTTGACAGAGGCGCAAGAATCGTTAACGTTGATGACAGAGCAGTTAAAGACGGCGATATCACGGTTATCGACTTTGAAGGCTTTGTTGACGGCACAGCATTCGACGGCGGCAAGGCAGAAAAGTATGAACTCACAATCGGTTCAGGTTCATTCATTCCCGGTTTTGAAGAGCAGATTATCGGTCACTCAATCGGCGAAGAATTTGACGTAAACGTTACCTTCCCCGAAGCATACGCCCCCGAGCTTGCTTCAAAGGCAGCAGTATTCAAGATTAAGCTCCACGAAATCAAGGTTAAGGAGCTTCCCGAGCTTGATGACGAATTTGCAAAGGATATGGGCGAATACGAAACAGTTGCCGAACTCAAGAAGGGTATCGAAGACGATATGCTCAAGAGAAAGCAGGAAAGCGCTCAGCACGCATTTGAAGATGCAGTTATCGACGCTCTTACTCAGAACGTTGAAGGCGAAATTCCTGAATGCATGTATGAAAACAAAGCTAAGGAAAACATTGATTCCTTTGCACAGAGAGTCGGTCAGCAGGGTATTGACCTCAACACATATCTCATGTATATGGGTATGGATATGGCTACATTTGAAGGTCAGATGAGAGAACGTGCAGTTGCAGACGTTAAGATTGAGCTTGCAGTTGAAAAGATTATCGAGCTTGAAGGTCTCAAGGCAACCGACGAAAAGATTGAAGAAGAATATTCAAAGATGGCTGAAATGTATCAGCTTGATGTTGAAAAGATTAAGGAGCTTGTTCCCGCAGAAACAATTTCAGCTGAAATTGCAAGACAGGATGCTTTGAAGTTTGTTATCGACTCTGCAAAGGCAAAGAAGCCCGCAGCAAAGAAGACAACAAAGAAGGCTGCCGAAAAGAAGGAAGAAGGCGAAGCTGAAGAAAAGCCCGCAAAGAAGCCTGCAGCAAAGAAAACAACAAAGAAAGCCGCTGAAAAGAAAGAAGAAGCAGCTGAATAATTCTTTGGTTGAATAAGTCAGGGATTTTTTTACTATACTTAATTATGAGTTTAACGAAAAACCGGTTTAATTGCCGGTTTTTCATTTATTAACAATGCGGAGAAAGGATTGAAATATTATGGCATTAGTACCCTATGTTGTTGAACAGACAAACCGAGGCGAGCGTTCTTATGACATTTTTTCCCGCCTTCTTAACGACAGAATTATCGTTCTCTCCGACGAGGTAAACGACACAACCGCAAGCATCGTTGTTGCTCAGCTTCTTTTCCTTGAAGGTCAGGACCCCGATAAGGATATCAGCCTTTATATCAACAGCCCCGGCGGCTCGGTTACCGCAGGTATGGCGATTTACGACACAATGCAGTATATCAAATGCGATGTTTCAACAATCTGCATGGGCATGGCTGCATCAATGGGTGCATTCCTGCTTTCATCGGGTGCAAAGGGCAAGAGATTTGCTCTTCCCAACAGTGAAATCATGATTCATCAGCCTCTCGGCGGTGCAAGAGGTCAGGCAACCGAAATCAAGATTGTTGCAGACCACATTCTCAAGACAAGAGAAAAGCTCAACAGAATTCTTGCAGAAAATACCGGCAGAAGCATTGAGGAAATTGCAAGAGACACCGAAAGAGACAACTATCTCACAGCTCAGGAGGCTATGGAGTACGGTCTTGTTGATAAGGTAATTGCACACAGATAAGGTGTGACTGCCGATAAATGCGACGGAACACAAACCGCAATAATATTATGTTTGTTTGACAATTTTTCGCAATCGACGTATACACTATACGCCTTCATGCGAGAAAAATGCCATCCGTCATCATTTCTCAACAGTCAATTATATTTTAGTAAATCCCATAGGAGGCAAACTATGCCCAGAGATGACGAAAAGAAGGTTTCATGTTCGTTTTGCTATAAAACGCAGGATCAGGTTGATAAGCTTATCGCAGGACCCAATGTATATATCTGCAATGAATGTATCGACCTTTGCTGTTCAATAATCGAATCCGAACCTTCTTATAAAAAACGCCGTTCTGCTGATTTGGCTACCCTTCCGAAACCTGTTGAAATCAAGGCAAAGCTTGACGAATACGTTATCGGTCAGGATGCGGCAAAAATTGCGCTCAGCGTTGCGGTTTATAACCATTATAAAAGAATTGAGAGCAAGGGTATCTCCGATGTTGAGATTCAGAAGAGCAACATTCTTCTTCTCGGTCCCACGGGTGTAGGCAAAACCATGCTTGCACAGACTCTCGCAAAGATTCTTGATGTGCCTTTTGCAATCGCAGACGCAACAACTCTCACAGAGGCAGGCTATGTCGGCGAAGATGTTGAGAATATTCTTCTCAGAATTATTCAGGCGGCCGATTTTGATATAGAAAGAGCCGAAAGAGGCATTATTTATGTTGACGAGATTGATAAAATCGCCCGTAAGAGCGAAAATCCGTCAATAACAAGAGATGTCAGT
>JAZSNQ010000110.1:0-3731 GCA_045536515.1 Acutalibacteraceae bacterium | reverse complement strand
TGTGTAGGGGCGACCCTGAGTGGTCGCCCGAAATCCATACATCCGCCCGTGGCGCAGTTGGATAACGCAGCAGATTCCGATTCTGAAGAACGGGGGTTCAAATCCCTTCGGGCGGGCCAGTGTTGAAAGCCTTGAAACGCTTATATAGCAAGCGTTTCGGGGCTTTTTGATTGTTGATAAAATTTTTGTTTACTTTAGTTATTTGGATATAATTTTTGCAAAAAACCGATTATGCAAGTCAGATGCAAGTCAAAAAATATGATGTTTTTTCTACTCTAAAGTACATTAAAATACTTTAAAATTTTACTTGACGGTAACTTGATTAACTACGTTAAAACTGCCGAATTTAACATAGTTATAAATGAAATTTGATTTCTTTGTTTTAGATTTGAGTTGTTTAAATAAAATTTAACTTCTTTTATTTTAGTTACTCACAAATTTCAGAAGTAAATGAAAAAACGGGCAGGAATTTCACCTGCCCGTAAGTTTTTATTTATATGTTATAAGCTCTCTCTTTCCTTTATGGGGTTCATAATATGTTTTAAGATATTCTGCAGTTTCCTTTGCATCTTTTAATTCTGCATAAAGAATCTTCAATTCGCTTTTGAGCAGATATGCTTTGTTTGAACATACGCTGTTTTTCAGATGTCGAAGCTCGGCTTTTTCACGGTCTGCCTTTTCCTGCTTGTAGGTGTCGATTTGTGACTGAAGAGAGGCAACATCGCCCTTGTTCTTTTCAAGCTCGGAAATGGTGTTGTTTGCGGTGTCAAGCTGTGACTTATATTCATCACGGGCTCTGACAACCTTGTCATGCTCCGATACCGTTTTATAATTCTCACGGACTGCGGTATCGAATGCGGTTTTCTTTTCCTCGGGAACGGTTAATCCGATTTCTCCGAGAATGGTGTAAATGTCTTTCATACTGTTTTCCTTTCTACATGATTTTTATACTGCTCTGTCTGCAGTTGAAAGTAAGCCGGATATACCCTCGGCGGGGGTGAAATGGGTATAAAAAAAGCCGAGATTAACGCATAACGTCAAAATCGGCTTTAGTTATTGAATTGTGGGTATGAAAAAACCACCTACACACAGCAGGTGGTTTAATGCTTTTGTTTCCATAATGGTTGATATGTGCCATTGTAAAGCTCATTAAGATGAGTGTTTAAATACTCTCGTTCTTTATCATATTCCTCAACAGACATCCCCTCACGCCAAAAAGGTTGTTCCTTTAACTGTGGAGGAGCCCAATCATATTTTTCTGCCATCGATTTCTATAAGTCCTTTCGTATAGTCTCGTAAAAGGTTGTTAACGATTGTTTCTGCTACCAAAACAGTTCTTTCAGCCGGAGTGATTTTTCCGGTTCGTGATAATCTGTTGATTTCTTCTAAATCAGAAGAGTAGAGGTTGTTATAATATGCTACATTTGGCAGCATATTGGTTCTTTCTGCAACATAAATAACAGCATCGTTTCTTACTGCTATCATAACAGGAATTTGCTTATTTGTCAACAAGGTTCGCATATCCGTTTCAGAGAAGAAAGTATCATTGTTATGGTTATGAACAAAAGCAAACGATTCATTGGGATGTGATTTTAAATGTTTCCATAGTTCAGCATATCCAACAGAACTTTCATCTCCGATTTCGGTATATGAAATTTCACCGTTATTGAGGTTAACAAGGTTTAAATGCTCTTTTCTGGCTTGGCTTCCTTTTTTTGCAACATCATGAGCAGCCTTTGATAATCCGTTGTTTACCTCGTCAGAATAACCACTAAGTGTAATTTTATAACTATATTTTGGATTGTAGTATGTGGGCTTAAATGTATTTTTTATTGCCTCGCTTGCAGCGTTTGTTGATCTCACCACGCTCATACGGTCATAATGTGTATCAAGTCCTGCCTTCTGAGTTATTTCACTATATTTCTCTTTCAGCAGTCTTATTTTACGGTTGCATTCACGGACTCCGATATCATCACCTGCCGCTTTCAGAATCTCTTTTCGGTCTTTCAGCTTGCGGATTTTGGTTTCAATCTGCCTTTGCAGTTGAGTGCATTCGTATCGGGTGTATTTCTTGCCGTCAATGTCGATTTTTTCTGTGTTGCTTTTTCGGTTCATTTCCCGAAGCTGTTCTTCGGTGTAGACCGGGCGGGAAATGCCGAGAATGATTGCGGTTACGGTGTGATAACAGTTGAGAGTGCCGATTTTACGGTCAAGGCGGTTGTTGAGTGCTTCAAATTCCTCAAAGGAATACTGTCTGCCCTGAATATGCGCATGATCGGGTGCAGGATTCGCATGAGCGGATATTTCGTAACCGTCAGCGCCGAATTCCTCACCGAGCTGTTTCTGCGTTTCGTTCTTTAACTGCCGCAGACCGTCCATGATGTTGCGGCGGACTGCGGTATCAATCCTCTGACTGTAACCGCTTTCCCAATCGACTACTCGGACACCGCTGTCGGCATACTGCTTGAGAACGCTGCGCATATAAAAAGCGGTCGCAAATTACACATTCCAAATTCCTATCTTAGGAATGATACGGAATCCTTTGACTATACCGATTATCTTCTGCCTGTGAAAAAAGGAGACATGCTGTCGATAATTTCCCAAAACTCAAAAGGGTGTATTGTAAAAAAAGACGGTGTGATTGGGTGGTACTGCGGAAAGTTTTTAAATCAATAAACCCGTTATTAACAATCGTCCCATTGTTGAAAGCCTTGAAACGCTTATATATCAAGCGTTTCAAGGCTTTTTGCTTATTGTAAAAAATTTTGTTGTTTATCTGCAGCCGTCTAATCAACAAATCGGAATTTGTTTATTACGCTATTTGTTAACGCAACGAAGCACTGCGTTGCCGTCGCGGCAAAATTCGACAACTGTGGCAGAAGTGTTATCGAGAGAAAACCTGAATATATGCGGTTTAACCCCCAAAGCTGTGGGAATAAGATATTCAAGAAATCCGTGATGGCTGAAAACCGCAACACGGTCACCGTATGTAAATCTGTTTTTGATGTAGGAAATCACCTTTTCTGCACGAATAACATTATCTTCAAATGCTTCACATCCGAATTCATATTTTTCTGTTCCGTAAAGCTTCTCACACATCTTTGTGTTTTTATAATATCTCTGAAGATACTCTTCACTGCATCCGTAATAGCCCGGCGTGCATCCGCACTCAACAAGTTCGGGACAGATTTCAAGCAAAGGCTTGTCGGACTTTGCACTGCAGACACCGACAGCAGTTTTAAAACTGCGCAGCAAAGAACTCGTAATATATGCATCAATCGGTAAATCTTTAAGCTTTTCACCTAAATCGGCACACTGCAGTTCACCGTTCGGGGTGAGTTCTCCGTCACTCGGATCGCGGTCACCGATGTCGGTATAATTTGTTTCGGCATGTCTTATAAAAATGATTTGCAGCGAGTCAAGTTTTTCCATATTTTTACCTTCTTAACATAAAATATAAATATACGCTGAACCGTAATTTATTCAGTTTGTTATTTCTGTTTTAACGGTTCTATCATATCACGGGTTGATTTCACTGTCAACAAATCATTAAAAGCATATCGGAATATTACTGTTGATACAGCTTGATTTCAGACTTCACGGTGTTTCGGGCATTATCGGTCTTATTACTGTTCACTCATCGCCAAAATTCTTGCTTTGTGAATGTTCGGTTTATTCCGTTTACCTCAATCAATATGCATTCTGTAATTCTTTACTTTATAAGTCACAGA
>JAZSNQ010000199.1:0-9725 GCA_045536515.1 Acutalibacteraceae bacterium | reverse complement strand
GATTTTACGAGAATGCTCATAAAAGAAGTGCTTGCCGAAACGGGTGTTACCGCAACGGCAGGCATAGGCACAAATCTTTATCTTTGCAAGGTTGCAATGGATATAACGGCAAAGCATATTCCTGCCGATAAAGACGGTGTTAGAATAGCCGAGCTTGATGAAATGAGCTACAGAGAAAAACTCTGGGACCACAGACCGCTGACCGATTTCTGGAGAGTCGGCAGGGGAATATCCGAAAAGCTTGAAAAACACGGGATGCTGACCATGGGCGATGTTGCTCTGTGTTCAATCAAAAATGAAGATTTGCTTTATCGGCTTTTCGGTATAAACGCCGAGCTTCTCATTGACCATGCATGGGGATGGGAACCATGCACTATAGCCGAAATAAAATCATATAAGCCGCAAACCAACAGCATAAGCACGGGTCAGGTTTTGCAGATGCCCTATACTTTTGAAAAAGCAAAGCTCATAACAAAAGAAATGGCGGATAATCTTTCTCTTGACCTTGTTGAAAAGAAACTTGTAACAAGCCGTCTTGTGCTTGTTATCGGATATGATATTGAAAATCTTACGGATATCGGCAGAAGGAAAGCGTATTCCGGCGAAATAAAAACCGACTTTTACGGCAGGGAAGTGCCGAAGCACGCAAGAGGCACTGCAAATATAGGCAGACAAACCTCTTCAACCCGTCTGATTACCGATGCCGTAACCGAACTTTATGAGAAAGTTGTTGACAAAAATCTTCTTGTCCGAAGAATAAACCTTACCGCTTGCGATGTTATCCGTGAATGCGATATTTCAAATAATGAAGAACCCGAACAGCTCAGTTTTTTTGAAAATTTTGAAGAAAAAGAACGAAAAAAAGCGGAGCTTGAAGCTTCGCTTGAACGTGAACGCAGAATGCAGGATGCCTTGATTGAGATAAAGCATAAATACGGAAAAAATGCAATTCTCAAAGGCATGAATTATAAAGAAGGCGCAACGGCAAAAGACCGCAACAAACAAATCGGAGGTCACAAAGCCTGATATGAACGAACGATATAAAGAAATAATAAATCTGCCTCATCATGTGTCTGAAACAAGACCGCATATGTCAATGATTGACCGTGCAGCGCAGTTCAGCCCGTTTGCGGCTTTGACGGGTCACGAAGCGGCACTTGACGAAACCGCAAGACTCACCGATATTTTTATCGAGCTTGATGAAGATGAAAAGCAGATTATTGATGCAAAAATCCGTACGCTTATTGATAACATTGAAAAAAAGACAGAAATAGCCGTCACATGGTTCAGACCCGATGAGAAAAAAGACGGCGGTGCATATGTAACCGTTACGGGATATCTGAAAAAAGCCGACATTCTTAAACGTGAAATTACAATGAGTGACGGTACTGTTATTCCGATGGAATTTATATATGAAATCTGCGATGAGATATAGGAGGAAAAATTATGCAGTTTTTTGTTACTCTTGCAGTGACCGTTGCGATGTTTTTGCAGTCGTTTTTCGGTATAGGGACATCGCAATATGATGTTCCCGTTGACAATGAACATGGCGGAGACCCTTTTATTGTTGAAGATGAAAGCGGTTGTTATTATACTTACACAACCGGCGGCGGAATAGATATCAGCAGAATCAACGGAATCAATGATACAACGGTTATTGAAAAGAAAACCGTTTATTGGTCAGGAAATGACGGAATTGCGGGCGATATCTGGGCACCTGAAATTCACAAAATCGGTGAGAAATGGTATATCGTTTCATGTGCGCTTTTTGATAAGAACGCCGTGGGAAAAGGTGCTATGCCGTATGCGGAAGAATACGAAGAAAACGGTGATTATTACCGCTACGGTTTTGTGCTTGAAAGCAAAACGGATAATATTTTCGGCGAATATGAGTTCAAAAACATTCTTGCACCCGACGGGCTTAATAATATTGACGGCACGTATCTTCAGAAAGACGGCAGACTTTATTATGTTTGTTCCGCTTATGTCAATATCGCTCATCAATGTATATTTATTTCCGAAATGGAAAATCCTTACACGCTTAAAACCGATGAAAACGGAAAAAACAATGCGGTAATGCTGTCCGAACCCGAATACGGTTGGGAGAAAACGGGCTGGTGGGTAAACGAAGGCCCCGCCGTATTGTATAACGGCGAGGATATTTACATCGTTTATTCTGCAAGCGGCTACAGTTCGGGCGGCTATGCTCTCGGTCTTCTCACTCTTAACGGCAAGAATCCCATGGATAACAAATCATGGTCAAAAAGCATGATAAAGGTTATGGGCAATCAACCGAAAAAGAATATATGGAACGCAGGCCATTGCAGTTTTGTTTACCGTGAAAGCGGTGAAATAATAATGGTGTATCACGCAACACCGACCGAAAACTTTTCGGATTCACCGAGACTCACTTATGTGAAACCGGTTAAATTTATATTTGGAATTCCCGTGTTTTATCTTTAAAAATCTTTATCAATAACCATCTGACGGTAATCAAGCATCTCAAAGCCGAGCCGCTTATAGAGTTGTTTGGCACCGTCATTTTCATCTCCGACTTCAAGACGGATTCTTTTTATTTTGCCTGAAAGTTCTTTTTTCAGATGTTCAAAAAATTGACTTCCTATGCCTTTGGAACGGAATTCTTCTTCAACGAAAAGCTCTTCAATCCATGCTGCCATTCCACCCACTTCCGTTTCAAATTTCATTGAAACAACGGCATATCCTGCCGCTTTACCGTCACAGTCAAAAATGTAACCTTTCACGAGCTCAGGGATTTCAAGTGCGGCATCAAAGCTTGACATCATAACCTCGTCCGAAGGAAAATGAAGCACGGCAGGGGGAGCATAGAATTTTTTAACCATGGCAAAGAAAATGTCTCTGTCTTTTTCTTCAAATTTTCTGAAACCGATATCCATTTTAATCTTCCTCAATTTTTATTTTGTTTGTATAAATATAATCGCACAGATATTCTCTTGCAGCATCAATGTCGACTATTTCAACCCATTGACCGTTCTTTGTACCGACCTCCATATGCTCATCAATCGGAACGCAGTTCTGTTCAATGTCAAACGCGAGAATGCCTGTACCTGCCTTGTATGCAAGGCCCGTTATTTCAAGTGCGGACATATCTGTCTGAATAAGCGGAAAAACATTGTTCATTGTTTCAATAAGTGCTGAAACTCCTGCGTTTTTTGCTTGATTTATCAAAGCGGAAATAACTTTTCTCTGTCTGTATGTTCTCATATAATCGGAATCAAGCTTTCTTATTCTGCAATAAACAAGAGCTTCTTCACCGTTGAGAGTAACACTTTCACCGCTTTTAATCTTCTGTCTTGTAGTTCTGTTGATGAAATCTGCCTCTTTTTTCGTAACCTCAACCGTAACACCGCCGAGGGAATCTATTATCTGTGTGAACATATCAAAGTCAACCATAATGTAATGGTCGATGTCAATGCCGAAATTATATTCGATGGTATCAACAACAAGCTGAGGACCGCCCGATGAACAAGCGGAGTTCAGCTTTGCTTTTTTGCCTTTTGAAGGAATTTCAACCCAGCTGTCACGAAGAAAAGATGTGAGCTTTATCTTCATGTGTGCAAAGTCAACGGAAACGAGTATCATCGAATCCGAGCGTGAAGATGATTCCGCCTTTCCGTCAACGCCGAGAAGAAGTATGTTTGAAATTAGGGGGCTGTTTTTGAGCTCAAGCGAAGAAACGTATTTATTTGATTCAAGGTCATTTCTTGTGTATCCCGACATGGATGCAAAAACAAAAATGAAAACGGATAAAAAAGCAAACGCAATAACAAGCACGGATGCGATAAATTTCAGAAAACGGTGCTTTTTCTTCTTTTTCGGCTTTTCTTCTTCGGGAGGTTCAGGCATCGGGGAGGATGGCTCGTCCAAAAAAACGAAATCAATCTCGTCCGGTTGCCGTTTTTTCTTAGAAATATAAATATCTTCCATTTTTTCTCCTTTCAGAACTGATTAATTTATTTTAACCCAACTTATGCGGATATACAATAGCTTAATTGTAAATTATTTTTAACAATTATATATTTTATTTGACTTTTGATAAAAGGTGATTTAAAATAAACAATGTATGTGCTGAGTGAATCGGGCAGTCGCGGGCGACTTATGTCGCGTGAGGAAAGTCCGAGCTTCACAGAGCAGGATAACGGCTAACGGCCGCCGAGGGTGACCTTAGGGAAAGTGCAACAGAGATATACCGCCTGCAATGCAGGTAAGGGTGGAAAGGCGAGGTAAGAGCTCACCGGCGTGCGGGGAACCGCACGGCCCTGCAAACCCTATCCGAAGCAACACCGATTGGAGGAGGATTTATTCCGTCGCTTGCTCGGCGATACTCCGAAGGGTGGCTAAAGCCGTGCAGCAATGTACGGCGTAGACAGATGATTGCCTTAAATGACAGAACTCGGCTTACAGGTTCACTCGGCACATTTATTTTTGCATACACCGATTTCAACGAAAAGGAATATATGGAAGATTTTGTTACTGTAACGGGTGTTGTGGAATACATAACATACCAAAATACCGAAAACAGATACACTGTTCTTGAATTTTCAAGCGACGGTGAACTTTTTACCGCTACGGGTAACATCGGCGACCTTTATTGCGGCGAAAGAGTAACGTTCACGGGTAAATGGTCGGTACACCCCACGTTCGGAAAACAGCTTAAAATTGAAGGCTGTGTCCGTGAAATGCCCGGAACGGCTGCCGAAATGCTTTCATATCTTTCTTCCGGGATAATCAAAGGCATAAGAGAAAAAACGGCGCAGAAAATTGTTGAGAGATTCGGTGACGAAACCTTTGAAATAATTGAAAATTCACCGAACCGACTCTCGGAAATCAAGGGTATTTCCCGTGAAAGAGCGAAGGAAATTTCCGATGAATTCAGAAAGCGTGCCGCAGAAAGAGAAGCGCTTATTTCTCTTGAAAAATACGGCATGACAACCTCCGAATGTCTTAAGGTGTTCAAGATTTTCGGGTCGAGGTCGGTGGAAACCGTTGAAAGAAATCCTTATATCCTCTGCTCCGAGGGGATAGGCATAACTTTTGAAAAGGCGTGCAGTATTGCGCAGAGGCTTCCCGTGCCTCCTGCGGATGAATACAGAATTGCGGCGGGAATTCTCTATGTTGTAAGGCATAATCTTTATAACGGTCACACATGCCTTCCGCGAGAAAAGCTTATTCCGCCCTGCATATCTCTTCTCGGCTGTACGCAGGATGAAACCGAAATCCGCCTTGATAAGCTTATTGAACAAAAACAGCTTATTTCGGATGTAATCTACGGCAGAGAATTCATATTTCTTCCCGAAATTTACGACGCCGAGAAAAAAGCGGCAAACACGGTTCTTTTTATGAAACGGTTTGCACCGAAATGTCTTGATAATATTGATGAACAGATAAATCATGCCGAGCTTATCGGCGGTGTTCTTTATAATGATATGCAGCGTCTTGCGATAAAGCTTGCTGTTGAAAGAGGAATTCTTATTCTTACAGGCGGACCGGGTACAGGTAAAACAACAACACTGCGCGGTATACTCAAAGTCTTTGAAAAACAAGGTCTTGAGGTCGCTCTTGCCGCACCGACGGGCAGAGCCGCAAAGCGGATGAGTGAGCTTACGGGCAGAGAAGCCCAGACCATTCACCGACTTCTTGAGGTTGAGTGGGACAGAAATGACAGACCTGTTTTTCAGCGTAACAAACGTAATCCCTTAAGTGCGGGTGCGGTTATAATTGACGAGCTTTCAATGGTCGATATTGTTCTTTTTTCAAGCTTGCTTGATGCGCTTCCCATCGGCTGCAGACTTGTTATGGTCGGTGACTCCGATCAGCTTCCTCCCGTTGGCGCAGGAAATGTTCTTCATGACATGATTAACTCGAAGGCTCTCCCCGTTGTTGAACTCAAGGAGGTTTTTCGTCAGGCAATGGAAAGTCTGATTGTAACCAACGCCCATAAAATTGTCCGCGGCGAATTTCCCGAAATAACCAGAACGGACAAGGACTTTTTCTTTATGGAAAGAATGCAGCCCGTTTCTGCAGCAAAAACGGTAACGGAGCTTTGCGCAACAAGGCTTCCCAATGCATACAAATATTCTCCCACAGATAATATTCAGGTTCTCTGTCCGTCAAGAAAGGGCGAAGCGGGAACCGTTAATCTCAATAAATATCTTCAGGCGGCAATAAATCCGCCCGCAAAGCATAAGCGCGAACACGCTTTCGGTCAGCGCATATTCCGCGAGGGCGATAAGCTTATGCAGACAAAAAATAACTATAATATTCCGTGGTCAACAGCCGAAAAAGACGGCCTCGGAGTCTTTAACGGCGATATCGGAATTCTAGATAAGATTGACGAGGTTGCCCACACCTTATATATCCGTTTTGATGATAAAATGGCGGAATATCCCTTTGAGGGTAGCGCAGAACTCGAGCATGCCTATGCAGTTACGGTTCATAAGAGTCAGGGTAATGAATTTGAGGCGGTTGTTATGCCTGTTACCGGCGTTGTTGAACAGCTTGCTTACAGAAATCTGCTTTACACAGCCGTTACCCGTGCCAAAAAGCTTATGATTCTTGTCGGCTCAAGAAACACCATCGAAAGAATGGTGAACAACAACAGCAAGGCTAAACGCTATTCTGCACTCAAAAGCTTTATTATGCTCGGTGAAGAAAATTGAAAGCTTTAAAAGATATCTTAATTCATATTATCTATCCGAGAAGATGCGCTTACTGCGGCAAGGTTATTGTTCACAGCCGTATGATGTGCGAAAAATGCGAAAAGGAATTGCCGAGGATAAACGGCATCATCTGTCCTAAGTGTGCACGCGAAAAAGATAAGTGCAACTGCAGAGGTGCAGAAAATTATTATAAATCAATTGCCGCGCCGTTTTATTTTGAAGGCTGTGTAAGATACGGCGTTCACAACTTTAAATTCAGAAACGGATTCAGAAATTATGAAGCTTATGCCAATGAAATGTCTCAAACCGTAAAGAAAAGATTTGCGGATATTGATTTTGATTTTATAACGGAAGTTCCGATGACTCATAAGAGTATGAAAAATCGCGGATATAATCAATGCTTTTATCTTGCAAAAGGAATATCTGAAAATCTCGGTCTTGTTCATAAACCGGAAGTGATTTCCAAAATATATGATACCAAAATCCAGCATGAAACCAAATATTATCTGCGTAAAGGGAATCTGACGGGTGTTTTTGATGTGACTGATCCGTCGGAAGTGAAGGATAAAACGATTCTTCTTTGTGATGATATATCAACAACCGGCGAAACTCTCAATGAGTGTGCCAAAATGCTGTGGCTTCACGGTGCAAAGGATGTTTACTGTATAACTCTTGCGGTTACACTCTATAAGAAAAAGAAAAAACAATCTGAAAAATAAAGGCGGTGGAACGATGCTCGGTGCAAATATAGGAATTGACCTCGGAACAACATCAATTGTTGTTTTTGTTGAGGGTAAGGGTATAGTTATGGCCGAGCCGTGTGTTGCCGCTTATGAAAAAGAAAGCGGAAAGCTTATCGGTGTCGGTAAGCGTGCGTGGGATATGATAGGAAAGAATCCCGATTCAATCCGTGTTGTAAGGCCCATAACTCACGGCGTTGTGTCCGATTTTACTGCCACAAAGCACATTCTCCGATATGCTCTTTCAAAAATCTGTAAAAATATGGTGTTCAAACCCAATGTTGTTGTCTGTGTGCCTTCAATGGCAACGAGTCTCGAAAAAAGAACGATTCTCGACCTTGTAACTGCGGCAGGTGCGGCAAAAGCTTGTCTTATCGAAGAACCTCTTGCTGCAGCACTCGGCGCAGGTCTTGGAAGCAACAGACCCGTCGGCACGATGATAGTTGATATCGGCGCGGGAACAACAGACATTGCCGTTATAACCATGGGATGTATTTCTGTTTCACGCTCAATAAAAATTGCAGGCAACACACTTGATGAAGCGATTGTCCGTCAGATAAGACGCGAAAGAGATGTTATAATCGGTGATAAAACAGGTGAATTCATTAAAACACAAATCGGTTGTTCCTATCTTCGTGATGTTGAACTCGGTCTTACCGTAAAAGGCAAACATTTTATAACAAATATGCCTGTCAGTATCGAAGTTAGCTCAACCGAAGCTTATCTTGCGATGAGACCACATCTTGAAACAATCGCAGAGACCGTACGTTCCGTTCTTGAACTCACACCTCCTGAACTTTCTGCCGATATAGCCGAATCGGGAATCCGTTTAACGGGCGGCGGTGCATTACTTCAGGGTATTGATGAAATGATTGAACGCAAAACAGGAGTTAAAACGACCGTTGCGGAATCTCCGCTTAACTGTGTTGCACTCGGCACGGGCGAAGCACTTTCGCATATCGATATTCTCAGTCAGAACGGCTATGTTTTCAAGGCACGTGATGAAATCGGCGGACTCGACCCTCAGACTGAATAAAACAAAACAAACCGTCCAAGAATGTTATTACAACATAAAAAGGACGGTTTATTTTTATGAAAAGAATTCAAATGATTGAAATTTCCGTAGCTGTAGGGCTTATTATTTCGATGATGTTTTCAATAATCGGTTTCGGTGCAGATTGCAGAGAGATAAGAAGCAAAGTTATCAGACTTCATATTCTTGCAAATTCCGACAGCGAAGAAGACCAGAACGTAAAACTTCTTGTGAGAGATGCTTTGCTTTCCTGCGGAAGCGAATTATTCCGCGGCACGGTAAGAAAAGAAAATGCTTCTGAATATCTTGTTGCTGAAAAGAACAAACTTGTTACCAAGGCAAACAAAGTTCTTGCCGAAAACGGTTTTGACTATGAAGCCGAAATGTTTTTAACGGAAGAATATTTCACAACACGTGAATATGAAAACTTCACTCTGCCTGCCGGAGAATATCTTGCGCTGAAAGTTATTCTCGGAAAAGGGGAGGGACATAACTGGTGGTGCGTTATGTTTCCGCCGCTGTGCCTCCCTGCCGCCACTAAAAAAACTGATACAGAAATCATACTCGGAAAAGACGGCGCGGAAATAATCAGCAGTCCAGTTAAATATGAAATGAGATTTAAGATTGTTGAAATAATTGAAGAACTGAAAATGAAATTCAGAAGTTAAAAATCAGATTATGGGACAAAGCATTTTTAAAGAATTTCATCTGCATCAGATATGTTAGTCGTCATTTCTCACATCCTCTCATTCATCAGTCATCGAGTTTTAAAAAGTTGACAAATTTTTTTAAAAAACACTTTCGTAGGGTACGATGCCGACATCGTACCTGAAAACAAACGGTAATAATATAATGTAGTGAAGAATAAATAAAAAATATTAATTACAATAAATAATATAATCCTGAACAATAATTCTGAACAAGCGATTGTAGGGGCGATTCACGAATTCGCCCGAAAAGCAAGAAGCATCACATATATGCAGGGCATGATGGCCACGTCATGCCGTGAAACAGAAATAAAAAACAAAAACTTTGAAACACACGGAACAGTTGTAATATACATTGAAAATCTCGCAAAAAAAGTGTTGACAAACTGTTTTTGTTGTGATATATTAGTCAAGCACTCCGCAAGAACGGTGTGCGACGCACCTTGAAAATTAAACAACGATTGATAGAAAAAACCCTTGAAGATTAATTTGAGTATGTACTTCAAGTACAGCAGTAATTCTCGAGAAAAACGAGAAACAAGATGTC
>JAZSNQ010000137.1:0-8783 GCA_045536515.1 Acutalibacteraceae bacterium | reverse complement strand
CTTCAAGACCGAAGGTTGCTCTTATCTGATTGTCAAGATAACGCTGATAGCTGTAATGGAAAAGCTCGGCATTATTGACAAAGCAGACAAATGTCGGCGGTCTTGTTGAAGCCTGAGTCATGTAGTAAATTTTAAGGCGCTTACCCTTGTCTGTGGGCGGCTGAACTCTTGCCGTTGCATCCGCAAGAACATCGTTGGGCTTGCCCGTTGAAATACGCATTGCATTCTGTGTATCGACAAACTTGATAAGCTCAAAAAGACGGTCAAGCCTGATTTTCTCTTTTGCGGATATAAAGATAATGGGTGCATAAGACATGAATGAAAAATCCTTCATGAGCTGTTTTCTCATGCTGTCCATTGTTTTGCCGTCTTTTTCAACGGCATCCCATTTATTGACAGCGATAATGCAAGCCTTGCCCATTTCGTGAGCAATGCCTGCAACCTTTGAATCCTGCTCGGTAAAGCCTTCGGTTGCATCAATCATAATAACGCAGACCTGCGCTCTTTCAACCGCCATTTTGGCTCTGATTATCGAATATTTTTCTATCTGGTCATAAACACGGCTCTTTCTGCGAAGACCTGCCGTGTCAATAAACACAAACTTTCCGTGTTCATTTTCAACAAGCGAATCGGTTGCATCTCTTGTTGTGCCCGCAATATTGGAAACAATCATTCTGTTTTCACCAAGAACGGCATTGACAAGCGATGACTTGCCCACATTAGGTTTGCCGATAACCGCAACGCTTATTGAATCTCTTTCGTCCTCGTTTTCGTCATCATCGGGAAGATATTTGAGAACTTCGTCGAGCAAATCGCCCGTACCCATGCCGTGAACCGATGAAACGGGGAACGGATCGCCGAGTCCAAGATTATAGAATTCATAGAAATCCGGGGGAAGCTCGCCCGGAGTATCGCATTTGTTAACACAGAGGATGATGGGCTTGCCGCTTTTCTGAAGCATTGTTGCAACCTCGCTGTCGGTTGCAACAACACCCGAACGGATATCCGTGACAAGAATGATAACCTCTGCGCTGTCAATTGCAAGCTCCGCCTGCATTCTCATCTGTTTAAGAATAATATCATCTGAATAAGGTTCTATACCGCCTGTGTCGATAAGCATAAAATGCTTGCCGAGCCACTCGCAGTCGCCGTAAATTCTGTCTCGTGTAACGCCGGGGGTATCGTCAACAATCGAAAGGCGTTCACCTATCAGCTTATTAAAAAGCGTTGATTTGCCGACATTGGGTCTGCCGACAATCGCCACTACGCTTCGTGCCATAATTTAACCTCCTGTCATAGCATTCAGCAGTTCTTCGCCGCTGCTGCCGTTTTGGGTAACTTTTATATTTAATCTGTCCGAAAGTCCGTCAACCGTCATATCGTCAAGGAACATATCGCCCTCACTCCGCAAACAGTTCGGCGGAATTATAAGCTCATCGCCGAGTTCAATTCCTTCAAGTGCGGAAACTATATCTCTGCCGCAGAGAAGACCCGAAACCGTTATCATTTCTCCGAGCAGTTTATTTTCTGCCGCAACAACATTTATCCTGAGACCATTAATTTTGTTGCAGGCTTTCTTTGCAAGGGAAGAAATCAGCGGATATGCCGCCTTGCCCGTAACAATTGTCGCCGTGCGGTCAAGCGATTTTATATCGCATTCATCAAGGGCTTCATTGAATTCAGATTCGAGAAGTGCCCACATTCCCACTCCGTTTTCAAGCTGCGGAAAGCCGTTATAATAATCCGCATCGGGCATCGGAAGCTCGGCTTTGAGATAGAATTCATCCGCCGCATAAGCTATTATCTCTCCGTGTTCTTCTTTGAACTTGTTGTTAAATTTATCAATTATTCCGATAACCTCGCGGGCAGTTTCTTTTGTATATGGCTTTAACGGATACAACCCGTCTCTGTGGTCGGAAAGACCGACAGGCACCGCCGCTATGCTCTGCACCGAGGGATAAAGCGCTCCGAGTTCGGAAAGACTGCGTTCAAGCTCCTTGCCGTCATTTATATTCGGGCAGAGAACAAGCTGTGTATTGATTGCGATTTCAGCCTTCGCAAACTTATGCAGATATTTCAGCGAGTCTCCTGCCTTGGGATTTGCCATCATTTTAACGCGCAGGTCGGGATTCATCGTCTGCACAGAAATATTGACGGGGCTGATATGCATTTTTATTATTCTTTCAGCTTCGGCATCGGTGAGATTTGTGAGCGTTATATAGTTTCCGAAAAGGAAAGATAATCTTGAGTCATCATCCTTGAAATAAAGGCTTTTGCGCAGACCCTTCGGAAGCTGGTCTATGAAGCAGAAAATACATTTGTTTTTGCAACTTCTCTGCTTATCCATGAGATAAGTTTCAAATTCAAGTCCGATATCCTCAAACTCATCCTTATGAATAACGGCAAGCCTCGATTTTCCGTCAGCCGTTTTCAACGACAGAAGAAGCTTTGTGTCATTGATATAAAATCTGTAATCAAGAACATCGTTGATTTCGTTGCCGTTGATACTTATAAGAACATCGCCTGCACCAATTTTTTTCTTTTGGGCAATACTGCCTTTTACGATTTCGCCGATTCTGACTGCCATGCTTTCACCTGCCGATACTCTTCCATTTTAATTACAGAATAGTATATCATATATTTTATAAAAATAAAAGTAAAATATTTGTAAATATTATAATAATAAATTGTAGAAAATATCTATTGTAAAGCATGGCTGTCTGGGATATAATTCATAATGAATAGATATGTTCCAAAATAAACAGAAAAGGTAAAAAAATATGTTTGTTGATATTGCGAAAATAAAAATAAAAGCAGGTAACGGCGGTAACGGTGCCGTCAGCTTCCGCAGAGAAAAATATGTTGCGGCAGGCGGTCCCGACGGCGGTGACGGCGGTAAAGGCGGCAACATAGTTTTCAGGGTTGACGACAACCTCTCAACCCTTGCGGATTTCCGTTATAAAAGAAAATATGTTGCACAGAACGGCGAAAACGGTTCGGGTGGACGCAAAAACGGCAGAGGCGGCGAAGATCTCATAATCAAAGTTCCGAGAGGCACAATAATCAAAGAGGTTGAAAGCGGTGCCGTCATGGCAGACATGAGCGACATGGACGAATTCATTGCTGCAAAAGGCGGTAAAGGCGGGTGGGGAAACCCCCATTTTGCAACCCCCACAAGGCAGGTTCCGAGATTCGCAAAAAGCGGCATTCCCGGCGAAGAATGGGAAGTTACGCTTGAACTTAAGCTCCTTGCGGATGTTGGTCTTTTAGGCTTTCCGAACGTCGGCAAATCAACACTTGTTTCCGTTGTAAGCCAGGCAAAGCCCATCATTGCAAACTATCATTTCACAACCCTCACACCTGTTCTCGGAGTTGTTTCTCTGGGCGAAGGAAGCTCGTTTGTTATGGCTGACATCCCCGGTCTTATCGAAGGCGCAGGCGACGGTGTCGGTCTCGGACACGAGTTTCTCCGTCATGTTGACCGCTGCAGACTTCTCGTTCACATTGTTGATGCCGCAGGAAGCGAAGGCAGAGACCCGATTGAGGACTTTGAAATCATCAATAAAGAGCTTGAAAAATTCGACCCCGAGCTTGCCAAAAGACCTCAGATTGTTGCGGCTAACAAAATCGACCTTGCAAGCGATGAACAGCTTGAAAAGCTCCGTAATTACTTTGAGGGCAAGGGCTATGAATTCCATACGATTTGCGCTCCCATCACCGAAGGCACGGCAGAATTAATCAGTGCCGTATGGAATAAACTGCAGACTCTTCCGCCCATCAAAAAATATGAGGCAGAGGCAATTCCCCTTGAAATGTTTGAAAAACAGAACGACAAGGGCTTCACAATCCGCGTTGAGGACGACGTTTATTTTGTTGAAGCACCGTGGCTTCTTAAAATTCTTCAGCGTACAGACCTTGACGACTATGAATCGCTCCAGTATTTCCAGAGAATTCTTATTTCAAGCGGCATAATCGATGCACTCCGCGAAAGAGGAATCTGCGAGGGTGATACGGTTTCGATTTACGACCTTGAATTTGATTTTGTCAACTGATTGCGAGGAGAAACATGGATATATTGCACAAAAAAAACGTTGATGTTTCTTCGCTCAGTCCTCTGACACTCGCATTTATCGGTGACACGGTTTTTGATTTGCTGACAAGATGCGAACTTGTGTGCGAGGCAAACAGACCCGTCAATGCGCTTCACAACATGGCAAGCAAAAGAGTCTGCGCCGCCGCACAAGCGGAAGCAATAAAAAAAATAATGCCGCTTCTCACAGAGGATGAAACGGCAGTTTTCAAAAGAGGCAGAAACGCCCATGTCGGTTCAAAGGCAAAAAACGCATCAAGCTCGGATTACCATTATGCAACGGGGCTTGAAAGCCTTTTCGGATGGTTATGGCTCAAAGAAGAAACCGACAGAATCTTATATCTTTATTCCGAAATTACAAATAACAGCGGTGAATAATTATATGAACAAAGCAAAAGCAATTGACCTTGCAAAAAACAATATCATGTGGATAATCGGCTGTCTGCTGTATTCATTCGGTGTCAACAGTTTTTCCATCCCGAATTCCATTGCACAAAGCGGCGTAACGGGCGTTGCGGTTATTCTCAACCATCTTTTTGAGTTTCCCGTGGGTACGGTTAACCTTATCCTCAACATTCCCCTGCTCATTCTCATGTGGAAATATCTCGGCAAAAAGCTTGTTGCAAGAACGCTGTGGGTTACCGTGCTTCTTTCAACGGCACTCGACGTTACGGCAATGTTTGCTCCCGCATATCAGGGCGATAAAATCCTCGCAGCTCTTTTCTGCGGTCTGCTTCAGGGCTCGGGTCTCGGACTTATCATGATTACGGGTGCAACAAGCGGCGGCACGGATATCGTGGGCAGGCTGGTTCACAAAAGATGGCCTCACATCACCGTGGGTACAATCGTTATGATTGCCGATGCAATTGTAGTCGGCTCGGGAATGCTTGTTTTCCGAAGTATTGAAAGCGGTCTTTATGCGATTATCATGATTTTTGTCAGCACAAAGGTTATTGACGCTCTTATTTACGGCACGGGCAACGGCAAGATGCTGATGATTGTTACGGAAAAAGCGGATGAGGTTGCAAGCGCAATCGTTCATTCTTCTCCCAGAGGTGTTTCAATTGTTCCCGCAACGGGTGCTTACACGGGAAACAGCAAGAACATTCTTATCTGTGTTGCAAGAAAGCACGAAATTTCGGGTATCCTCAAAACAGTCAAATCCATCGACGAAAAAACGTTTATCATTGTCAGCGAAGCAAATGAAATACTCGGCGAAGGCTTCAACAAGTCCATTTAATTCTTGACAACAATATAACGTTGATATATAATTATAAAGTTAAATTTATCAAAGAGAGGTTTTCTAAATGTCAGGCCATTCAAAATGGAGTACCATTAAAAGAAAGAAAGAAAAAACCGATAATCAGAGAGCTAAAATCTTCACAAAGATAGGCAGAGAGATTGCGGTTGTTGTTCGCGAAGGCGGTCCCGACCCCGCTTCAAACTCAAAGCTCAAGGACGTTATCGCAAAGGCTAAGGCAAACAACGTTCCCAACGACAATATCGAAAGAATCATCAAAAAGGCTGCAGGCGAAACAGGCGGCGCAGATTACGAAGAAATCATGTATGAGGGCTACGGTCCTTCAGGCGTTGCAGTTATCGTTGAAGCTCTCACAGATAACCGTAACCGTACAGCAGGCGATGTTCGCCACTATTTTGACAAATACGGCGGAAATATGGGCCAGAGCGGCTGCGTTTCATTCATGTTCTCAAAGCAGGGTGTTCTTGTTGTTGAGGCTGAAGGCGTTGACGAAGATAAACTCATGGAAGATGCACTCGAAGCAGGCGCAAGCGATTTTATCACCGATGAAGAAGGCGTTTTTGAAATCAGAACCGAACCCAACGACTGCGGTGCGGTAAGAGAAGACCTTGAAGCAAAGGGCTACACCTTCGTTTCCGCAGAAGTTGAATATGTACCCTCAACATACACCGCACTCACAAATCCCGACGATATCAAGAACATGGCAAAAATGCTTGAAATGTTTGAAGATAACGACGACGTTCAGGCTGTATGGCATAACTGGGAAAATGCAGACGATGCAGAATAACTGATTTAATATGCAGCAACCCCCGATTTTGGAAATCCAAAACCGGGGGTTTATTATTTAGCCGTTAATAGAATTATACGCCCGAATAAGCCGAGAAACCGCCGTCAACGGGAAGAACAACGCCTGTAACAAATCCTGAATACTGTTCGTCACAGAGGAAAACAAGTGCACCCGTCAAATCCGAAGGAACACCGAAACGGCGCATGGGAGTGTGGGTAATAATCTTGTCAGAACGCTCGGTGAGAGATCCGTCTTCGTTATAGAGAAGCTTTGCATTCTGGATTGTCGAGAAGAATCCGGGCGCGATTGCGTTGACTCTGATTCCGACCTCTGCAAAGTGAACGGCCATCCACTGCGTGAAGTTGGAAATCGCCGCTTTTGCAGCCGAATATGCGGGAATTCTTGTGAGAGGTTTAAAGGAATTCATTGAAGATACATTGAGAATTGTTGCGTTTTCTCTGCCGACCATTTCCTTTGCAAAGCACTGTGTTGTAAGGAGAGTACCGAGGAAGTTGAGATTGAAAACGAATTCAATTCCCTTTGCATCAAGGTCAAAGAAGGTCTTTACACCCTCTGCTTTTTCAGCCATATCCTTGAGTTCAAGAGTATCCTTGGTTGTTGTTCCGAGGGGCGAATTGCCGCCTGCACCGTTAATGAGAATATCGCAAACACCAAGTTCCGAAATAACCCTTGCCTTGGCAGCTTCAAGACTTTCTGCCTCAAGAACATTGCATCCGACTGCAAGAGCAACGCCGCCCTCTGCGGTAATTTCGTCAACAACCTTCTGTGCCGCATCTTCTCTCAAATCAAGAACGGCAACCTTAACGCCAAGCTTTGCAAGGTCTTTTGCAAAACCGCTGCAAAGAACTCCGCCGCCGCCTGTGATAACGGCAACTCTGCCCTTTAAATTTTCGTGAAACATAATGTTTACTCCTTTTAAATCAAAGAATTTCGACGCTTTCGCCTTTTTTCGAGGACTCATAGCAGGCAAAAACAAGCTTTGCCGCATTCCCTCCCTCAAAGGCATCTATGCCGAATTTTCTGCCCGATTTCAGACAGTCATAGTAATCATTGATAAGAATGGAATGACCAACGCCCCAGTAGCTCTGGCCGTGATAAACCGCTTCGGGTCTTTCGCAGGCTTCGGAAATGTTGCCGTTTTTATCGACGGTATAAAGCCTGTCGCCCTCAAAACGGAGCTTGCCGTTTTCAAATGAAATTTCAATGAAAACATCCGAATTTTCGGCATAAGCCGTTGTGGCATACATCATGGCGGTGATACCGCCGTCAAGCTCCATGAGCACACTTGCGTTATCCTCCACTTCAATTATGCCTTTCAGATGGTCATTTGAAACATGAGCCGTAACTTTTCTGCATTTTCCGCAAAGATATTCAATAAGGTCGAGCGTATGTATGGACTGATTTATGAGTACACCGCCGCATTCTTTATCGAGTGTGCCGTGCCAGTCATCGGAATAATAATTCTCACCTCTGCTCCATGTGACAAACGCACGGGCAGAGAGCATTTTCCCGAGAATGCCCGAATTAAAAATTTCTTTTGCGCGCTGAACGCAGTTATTGTATCTGTTCTGAAAACAGACTCCGACCTGCTTTCCGCTGTCTTTCTGTGCCTTGCGGAGTGCTTCAACCTCATCGGCCGAAACGGAGCACGGTTTCTCTGTTAAAACATTTATACCCTTTTTGAGAGCCTTTATCGCCATATCCGTGTGGAGATAGTGCGGAGTGCATATATGAACCGCATCAAGCTCTTCATTATTGATAAGCTCGTCAAAATCATAATACGCCTTTGCACCGTATTCAGCGGCGGCTTTATCGGCTCTTTCCTGTTTAATATCGGCAACGGCAACAATATCCGTATCGGGATTATCACTCAAAGCCCTCAGATGCATTGATGAAATACCGCCGCAGCCGATAACTGCAACTTTCATAATTTCAGACCCTTTCAATCAAAAGGTTGAGGACATGTCTCCTTGAATTGCCTCAACAACAACGTCTTTCTCCGCTTTGCCTGCGGCAATCTTCTTCTGAAGTTCTGCATAATAAACATCCTCGTCAACGGGAAGTTCGATTTCTTTTCCGAGCCATGCGGAAAGGTGGGCTGCATTGGAGATTGAAAGACCTCTTATGCCTTCCTCGCCTTTTGCAACAAGCTCTTCACCGCGAAGAACAGCAGCTGCAAATTTGTTGCATACTTCGGAATGCTGCTTGTTTCTGCCGTCGGTTTCAACCTCAATCCATTCGCCCTCAATCCAACCGAAGCCTTCTTCTGCCGTTGCACAATGCTCCGATGTGAGACCCTTGAGCTTATAAAGCATGAGCTTGTCGTTTTCGCAAACAAGCTTGCCGCCGTCAAGAGTGATTTCAAAACGGTTTGTGCCGGGGCAGTCGCCTGTTGTTGTGATGAATGTACCTGTTGCGCCGTTTGCATATTCGGCGTAGATTGTAACATCGTCTTCAACCTCGATGTTGTGCCACTTGCCCTCGTGAACAAATGCTTTCACCTTAACGGGAAGACCGCAAATCCACTGCCAGAGGTCAAGGTTGTGGGGACACTGATTAAGAAGCCCGCCGCCGCCTTCGCCTGCCCATGTTGCGCGCCATCCGCCTGAATTATAATATGCCTG
>JAZSNQ010000020.1:0-12555 GCA_045536515.1 Acutalibacteraceae bacterium | reverse complement strand
AATTTACATATTCTCAGTGCGTTGCTTTTTGAATAATCGTCATATGTTTTTTTATTTTTATTCAACTCAATCCCACTCTTTCAAACAAAATGTTTATATCTTCAACTCTCTCTGCGGCAATGTTTTTCATGTCGGAGAGATATTTTTTTCTGAATTTTCTCTTTTTCCCGAATAAAAATGACATTAATCGGCAGATTTCGCAAATCGGGGTCAGAAATCTGTAATTTTTTATTATCGGATAACGGTTTTTCAGTTCATCGTAGGGCACAAAAATTCTTGAAAGCATGAATTTCGTTTTTCCGTCCGAACGACGGCTTCCCGAGAGCTTTTTTGTTTCTTCCGAACCGAATAGTCCGCCGCTGACAACAAATTCCTGCATGATGCGCGTAACTTCGTCATGCTCTTTTTCGGAAAACCACACCTCGCAGAGTTTTTCGGCAGTTTCGGCAAAATCGGCAAGTCCGCCCTCTTTCAGCAGAGCAACGACATCGGAAGTGTGATAATTCCGGTTCTTATTCATCAGCCAAAGGTCGATGAAGGGTCTCACTCCGCAGCCTCCGCCCACAAAATGCTTTGTCATGTGAGCGATGTGATAAAAATAAAACATTGCATTGTCAAATGCGTAACGGTAACCGCCGCTGACGGGTTTTGCGTGCTTCCACGCTTTTTTCAGCACCTTATCCATGCCGGGAGAAAAATCCTCTTCAATAAGCGTGAAATGCAGTTCTATGTAAACATTTTCGGATGATAAAATTGCAATATCGTGCTTCCCTCTGCCCGTGATTTTGTAGCCGAGAGAATCCGCGATTGCGTTTGCCGCGGTTTCAGCATCTTTTTCGGGAACGAGAATATCTATGTCGCATCCCATGCGCATCCACTCCTCGGGATAAAGCTCAGACAGCACGGCACCCTTGAGGGGAATATGGGGAATTTCCGATTTTTCGAGCACTCCGCAGACCTTTTCGAGCGCAAACCGTTGGTTTTCATACCGGAAAGCTGTAAACATCGCATCCTCACGGAAGAATCTTTCCGCATTCCCGCCGTTAAGCAGTCCGTTGTTTATCAGCGCGGTGCCGACGATGTGAGAAACCCCGTGGCGTTCCGACAGATTATGCAGTTGAGGTAAAATATCATCGGAAACCGAGTTTTTGAATTCCGACGAAAGAGCTTTTCCGCATATTTCTGCGGCAATAAGCTCAAGCATTGCTTCGGGCGATTTATCCATTGAAATTACTCCGGATTTTCATAATTTTTCTCTGTACCCTGAAAAATATCGGGCGAAGCGGCTTTAAAATATGCCACAAGGTGTTTTTACCGCAGGGGATTTCTTTTCCGTCACGGATAATTTTTGCAACAACACCGATAACCTGCGGACTTTCAATTGTTTCGCACCAATACTGAGCATCGCCGTTCATTTCAAGCCTGTTATCGGGCAGAGCTTTTCTGACTCTGTGAAGAACAAGCGCACCGTTTTCTCTTTTAAAAAGAAGAACCTTTCCTCGGACAAAATCGGAATCGTTGCACTTTCTGATAACAACGGTGTCCGTGCCTTCTCTGAGAAACGGTGACATACTCCTGCCCGTCACAACAAGCGGAACAAGACCGCCGTCGTTTATCGTTTTTTCAAGCGACTCTGTAATTTCCGTCGCCGTGCAGATGAATTTTTCCATAGTCAACAACCAAATATCGTGTTATATGTAAGCCTCACGGCATCCCCGTCGGGTCTGCATTCGAGCAGATAAACGGGAACTTTCTCAAGAAGCGAACCGAATGTGTCAAGTGCATTTCCGAGACATCCGCTGTCCCAATGAGGCATGAAAAGATGCGGAAGAATGTTCTCCGTTGCCGCCGCACCGAGCCTTGTTATTCTGTTTTCGGGCGACTGACGCAGTACCGCAATTCCGCGAAGACGTGTTTTTCGGTTAAGAGAGTAGGGTGAAGACCCTTTCCACGGAAGACCGCAGGCATAAAATTCTCCGTTTATTTCACGGATAGCCGTTTTGTCTCCGTTGATTATTTCGGCACCGAGAAAATCTCTCCAGAGCTGCGCCTGCGTGGTTTTTCCCGCACCCGAAAAGCCCGTGAAAATCACGCCGTCACCGCTGATATCGACACATGAAGCGTGCATTAACAGAGCATTATAATAAGCGAATTTGGAACATATCGCCGCAAGAGGAAGAGCGTATTCGCTCGCTCCCGTCGGATAATACGACACGTTTTCGCTCCAGTCAGCGTTTGCGCAGAGAAATTCTCCGTTTTCAAGCCGTAAAATATGTTCGGATTTCATGTCGGAATACTGTATTCCGTGGCAGGCGGGCATTGAATTTTCAAACCGCACCGTCATTATCGGAGTTTCGTTTTTATCCGACTCAAAACCTCTGACATATTCCGAATGTTCATCCTGCCAGCCGATGGGCAGGTCTGCAATACGAATAACCATCAGCCGCTGAACTGATAACGGAAGCAGCTGAAATATGCCTCTGCGCCGTAGCCCATAAGCTCATTATAGTAACTCAGGAATGTGCCTTCCTTTGCTTCTACCTTTGCAGATAAAATGCCCGAATAATAGCCTCTGCAGCCGTCCATCTCATGCGTGAATCTGATAACCGCAGCACCGGAAACTTCGGAAATGCCGCCCGACACAGCCGCAATTCCTTCTTTTAAGTTGATAGCAAAAAGTCTGCTTTCGGGAGCGATATATTTTTTCTTCATATCAGTTCTCCTTCTTTCTTTTGTTTATATATGCTGCACAGCCGCTTCGCCATGTCGCAGAAGCTGCTGTTTATTTTTTCGGGATGTCCGCTTTCTCCGCAGAGAATGCCCGGACAGCGCTGACAAAACATTTTCCACTCGCAAGCCCTGCATTCACAGGGATTTGAGAGATTTTCAAGCTTTTTCAGAAGCAAATAATAGTCATCCTTAAGTCTGCCTGTATACGGCACACTCGGTGTACTCAGAAAAGAACACAGCTGAAAAATTCCGTTCCACGTTATCCACAACGAGCTTCCGTAGCTTCTGCACCATGCAAAAGGCGATTCTGTTGGCGGAAACTTGCTTTTTTCAAGCTCCTCAAGGGTCAGTTCGTCGGGAAAATCCGCAAGTGCAAAGCGTGATTTCTCAACGGTATTAACCGCACCCCTCGACGATTTCACAACCGATACGGTATGCTGAACCGTCAGACCTTTTTCACGCGCAAAAGCATGGATTTTCTGCAGATCGTCTGCATTTTCACGAACTATTGTGGATGTCAGTGAAAGAGGTACGCCTGCCTCTTTGAGAAGGTCAACCGCTTTTGAAATACGGGTAAATCCGTCGGGTGAATTGCAGGTTTTCATATATGTTTCGTCGCTCGCACCGTAAACGGTGAGCTTTATTCTGTACGGCATTCCGTTTTCACGGAAAAAATCCATCATTTCTTCGTCAATCATCGAGCCGTTTGACATAATCGAAATGAGGAATCCCATTTTGTTGAGTCCGGAATAGATTTTTCTGAATTCGGGGTGCATGAAAGGCTCGCCGCCCGTGAGGGTGATATTCAGCGCACCTGCTTCCTTTGCCTGTCTTGCAATCTCAAGCCATTCATCTGCAGAGAGAAGTCTGCCCTGCTTTTCAGCTTCTTCTTTGCCGAGACGTATATAGCACATCACGCATCTGAAATTGCAGAACGGAGTGAGCTCAAAGGTGACGGAGAGGGGAACGCGGTTTTTTACCGCTTCAAGTCTGAGCAGTTCAAAATAATCGCCGCTTATCTGTCCGCAGTCAATCATTCGAGTGCCCCTTGCGTTTTCAGCCCTTCAAGGAATTTTTTAACATCTGCAAGGGCAACATCGGCTTCAACCTCATAATTCTCTGTGAGAATATCGGTTAGCATCTGCTCGTCTGCACCCTTTTCGAGCGCATTCCAGAGAAGCTCTCCGCTTTCGGTCAGAGCAATCATACCGTGAATTTCGCTTGTCATTTTTCCTGTGGGCACAGCCATGGTGCTGCCGCCGATTTTTCTAATAATAAATCCGTCTTTTACTCTGAACATTACACTACCACCCTATTACACTTATACATTATAGATTATAACACTAATACATTAGAAATTTCAATATATATTATAAAAATATAATAAAAAAAGATGCACCGAAAACCGATGCATCTCAATATTTTGTTTAAATGCTTTCAACAAAAACAAGACTTCCGTTTTTATCTATTCTGTAAATCCTTGTGCAGTATTTAAGCATACTGGGTCGATGGGTGGTTATGATTCTTGTGCGGTTGGGATAAGCCTTCATCATGTTTGCAAGCACGGTTTCTTCCGTTGCGGCATCGAGTGCACTTGTTGCTTCGTCCATGACGATAACGGGTGCATCGCGCAGAATCGCCCTTGCAATTGAAATTCTCTGTACCTGACCTTCGGAGAAATTAACGCCCTTTTCGCTTATCGGAGTGTAAATTCCCTCGGGCAGCTTTTCAATGAAGCTCCATGCATCGGCGGTTTTCAGCACTTCGATAAGCTCATCATCCGTTGCTTCGGGTCGCACGATACGAAGATTATCTGCGATGCAGCCCGAGAAAACCGCATTCCCCTGGGGGACATAGGAACAGAATCTTCTTGTGCTTTCGGAAACGTTGATTTCTTCGGAATTTTCGGCTTTCATCGTGATTATGCCCGAATCCGCTTCAACAAGACCGAGAATGAGCCTGAGCACGGTTGTTTTACCTTCGCCGGAAGGGCCGATAAAGGCAATTGTTTCGCCGGGTGCGGCACTGAATGAAATGTTGTTCACAACGGGCTTATCGCCGTCGGGATAGGTGTAGGTAAGGTTTTCGCAGCGCAGAGTAATGCCGTTTTTGTCGGCAGAGTCCGCCATTTTTTCTGCCTTTTTGTCATCCCTGCTCTCTTCAAGCGGCAAATCGGTGATTTCCATGATTCTGCCTGCGGCGGTTGCAATTGAAATTGCACTCGGAACAAGAGCAACAAGTGCCGAGAAAGAAGAGGTAAGCTGACCCGAAATCTGCAGGAAAAGGGTCATTGTGCCGTAGGAAATCGCACCCTGCCAGAGGCGGTAAACGCCCCAGCCGTAGCAGGTATAGGCAACAACAAGACCGATAAGCGACATACAAAGGGTCATCACTATTGAGAATTTATCGTGTGCAAGTCTTATTTTTCTGTAAAGGCTGAGATTGGTTTTCAACTGTTCAACATAGCGTTTTGTGAGGTCAAACGCCTTGATTGTCTGGAGATTCTGTATCGATTCCGAATAGAACGATATTATTTTGCCGTTCATTTCACGGCTTTCTTTGTTGTATTTACGGACCATTTTTGCCGTGATTCTTGAAGAAACCACAAGAAACGGCGCACTCATAAAGGCGAAGATTGCCATTGTGGGGTCATAATAAAGCACAACAATCAGGCATCCGAGAAACTGTGCCGATTTTGTAAAAACTCCGGGAATATATGATACAATACTGCCTGAAACCGCACCGACATCTCCTTCGATTCTGTTGAGAAGGTCGCCCGAATGATATTTTCTGATGTCTTCCCACTTTGAAAAGGTGATGTGTTCATAAACATCCGAACGGATTTCATTGCTGATTTTTGTACCCACAACGGTTGCGATTCTCGAAATGACAGCACCCACGAATATCTGAGTAACGGCAAGACCCACCGCAAAAACGGCACTTCTGAAAATGGTATCGTTGTTATGGGAAACAACGGAGTCGATAAGATATTTTGAGGCAACGTTTACGCCAAGACCCATCGCCGTGCTGACAAGTCCGATAATAACATAAAGTATAATCTGCAGGCGGTACTTTGAAACATAGCGCAGAAGCCATTTCCATTCCTTTCCGAGAGAACGGAAAAGCTCAACATATTCACCCGGTTTTTTCATTGTATCGCCTCTTTTCTTTGATTATTTCTTGTTTTTGCCGTAGCCGTAGCCTTTGCCGTAGCCTTTGCCGTATCTGCCGGAATAGCCGTAGCGGTAATATTTGTTGTAGCCGCCGTATTTATAATAGTTGCCGTAGCCGCCCGGACCGCCGGTTGCACCGTTGAGCAGGCATCCGAGAAGCTTTGTTCCCGTTTCAAGCATTGAGCTTATGCCCGTTCTGATGCTTGTCTGCATAACAACGTCCTGCCTTATAACATAGAGAACGGTGTCTGCCGCACCCGCAATTATGGATGCATCGGAGATGATTCCGCAGGGCGGTGTGTCAACAAGAATAAGGTCATATTCTTCCTTGAATTGAGCAAAAAGCGTTTTGAGCGTTGCGGTACGGATTGTTGTAAGAAGATTTTTTTCGCCGTCTTTGAATGTGAGCAAATCAAATCCGAAGGGCATGACGGTTGAAACGGTGTATTTTTCCGTTTCATTTTTTACATTTATTTCGGTTGAGTTTTCGCAGAGAAGGGGAACGAGACCCGAATCGCGCAAATCGCAGTCGATAACGAGTATCTTTCCTTCGTTTTTGGCAAAAATCGATGCAAGGTTTGCCGTAACAACGGATTTGCCCTCATCGGGTGCCGTGCTTGTTACCATGATAATCTTTTCGTTTTCGCCGAGACTTTTTTGTACGGAGCCTCTCAGCAGTCGGAGCGATTCAAGAAAATCGTTGCCGATAAGCGGATTTGTGAGAATAATATCCGTATTGATTTTTCTGCGGTATTTTTTGAAAACAACCTGCGGAAGCACACCCACGCAGTTCTGATTGAGGATGTTGCGTATATCTTCCTTTGTGCGGATTGTTTTACGAAGAATTGCATATACCATAATCCAGCCTATGCCGATTACCGCACCGATTAGTGCCGCACGCAGAACCGATGAACGCCACGCCATTTTGTTTGAAGGCTGTCCGGGTACTTCGGGCTCGCTGATAATAACAAGCTTTGTTCTGCCGATTATGTAGTCGGCAACGGACGAATAATTGTTGATTACCGACATGAGGGTGTCATATGTCTGCTGCGCATCACCGCCCGTTGCGGTAAGTGTTACCATGTTGGTGTCTGCAATGCAGGCGGCAGAAACCGTTGCGGGCATTGACTCAACCCCCAAATCCTTGCAGACATGGGAAATGAGAATGGGGCTTCCGATTATATGAGGAAAAACATTTGCAAGCTGGTCTGCCGTGTTTCTGTCATAGAAGAAAGAATATGCCGAAACACCGTTTTCGCCCGAAAGAACCTTGTTTTCCGTCTGCACGGTGAAGGTTGCCGAAACGGTATATACGGGCGTAAAGCGGACATAGCTTCTGTAGAACTGCAATCCGCCCAGAAGCACCGCAAGGGCAACCGCAATCCAGCCGAACTTTATCACGCCGCGCCAGATGTCGCTGAGCAATACTTTGAGCTCCACCGTTGAGTTGGCGGACTCGTTATTGACCGTGTTGTTGTTCATAAATCAACCTGATTTCTATATATTATTCAGAAAATCTTTCCGTGTAACCCGTGCCCGTCTCCGGCTGAGGATTGCCGTAGCCCGGGTGTCTGCGCTTATAGTATGCACCGTAGTAGCCCGTTTCGTCGGAACCCATCTGTCCGAAAAGCGTGAACGGCTTATAAACATCGTTGAGTATGCATCCGGCAAGCTTTCCGCCTGCATCGGATATGGCAAGAATCGCATCGTTGATATCCTGAACGGCAACGGTATCCGTTCTCACAACAAGAAGCGTTCTGTCGGCGCACGCCGAAACGGCAATCGCGTCGGCGGATACCGAGGTGGGGGGAGTATCTATGATAACGAAATCCATTTTTTGTTTCAGGACTTCAAGGCATTCAAAGAATACGGGTGAATTAAAAACATCGTCGGAATCCCCGATACTGTTTTTGTTGAATGCGATTATGAGGTTGTTGCTGCGGTTGTAGCGGTAAAATCCGTATTCCCTGAGAGAAACTTTTTTGGTGAGAACATCGTTGAATTCGTGAAGCATCTCGCTGTCATAGTCGAAAATCTTATACATGGAAGGCTTGCGGATATCAAGGTCAAGAAGCGCAACCTTGTAGCCCCTGCCTGCGAGTGCAAGGGCGATATTCGCCGCAACCGTTGATTTTCCTTCGTTTTCGGCAACGCTCGTTACGGCAAAAACCTTCTTTTCTTTCTTTTTGAGCATATATTCGAGCTTTGTGGCAAGCTTCTGATAGTCTTCCGTGAAACGAAGCGACGAATATGCATCGTTGATAAGAAGCGACCTCTTTTTCTTTTCAAGCTTTTCTTTGTTTGAAAGATGGGCACGCTCGTGAGAAACCGCAGAAATCAGCTGTGAGTCTATTTTGTCGGAAAAACCTTTTTCTTCCTTGACGGTTTCGCGAAGCAGGGAAAAAAGAACGATAAGACCCGCCTCAAGAAGCATTGCAATGAGAACGATATGGTTTCTGTAGGTTGTCAGAGTCGAGTTGGACGGTGCCGTGGGCATATTCGGGGCAGAAATAACATCAATTACCGCATCGGTAAATACGGCATCGGATATAGTCGGATAAACCTCCAGAACCGAAGTGAGCAAACGGAAGGAAAGCTCGGGGTCGTTCGATTTTACGGAAAGATTCATAAGGTTTGTGCTGCCGTTGACTTCGGCGGTAACCGTTCCGTTGAACGAATCGAGGCCGAGATTTTCCGCGGCACGCTTTTTCATTGACGACTGCTGGAAAACCTTGGTAAAAATCGCCGCCATTTCGGAGGAAGACGAAAGGTTGCTGTACATTCCCGACGAACCTACTTTTGCACGCACAACAAGAATTGCGCTGCTTGTGTAGCTCGGAGTATATATGCTTTTTTCAACAACCTGAATGCCCATATAGGCAATAACAGCCGCAAGAGCAATTGCCCAGAAATTGCGCACCAGATCTTTTATAAGGCTGTTCCACTCAAAGGTTACGGTGAACCAGGATTTGTTTTTGTTCATACCCTTTTACTCCTCCACAACAACCGTGAGAATGGAGTGACCTTCATATCCGGTTGTGGTTGTGATGTAATAATGTACGTTATATGTACCGGGGGTTTCGCTGTCAAAGTTTGTTGAAACAAGAAGACCGTAATCCTTCATAAGAACGCCGTTGACGGTGATTTCCTTTATGAAGTCTTCCCAGACGGGTTTTTCGCCCTTCTTGATATAAATAAGGCTCTTTTCGAGCGTGATTTCGGGAGCCATGGTTTCGTTGCCCTCGACATGAACGGTAACGTCAAGATAAATCATGTGACCCATGCTGTTTGCAACCTGCAGGGAAACGGTGAAAACGCCTGCCGTGTTCTGAACATAGTCGGTTGCAACGATTGTTACCCTGTCGCTGATATCGCCGTCAATGCAGTCTCTTGCACCGACCGCCGCACGGATGTCAAGCGCTTCATCAACGGAATAAACCAGTGCGCGCTTCATATAAAATTCGGGCTGGGTATAGTCGGTATACTTAAGAGTGCGTGAAATCTTTGAAACGTGGTTGTCGGAGTCGGCAACCGCATATGTAACCATGCATACACCCGGAGTGATGAATTTTGATACCGATTCAACAAGAACCTTGTCGGAAATATCGCCGTCTTTTTTGTCGTAGGCTGTAACGCCTCTGAGAAGAACGTCTTTCTTGTCTTTGACGCTTATTTCAAGCTCTTCCGTTTCAAGCGTTATAACGGGAACCGAATGGTCG
The DNA here is from genome assembly GCA_045536515.1 of Acutalibacteraceae bacterium. Classification (GTDB taxonomy): domain Bacteria; phylum Bacillota; class Clostridia; order Oscillospirales; family Acutalibacteraceae; genus CAG-177. The sequence goes on along the minus strand of JAZSNQ010000020.1, from coordinate 2,933 downwards.
GTTGTGAGCTTGTCGATGACTGAAAACACAACAAACATCGCAAGCACCGCCAGAAACAGAAGCAGCGTTATTTTCTGAAGCCATTTCATCATAAAGGGCAGACCTTTCTGTATATAAAATCAGATTTTTTCGTTATTGAGAACTTTGACGGGGTTTGTCTTTAACAAAATATCCGCATAATCGTATGCTATGTTTTCGCAGATATGTTCATAGATATCCGCAAGATTCGGAGTGCGGCTGTATTGGCTGTGGGCATCGCTTGCAACAAAATCCGCAAGTTTTCCGTTCAGTATCATATCTGCCGTTTGCTTTGCCCTTGGTCCGAATTCACCCGTGATGCTGCCGCGGTTAAGCTGAATAAAAATTCCCGATGAACGAAGCTTTTTTATTACCGACGGATTTTCGATAACAAAACCGTATCTTTCGGGATGTGCGAGAATCGGAACATATCCGTAAGATGCAAGCTTTCCGAGCCTTGATAATGCGGTTTGCTCATCAATTCGGAAATCAAGCTCCGTGAGCATATATTGCGAATTGTTGAGGGTGATGAATTTCTTTTGTTCAAGATGCGTTTCAAAATCCCTTGAAAGAAAGACCTCCTGACCGCTGTAAATCTCAATCGGAACGCCTTTTTCTTTCAGAACCTTACGGAGAGATTCAAGCTTTCCGTGCATCTCCTTGTTCCAATGATTATCAAACATACCGGGAATGTTGCAATGAGGAGTTGCGATAATCCCCGATGTTCCCGATTCGGCGGCAAGCTGTGCCATTTCAACCGAATCGCTGAGATTTCCCGAGCCGTCATCAATGCCGGGAAGAATGTGACAGTGAATGTCAAACACAGCTGCTGCCTCCCTTCGTATTTATCCGTATATAAACTCGTTTATCCTTCTTGCCGCTTCGTCAATATCGAACGAAACGATTGCCATTCCGTTGTAGCGTTTATACGCAAATGAATCGCTGTAGGGCACATGTTGCGATTCCATGTTGAGTCCGCTGTTAATTGCCTGACCCGCAACGGAAGCAATGACCGAGGTAAGCTCCGTGAGGGAAATGTTTGTTTTTACGAGTGTGAAAGCAAAATCCGTCAGACCGTAAATCTCGGAAATGCTCTTTTCCTTGATGATTTTGCGTGCAAGAGTTTCAATAACCTTTCTCTGTCTTTCGGTACGCTTGAAGTCGCTGTCAATTTTACGGATTCTCATGTAGACAAGTGCTCTGTCACCGTTGAAGTCGTTGGGTCCTTCGTGATAATCTATATTGCCGTTTGAATATTTTTTCATATAATCAGCCTCTTTCTGAGTGAGGTTGATTGTTACGCCGCCCGCCTTGTCGATGAAATCCGTTACTCCGTTGAAATCAACAACAACGAATCTCTGGATATCAAGGTCGAAAAGCTGATTTACCGTATTCACGGCAAGACCCACTCCGTCAAACGAGTATGCGGCATTGATTCTGTTCCACTTGTGACCCTCGATGGGAACGAGCGAGTCACGGAGAATGGAAACCATTTTTATCGCACCCGTTTTTTTGTTGTAGGACAGAACAATCATGGCATCGCTTCTGCCTCTTTCAACGGTAACATCTCTCGAGTCTGTTCCGAGAATGAGAATGTTCTCGATATCGGGGTCTTTTTTCTCAACTTTATATATGGGAGTTTTGCCGTAAACGCTTATGGCATCGGCGTTTCTTCCGAAGGAGTTGTTTCTGTTGAAACGGCTCTTTGTGGTGGATTTGTTGCCGTTTTTGCCGCCCTGATTGATGTTGTTGGCAAGGGTTTCGCGCACGGCTGATGTGATATCCCTGCCCAAATCTTCTTCTCTGAGCGTCACATCCGCCCATTCCGAGGGTTGGGGGTCTGTTTCTGGCATAACGTATTCATCGCTTCTCTCAACGATATCCGCCTTTTCGTAGGCATTATTGTTGTAGCTGATAATTATGGGAAGTGTTATTCCCGCAATCGCACCCACTACAATGACAATCGGAATAAGGATGAGACAAAGCACGATATTCTTTTTCTTCGATTTCTTCAAAAAAATCACCTGTTTCACCTGATTATACTTATACAGTATAAACTATAACACAAAAACACAAAAAAAACAATAATTTCGTATAATAAATATTATTATATTCAGAATAATTCGCAAAAGAAAAAGCCGTCTCGGTTTTATCCGATAACGGCTTTCGATTCTTTATTGTAAATTATCCGTGCGGCAATATATCAACCTGCTTTATATCCTTTTCTGACGATAACATCAACCACGCCGTCAACACATTCGCGGCATAATTCTTCCGTTTCCGCCTCCGCCATGACGCGGATAACGGGCTCGGTTCCCGATTCACGCACGAGAATACGACCTGCATTGCCGAGCATTTTCTCCGCTTTTTCAACGGCGGCACAGACATCGGGGTCGTTTCTTGCGGCGGGTTTATCTGAAACCCTGACATTTATGAGCACCTGAGGATACATTTCAAATCCCTCGGCAAGCTTGCTCAGAGGCTGTTTTTTTGCAAGCATAATCTCCATCATTTTCAGCGAAGTGAGGATTCCGTCGCCCGTTGAGGCATACTTTGAAAAAATGATGTGACCCGACTCCTCACCGCCAAGACGGTTGTTGTTTTTCATCATGTAATCATACACATATTTATCGCCCACGGCGGTTTTGGCATAGCCGATTCCGATTTCGTCAAACGCCTTGTAAAGTCCGAAATTCGACATCACGGTGGTTACAACGGTATTGTTGAGAAGCTCGCCTTTTTCCTTGAGATATTTTCCGCAGATATAGAGAATATGGTCGCCCGTGAGGACATTTCCCTTTTCGTCAACGCAAAGACATCTGTCCGCATCGCCGTCATAGGCAAAGCCCGCATCGAGCGAATTTTCAACAACGAATTTGCGGAGATTTTCAATATGGGTTGAGCCTGCATTCTTG
>JAZSNQ010000100.1:0-31687 GCA_045536515.1 Acutalibacteraceae bacterium | reverse complement strand
GGATTGCATCTGAAACATTGAGAAGGTTCTTTTGGCAATAAATCTTGCAACAAAAAGCGAAAGCGGAGTAAGAATAACAACAACTATTGCTATCTTGTAATTTATCGACAGCATAAAGCAGAGAGTGCCGAAAATTGTTATGATTCCCGTAAAAAACTGCGTAAATCCCATCAAAAGACCGTCTGCAAACTGGTCTGCATCGGAAATTATGCGGCTTACGGTATCACCTGTGGGTTTGGAGTCAATATAACTTAACGGCAAAACTTTTATCTTTTCCATTGCAGCATTACGGATGTCTCTGACAACTCTGAATGTTATTCGGTTATTGAGAGTATTCATTATCCATTGTGCAAGACCCGTTGCGAGTGCGAGAATTCCGATTCGGTAGAGGAGGGGGAGAAGAATATCAAAATTTACTTTTCCCAGTGCGATGATTTCATCAATTGCTTTACCTGCAAGAACGGGAATATAAAGGCTTGAAGCAACGCTTGCAGCCGCAAGAAAGATTGATGTAAAAAGATGTATTTTATATCTGCCGACATAGTAAAGCACCTTTTTGAGCGTGCCCTTGTTCATTTTCATTTTCTTTTTCATGCGCTCTCCTCCTCATCAAACTGCGAGAGATGGATTTCTCTGTAAACAGCATTGTTTTCAAGGAGTTCCTTATGAGTTCCGACAGCGGCAATTCCGTCATCAAGAACGATGATTTTGTCAGCGTGCATGATTGATGATGTTCTCTGAGAAACAATCAGAACAGCTTTGCCGTTTTGATTTTCTGCTATTGCGCGTCGCATGGCGGCATCCGTAGCATAGTCGAGTGCGCTTGAACTGTCATCAAGGATAAGGATATCAGAATTTTTCATAAGTGCACGGGCAACGGCAAGCCTTTGCCTCTGACCGCCCGAGAAGTTTTTTCCGCCCTGCTCAACGGGTGTGTCAAGACCCTGCTTTTCGACAACGAAATCCGAAGCCTGAGCAACTTTTAATGCAAGGTTGATTTCTTCGTCCGTTGCATCGGGATTGCCCCAGAGCATATTGCTTCTTATTGTTCCTTTGAAAAGAACCGATTTCTGCGGAACAACGGCGATTTTTTCACGGATTTCTTCAAGAGGTATATCATTGACATTGTTGCCGCTCAAAAGCACCTGACCCGAGGTTGCTCTGTAAAAAGCGGGAATGAGGTTGATAAGTGTTGTTTTACCTGAACCCGTTGAACCGATTATGCCGACGGTTTCACCTTTTTTAACAGAAAACGAAATGTTTTCAAGCGAATTCTCGCCTGCGCCTGCATAGGCAAAGGAGACGTTTCTGAATTCAACAATTGTTTCATTTCCGTTATCAATATGGGAATTTCCCTTGAACCCGTCTTCGGTTCCGGTGTCGAGAACGGCACTTATTCTTCCTGCACAGGCAACGGATTTGGTAATGCTTATAATAAGATTTGCAAATTTCACAAGTTCAACAAGAATCTGTGACATATAATTATAGAGAGCAACAACTGCACCCTGAGTTATAATTCCTGTTTCAACACGGATTGCGCCGACATAAATCAGAACGGCAATGCCGATGTTGACGATAACGCAGGTGAGGGGGTTCATAAGTGCGGAAATTCTGCCCGTATATTCCTGAATAACCGTCAGGGCATCGTTACGTTCTTTGAATTCTTCAACCTGCTCTTCTTCTTTGCAGAATGCCCTTATAACTCTTGCACCGGTAAGACTTTCTCTTGAAGTGCAGAGAACTTTGTCGAGTGCACTGCGTACTTTTTTGTGAAGGGGAATGCATAAAAGCATTATTCCGAAAACAACAACCGATAGCGCGGGGATGACAACAACAAAAGTTATTGCCGATTTCACATCAACCGTAAACGCCATTATCATTGCACCGATAACAACAAAAGGCGAACGCAGAAGCAGTCGCAGAGTGAGATTGAGTCCGCTTTGCACGCTGTCCATGTCGCTTGTCATTCGGGTGATAAGGGTTGAAGTGCCCGTTTTGTCGAGAGTTTCGTGTGAGAGTCTGCCGATATGTGCAAAAAGAGCGTGCTTGAGTCTTTTGACAAAAGCTGTTGAAGCCTTTGCTGAAAAATACTGCGCCGTAATCGAGAATGCAAGACCTACTGCACCGAGCAGAATAAGTACGGCACACATTTTTACTATATAGCCGTTATCGGAATTTCCGATTCCTTTATCTATGAGAGATGCCACCACAAGAGGAACAAACAGTTCGAGAGTTGCTTCAAACATTTTAAACAGGGGAGCAAGAATGCATTGAAGCCTGCTTCCTTTTAAATATATAAAAAGTTTTTTCATTTCGTCATTCCTTGTAAAATAAAATTAATCATAATATTCTACCATATCAAAGCGGTTTTGTGAAGTGTAAAGCTGAAAATATAAAAGATTTTAATTTGTTTTTTGTTCTGAAACAGAAAAATAATTCCAAACTGTTATGATATTATTACTGTGTATAAAGTCTAAGGAGGACGAAAAATGAAAGTTACAAAAGAAACTCATTTTGGTATACAGAGAAAAATTGTTGCAAACATGACTTCCGAAAGTTGGGAGACCATTCCTCATATTTCCTATATTTATGAGCCTGAGGTTTCAAAGTTTTTAGAGGTTGTCAAGGAGCTTAATGCTTCGGGCAAATTCCCCGTTAAAATCACTGTTAACACAATTATGCTCAAGGCACTTTCCGAGGCATTCAAGGCTGCCCCCTGCCTCAATGCTCATATTGATTTCAACCGTAAGCTTGTAAGAGGTAAAATCACCGAGTTTGATGAAATTCATGTTTCCATGACATGGATTCTTCCCAACGGCGAAATGATGACCCTCAATCTTCATGATATCGGCAACAAGAGCCTTGTTGAGCTTACAGAATACATAGCTGATGTCGGCAGAAGAATCGGCAATACTGACCTCAATGAAGTTATGTTCTCGGTTTCGATGCATGACACACTCAAGAAGCTCAAGAAGGGCAAGATTATTCAGGTTCTTCAGCGTCTTATCGGTTCAAAAACAGGTAAGCACAGAGTAAAGACCCTTTCGGGCAAGGCAAAGAAGGAATACAACAAGATTCCCGAAAAAGACAGACTCACAAAATATGATATCGAGCAAGGTACAGTTACCGTTTCAAATATCGGTTCCGTAACAAGAGGAATTCCCGGAAGAGTTGCTCTTCTTTCGATTATTCCTCCCCAGGTATTTGTTGCCTGCATCGGTGCTGTCAATAAGAAGCCTGTTGTAAAGCAGGATGAAAACGGCAATGATATCATCGTTGTCGGCAATGAAATGCCCATCGACCTTGTTTTTGACCACAGGGCCTGCGACTTCGGCGACCTTGTTCCCTTTATCAACAGACTTGAGGATATCTTTGCAAATCCCGAGCAGATGTATAATTGGTAAAATATCAGGACTGTTTCTTCGGAAACGGTCCTTTTTTGTTGACAAATAATGCAAAAGATTTTAATATTGAGTTATCAAACATGAAAGGCATTTAAAAAATGAGCAGATTTTTTGATGTATATTATCAGCAGGGCGAAAATCCCGTTTTCAGCTACAGAAGCGGACTTGCAGTTTATGAAGAAACATTCGCAAACGGTGTGCTTCTTGCATCGGGAAGCAATGCGGCGGGATATCCGCTGAATGTGCTTTCAAATTATCCGTCAAGACTCAATCCTCTGCATTTTCATGAACCGTCGGCTTTCAACATTGAAATTGACGGCCAATGCGTGGATTATAACTTGAAATTTGTTGATTTTAAGTCACTTGAAACCGAAAATTCACTGCAGTCAATATTGACTCTTGAAAGCGGTATCAAGCCTGTGAGAATCAATGTTCACACAAATCTTGACGGCACGCAGATGTTTACCCGTTTTATTGAAATTGAGAATCTTTCAGACAAACCGCTTAATCTCAGCCGTCTTTCACTCATATCGGGCGGTCTTGAAACAATGGAAAGAGCGCAGCTTACTGCGATGAACGATGTGAGCAAACTTTATTCCGCAGGCTATTTTGACAACGATAACTGGGGCAGGGAAGGCGAGTTTGCATGGCATGACCTTACCCCAGGTGCTCATTCGGTGAATTACCGTTTCGGACGAGACAGATTCGGTCATCCTCTTTATTTTCTTCGCAATAACATAACGGGGAAAATGTATTTTTATCAGATCGGCTGGAGTGGCGGATGCAGATTCACCGCCGACCTCAATGCCGCAACCGAAAGAAATTTCAGCTCTCTTGCATTCAAGGCTGAAATCACGTCGCATAACCCGATGATCATAATAAAACCTCACGAAACCTTTGTTACTCCCGAGGTTCATGTGGGAATCATATCGGGCGGTCTTGATGAAGCGGTAAACGAAATGCACGGCCACACCAGAAAATCCGTTCTTAATTCGCCCGCCGCCGACCCTTCGGCTTGCTATGTAGGTGCAGGAATGGGTGCAGAGCACGATATGTCCGTTGAAACCTCAAAAGCCTTCATTGACCAATTCGCTGAAATGGGTGCTGAAATCTTCATTGTTGATGCCGGCTGGGAATGTCCTCCTGATGAAGAAAACCGCTGGGGCGAATATAACGGCAAAAACAGCCCCGATTCCGACCGATATCCCGACGGAATAGGCGAGGTGAGGGATTACTGTCACCAAAAGGGTCTGAAATTCGGACTGTGGGTTGATATTGAAAATCTCGGAAATAAATCTGATATATACCAAAAGCATCCCGACTGGAGAGGCGAAACAATAATCGGAAATCAAAGCGGAAATCTTATTGATTTCAGCATTCCCGAGGCGGCGGAATGGGCGGAAAACGAGCTTGCACGCATTATCAGTGAATATAAGCTTGATTTGCTCCGTGTTGACCATAATGTTTCGTTCAGGGATTATTTTACCGTGCGGAACGGAGAATGCACCTGCATTCGTCATATTCAGGCGGTTTATGCCATTTATCAGAGGCTCAAACGCCGTTTCCCCGAAGTGATTTTTGAAAACTGTGCAGGGGGCGGTGCACGAACAGACCTCGGAATGATGAAAAACTTTAATCATACATGGGTTTCCGACTGGCAGAAACCTCCGCGCTCTGTTTGTGTCACAAACGGCATGACCATGGCACTTCCTCCCGAAAGGGTTGACCGCCTTTTTGCAGGCATGGGATGCCACGAAAACGGATCTCTTGATTTTCATATGAGAAACTGTATGCTCGGACATATATCGCTCAATGTGGTTTCGCCCGCAACGGCGGCAATCAACTCCGTTCAGATGAATTTTGTCCGTCACAGCGTAGATATTTATAAGAATTTTATCAGAAAATTCCTGCCTGATTCAAAAATTTATCATCACACACCCGAAACAGCAAAAACTCTTGACGGTTACTCCGTTCTCGAAATATCATCGTCCGACGGAAAGAAGGGCGCAATTGCTGCTTTTGCAATGACGGGAGAGAAAAAGGATAAGCTGAACGTTGTTCCCAAAGGAATAAATCCGGGTATGACATATAAAATAACTCTTGATAACAGCGGTGCAGTCTTTACTGTAAACGGTTATGAACTTGTATCAGAGGGAATTGATGTTTATATTCCGTCATCGCTTTCTTCGGAACTTGTTTTGTATGAAATAAACGGGTAAAACCTTGTCGGAAAATGCTTTACAAATCGTTTTCGATGTGGTAGAGTTTTATTAATAAAAAATCGGAGGTTGAAAAAATGTCAAAGAAAAAATTTGATGTAGGCGAAGGCATCTATGATGCAAAACAGCTCGGCTATCCCCGAATGGGTGTTCTCGGTGTTCAGCATATGTTTGCTATGTTCGGCGCAACCGTTCTTGTTCCCGCGCTTACCGGTCTGAGCGTTTCTGCAACACTTCTCTTCGCAGGTCTTGGAACTCTTCTTTTCCATCTTCTTGCAAAAGGCAAGGTTCCTGCATTTCTCGGTTCGTCATTTGCATTCATCGGCGGATATGCCGCAATAACCGCAATCGGTGCTGATGAAGCAGGAAATGCAATTAATGACTACAGCCTTCTTCCTTATGCATGCTTCGGCGTTGCGTGTGCAGGACTTCTTTATCTTGTTCTTGCGGCTCTTATCAAAGCTTTCGGTGCAAAGAGAGTCATGAGATTCTTCCCGCCCATCGTAACGGGCCCCATCATCATTGCGATCGGTCTCACTCTTTCTTCAAGCGCAATTTCAAACTGTCAGGTAAATTGGCTTGTAGCGGTTATTGCAATTGCAATTATCATCATTTGCAACATCTGGGGCAAGGGTATGATTAAGATTATTCCCATTATGCTCGGTGTTCTCGGTTCATCGCTTGTTGCTGTTATTCTTCATTTCACAGGCGTTATGGAAACTCTTGACCCTGCAAAGCTTGAAGCATTCAAGTCAGCCGACTGGATTGGTCTTCCTTTCCAGATGAAAGATACCGTTTTCGGTCTTTTGGCAGGCGATTTTGATAAGAATCTTCTTGTTTCCGCAGTTATCACAATCATGCCTATTTCACTTGCAACAATGGTTGAGCATATCGGTGATATTTCAGCTATCAGCTCCACCTGCAAGAAAAACTATATTGCAGACCCCGGTCTTCACAGAACACTTCTCGGTGACGGTCTTGCAACAATTCTTGCATCCCTTTTCGGTGCACCTGCAAACACAACTTACGGCGAAAATACAGGCGTTCTTTCGCTCTCAAAAGTATTTGACCCCAAGGTAGTCAGAATTGCAGCTTACCTTGCTGTTCTCGTTTCGTTCTCACCCAAGTTTGCAGCTCTCGTAAGTCTTATGCCCACAGCTACAATCGGCGGTGCATCCCTTGTTCTTTACGGTATGATTTCCGCAGTCGGTGTAAGAAACGTTGTTGAAAACAAGGTTAACTTTGAAAACACAAGAAACGTTATAATCGCTGCTATTATTCTTGTTCTTTCAATCGGTATCAACTATGCAGGCGCAATCCAGATTCCCGTCGGCTCTGTAACAATCAGCCTTTCAGGTCTTGCTGTCGGTGCACTTGTAGGTATTATTCTCAATGCAATTCTTCCCGGTAAGGACTACGAATTCGGAACGGATGAAAAGGGCGACAAGTCTGTTAATTTTAAAGTATAAGTTCGATTTGGAAACAACTCGGAGCAGGTTTTGATGTCTGCTCCGTTTTTTATCGGCTATATAACCAAAAACAAAGGCGGTTTACTGTGGGTAATTCACAAAAAAATATTGCAGTATTGAAAAACTGTTAAGTGTATGTTAATATATTAAAGATAATTTATAAAGATAAGGAGAGATTATATGGCATCTGAATCAACCGCCAAGGTTGTTGAAGAGAAGGCACCGAGCGCAGTCCCCAAGGACAGACGCTATGTCGGCTCAAAAGAGACCTTTGCGTACATACTTGATGACATAGCACAAAGCTTCAATATCGGTAAGTATGATGATGTTTTCAAGATGAACATCCTCAAAATCGACCTTGTTCTTCAGTCGGTTACCAACGGTGTTATCACCGTATGGGATATCATCAACGACCTTTTCCTTGCAGCCATCGTTGACAAAACCCGTACAAGATGGGGTAAATTCAAGCCGTGGCTTGTTGTTTATGCTGTTCCCGGCGTATTTCTTACCGTTCTTTATTGGGCGCTTCCCGTGTTTATGGGTACCGAAGGTATCGGCAGCAATGTTCCGAGATTTGCGATTTATCTGCTGCTTCAGATTTTCTCAAATCTTGCAACTTCTCTGATTTCTATTGTCCGCCAGGGTATGACCTCAACCATAACACCGAATATTATTGACCGAACCAGGCTTATCACTTCGGCAAACCTTCTTTCGGGTTTCGTTGAAAAAGCACCTGAAATCCTTATGGGTCTTCTGATTGATATTTATATCAACAGCCCCGCAAAAGATGTTCTTCAGATTACAGACCCCGATGCATATCAGATGGGCTATAACAGAATGTTCGTTCTCGGCGGTGTTATAACAGCAGTTGTTTCCGGTCTTTTTGCTCTCTTCTATGCATTTGTTGCAAAAGAAAGAGTTATGCAGACAATTGATCGTCCCAGCGTGTTCGGCGGTATCAAATCGGTTGTCACCAACAAACCGCTTCTTCTCATCACTCTTTCCGAGTTCCTCGGAGCTTTCAGCCTCAACTCGGGCACAAACCTTTACTACATCGAGGTTCTCAACCTCGCATCAATGGCAACAATCGTCGGTATTCCCGGTGCGGTTGTTTCCCCCATTTCCTATTCATACGTTCCCTGGGCACGTTCCAAGTTCTCAACAAAAGCTCTGTGGATTGCAGGTTCCCATGTTGACAGCGTGCTGATGCTCGGTGTTTATGCCGCAGGTAAGTTCATCAAGGTCGGCGGAAAGCCCGGTTATGAAAGTCTTGCGGTTATGATTCCGTCATTTATGCTCCGCGAAACTATCTGGATGTTCTTCTGGGGTATCAGAAAGGTTATTCCCGAGGAAATGAGAAACGAAGCCATTGACTACGGTGAGTGGAAGAACGGCTTCCGTTCCGAAGGTATGACGGGTGTTGCAAAGGGTCTTGTTACCAAGATGGTTGGCGGCGTTAAGAATGTTGTTCAGCCCCTTCTCTTCAAGGCATTCGGCTACGATAACACAAAGAATCAGGGCGCTCAGACTCCTGAAGCACGCTATGCACTCTTCTTCATGTGTACTCTTCTTCCCGTTGTCACAGGTATCCTCAGCATCATTCCTCAGCTCTTCTATGACCTTCAGGGCGAAAAGAGAGAAAGAATGTATATGGAACTTCGTGAAAGACGTAAGGCAATTGCAGCTGAAGTTAAGGAATTTAACGAATCTGCAGGCGAAGAAACAAACGAATAATATCAATAAAACCCCGACCTTAACCGTCGGGGTTTTTGAACAGGATTAATATGGAGTTATTATTAAAGGAAATCGAAAAACTGATAAGTCAGAAACCCGATGCAATTATCGGAATTGACGGATACTGTGCATCGGGAAAAACAACTCTTGCTGTGCAGCTTGCCCAAAAATTCGATGCACAGATTATACATATGGACGACTTTTTTCTGCCGCTTGATATGCGCACGAAAGAGAGGCTCTCACAAACGGGCGGAAATGTCCATTATGAGCGTTTTAACGATGAAGTTGTGTCGGGACTCGGCAAGGGTGTTGAATTTGCTTACAGGGCGTTCTGCTGCAAAACAGGCGATTATGGCGAAAACAGAGTTGTTTTACCGCGAAAGCTCGTTATAATAGAAGGATCATACGCATTTCATCCGCATATAAATATGAAATATGATTTGAAGATTTTTCTGAAATCCGATTACGAAACAAGGCTTGAACGGATACTGAAAAGAAACGGTGCTGCAGCGCTTGAAGTATTTAAATCAAAATGGATACCTTTAGAAAACCGTTATTTTGAAGAATTTGATATAGAGTCAAAATGTGACATAATAATAAAACAGACCGAAAAGTAAAATCTTTTCGGTCTGTTGTTGTTTTTTGATTATTCTGCAAAACCTGATTCAACGAGCTTAACAAGCTCATCAACAGCTTGTTCCTCATCGGGACCGCCTGCGATAACACGGATATTTGTGCCGCCCATGATACCGAGTGAAAGCACATCGAGAAGGCTTTTTGCATTTACTCTGCGTTCTTCCTTTTCAACCCAGATTGATGACTTGAATTCGTTTGCCTTCTGGATGAAGAATGTTGCAGGACGTGCATGAAGTCCGACCTGATTCTGAACAGTTACATCTTTTACATACATAGTTATATATCTCCCACGCTGAAAATTTCTTGTTAGCACATTACATATTATATCATAAAACTTTGCTTCGTCAACATTTTCGACTGCAGTTTTGATGCATTTGGGAATAATTCGGCTTGTCGGCCAAAGTAAGGGCAGTCAGAAATTTTTGTTTTGTTGAAATTGACTATAGACAAAATTGAATTTTCGATAAGAGGATTGCACAAGAACCTTTTATTTATTATCCGCACAAGATAAAAACTTATTCGCGGCTCTTTCACTCCTCTTGTTGAAACTTAGCACAAGGTCTCTCATTGCAATATATTTTAATTGCGGAGGCTTAAAAAGTCAATGTACAAAAGGCATATTGTTTTATTCATTTATCAACAAATTGTTATCACTTTCAACAAAAACGCCTTTGCTTTTTCGGTAATATTACATATAAGAAAAAGGAAACAAGGTGTTGCGGTCCTTGTTTCCTTTTGAATTTTAACCTAAAACGTAGATTTTTACGTTTCTGTTGCCCCAATCGCAGCACATATCTTCGTTGTCCATGTAGAGGTCAATGTCTGTGTTGCCCATTTCTACAAATCCGCCGGTATCTGCGGCGATACAGTAGCCGTAAACATAACTTCCGTCTGCAGAAACAACATAAAGCTCTGTTCCGTAAGGAATTTCTTTGGGGTCAACGGCAATATGACCGGGCATGGGAGTTCTGCCTGTTGAGGTTGCAGGGTCACCTGTATAAGCGGTAGCCTTGCCTGAAATGCAGTATTCATAATCAACGGGAACGCCGTTTTCGTCAAGCTTCAAATCTGAGGGAACCTTAAGGTCGGAGATAGGTGCGCCGTTGTTTTTGAAAGCGGAAAGAGTAACTCTTTGCTTTGTTCCAACCTTTTTAACCTCATTAACGGGTTTCTTAATAACCTTTTCTCTTGAGAAAACTGTTTCTTCAAGTTCACCGTCAACGTATTTTTCGGTGTAGAATGCGTATTTTTCGCCGTTAACGCCTTCGGTTATAACCTTTTCTTCGTCAACGAACATATCATCGTCTTTGATTATTTTTGTTTCGTAGGGAATTTCCTGAATTTCGCTCGTAATGTCATACTTGACTCTTACAATTCTGATTTTTGTGAGGCTGTTAAGCTTCGTATCGAGAGAGGGGAAAACAATATCGTTTTCACCAAGCGTGATGTCAGCTTTTTCGATTGCATCCGCAACCGTTCCTTTTGCAAGGTAAACCTTTTGATTTTCACCGTCTGCAGAAATGCTGACTCCGAAGGCTCTTTTGATAAATACTTTCATGCCGTCAAAGATGTTTTCGGAAGGGTTTGCACCAAGGTCATCTGCATTGTCAAAAACGAAGCCCTTTTTGCTGAGCATTCCGCCGAGGGTTTCGTCATGACCGAGGAAGTAGGAAACAACTCCGTTATCTTCAACTCTGACAAGCTTTGCTTTTTTGATGACGATTGTGCCGCCGTCATCTTCGCTGTAGTCTTTTGTGATAATTTCATCACTGATGTCAAGGTCAAAACCTGCAGCCTTGACGATTGCTTTGGGGTCTGATTCTGCGGTAGATATGCTTACTGATTTTTCTCCGTCTGTTACGATAACCTTGTTAACGGCGTTTGTTGTTGCGAAAGCCGTGAAGGTTACGGAGCAAATGAACAAAACAGCGATGATTCCCGTGAGAAGCTTGAAGCTGAATTTACGGGGAGCTTTGTTCTCGGATAATGAATTGGTAATCATAAAATTCTCCTTATTTTTGCGCATTAGTAGTTTTTTGGTTTGTCCCGTGAGGTAATTGCTGATTATCTTTTGGGGTAAGCCGCGATTTCCTTTTGTGCAACGGGTGTCATTATATTGGCAAAAGTTTAATTTGTCAAATTTTTTTGAAATGATTTTTTGTGCACTTTTCACAAGTGAATTAACAGATATTCCCAAAACAGAATAAACAGATGTTTTGAACAATGTTTGTTTTTGTCATAAAATGGAAAAAAGTTTGTAGAAAACAGAAAAAGTTACAAATGGTTACAAAACAGTAAAAAACGGTTACATTTTTCTAAATCAGAAAAATACAGGCATTTATTTCACATTGGAATTAAGGAATAAAATGCCTGTGTTTTATATTATTGTCAAGTTTTTACTGTTTAATTCTATGAAATTCAGGTTGAAAATATTACAACCCTGCTTGATTATTGTTTACATTACAAAATCATGCAGGGTTGTCGTATTATATTATAGTATTATTAATATACATTATATATAGAGTTTGCACTGTGTGAAATGTGATTTTTCAAAGTCGTTTTCACTGTCGAAAAAGTAGACATCGCCGCCGTCGTTTCCGTTAACGCAGGAGAATTTTCCGTTGTTGAAAATGAGTGCCGCACCGTCGTCTATTGCTATGCCGGACAAGTCCTGATTCTTGACTGCCTGAGTGAAAACCTGCCAGTAATCACTCTCGAAATGAGGGCAGTTGCAGTAGTCAATAAGACCCAGACAGTCAACGAACATGAACTCGTGATTTTCGCCGCAGTCATCATATCCTCTTGAAAACCAGCACATTGAACCGGAACTTACACCGGACAGAATAATACCTTTTTCATATGCTTTTCTGAATACATCATCGGCACCTGTTTCTTTCCAGGTATCCATTAAAAACTTCAGATTGCCTCCACCTGCGTACACAATATCGCACGAGAGAATTTTGTCTTCAATTTCATCTTTTGTGAGGGATTTATCCGTGAGCATCAGTGCAGAAACGCTGCATCCCAAGCCGATGAAAAGTCTGAAAATATGCTCATCTCCGTTTATATCGTCAAATCCGGCCGTGGGAACAAATAAAACGGAAGGATTTTTCTTCCCGGAAAGAGCGACTATATGTTCAAAAACGGGAAGAATTTCATTGTCATCAGTTCTTCCGCCGCCTACACCAACAATTATACCCATATCAATAATTCCTTTCCTGGTTTGATTGCCGTTATATTTTAACATATAAACAATTGCTTGACAATAAGATGTTTTTGATTTAACATATTTTTGGTGATAAAAATGTATAAACAAAAACTATGTCTTGCACTCAGCGCAGGCTACGGTATATCTTATGAAGAACAGATAAGTTTGTTCAAATCAGCCGGATTTGAAGGCATGGCAATAGATTTGAGCGATAAAAGTGCAGATGCATATAAACTTGCATCTGCCGCAAAGGATGAAAATATGCTCATTTCATATCTCCATGCACCCTTCAACAAATCCGACGATATGTGGATGGAGGGGGAAATCGGAGATGTTGCGCTTGCAGAACTTCTCGATTGCGTTGAAATATGTTCAAAACTCGAAATTCCTGCCATGGTTGCACACACATTTATAGGATTTGACAGCGATAACATTCCCACAAAAATAGGAATTGAACGCTACGGTGCACTTGCAGTGAGAGCAAATGAACTCGGAGTGAAGCTTGCTCTTGAAAATACCGAGGGTGAAGAATATCTTGCCGCACTTATGAGAGAGCTTTCGGATATCCCGAGTGTGTCTTTCTGCTGGGATACGGGACATGAGCTTTGTTATAATTACGGCAAGGACCTTATGGCACTTTACGGCGATAAGCTTGCTGTTACTCACATTAATGATAACCTCGGTATCCGTGATTATGAAGGGAAAATAACATATATTGATGATTTACACCTTCTTCCGTTTGACGGTATAACCGACTGGGATTCGGTTGCAAAAAGAATTGCGGCAAGCGGATTTGACATACCGCTTTCGTTTGAACTGTCAACGAAAAGCAAGCCGGGCAGACATGAAAATGATAAATATGCCGCTATGCCCATTGAACGGTTTGTTGCAGAGGCGTATATCAGAGCGTGCCGTGTTGCAGATTTAATTATAAAAGAAAGGGAGAAAAGTCATGAGTGAGCAGAAATTGACTAAAAAACAAAATATAATTCAGGTTATAAAGTTTGCACTTTTTTCAGCTTCGGCAGGAATAATCCAGATAGTATCGTTCACCCTGCTGTTTGAGGTTGCACATCTTAACAATACGGTAAGTTATATAATTTCGCTTGCACTTTCCGTGCTCTGGAATTTCACGTTCAACCGAAAGTTCACATTCAAATCGGCAGCTAACGTTCCGGTTGCAATGCTTAAGGTTGCACTTTTCTATTGTGTTTTTGCACCTCTTTCAACATGGTGGACCCATGAACTTACAGCTCTCGGAATAAACGAATATCTCATTGAAGCGGGGACAATGCTTGTAAATCTTGTTACCGAATATCTTTATTGCAGATTTGTTGTTTACAGAAATTCAATGAATACCGCAGAATAAAACCAAAACCGCAGTTCTTGCACTCAAGCAAAAACTGCGGTTTTAAATTTAAATGCTATTATTATTCTTCTTCAACGTAATCCGAGAATACGATTTTTGTTGCTTCTCTGGGGAAGTCGAAGCGTCTGCCCATAACGGTTTCGCCCTCTTTTACATCCTTAAGGGGAACAAGCATATATGATCTTCTTACAACACCGCCGTTTGCATCATATGCAACGTAGCCGATTTTGATGCCGTCTTTTCTTGAACCGATAGCGGAAACCTCAACGTCTGCATAGCCGTCTGCGTTAACGGAAATGCCGTCGTCTTTAAGTTCAATGTTTTTGATTGAACAAACGGAATTGCCGTATACATAGTAATCACTCAGAACAACCTCAACATCGTTGACGGTTTCAACATAAACAACGGGGAATGACTGACCTTCGGAGGGCTGTACGTTTACGGGGTCAGGAGCAGTTGCGCCGTAGGGATTCACATATGAATAGTTTGCGCTGCCCGTTGTTGCGGGTACTTCGGGAATGTTGGATTTGCAACCGAAGAAGCAAAGAGCAATAACGGTCATAGCGAGAATAACGCTGATTAATGATTTCATAGAAACAAGTCCTTTCGTGTGTTTATATTGTATATAATATCACATATTCTTTGATTTTTCAACCGTATAAATCATTTCCTTTACGGTATCTGCGATTGTAACTGCCGTTTCCGGACCGAGGGAATTGGTTTCTTCGTAGTGGCGGCGGTCGTGAATGTCTCTGCCGTTTTCAAAATACGGAGTTTCGGGATGAAGAATAAAATCGTTAGGCGGAAGAACATAACCGAGCTCATCGTTCGCAAGACCGATAATCATAACATCATCGCCAACGATTTTCTGAAGCGGCACGGGATTGATTTCATCGCCGTAACCTGTTGCGGATTCTTCAGCGGGGAGATATCCCCCGTAAATAAGCTCGGGGAAGATTTCGCAGGGAAGCATAAGAATTTTGAGAGAATCGATTTCAAGATAGCTGATTTCGGATTTCATGGCAAAACCCGATTTATCCGCCATTCTGTATTCTCTGGCTTTTAGAATTCCTGCTTTTGCGGCAATGAGGAGCAGGAGGTTTTCTGCCTTGAAATATACCTCCTGACGTATAATTCCGATTTGCGGCTTGAGCAGGGTTTCATTTTCGATTGAAAGCGCATAATCCGCAAGCTTTCTGCCGATTTCGGCTGTGGACTGTGAAAAATCGCCGCCGTTGTCGCGGATTTCCTTTTCGTTGGGAATATCCATGCTTATCATTCCGCCGATTGCACCAACACAGTAAAGGGTTTCGGCTCCTGTTGTTTCACGGATTTTTTCTCTGAAATAGTGAGGAAAATCTGCGCTGACAAGTTCGTTGCAGCCTTGCAAAGATTCGGAATGAGATGCAAAATTGATTATGTAGGTTTCTCTTGAACCGTCTTCGGGTACAAAACGCAGACGTGTAAGAATCTTTGAATAAACAACGGGAGTTCTTATGTCTTCCTGCATATCGGGGACTTCTGTTTTTCCATGGTAAAGCTTGCCGATTTTTCTTGAAGCATAAGCCTTTTTAACTGCTTTTACGGTCTGAGAGAATACTAGTTCCATATATTTCGGGTCTTTTCCGCTTAACGGCAGCGGACCCCAGATTCCCATTGTGTCAATGCCTGCATGGTTGTGGGTGCAGACAACATTGATTGAACGGCAGCCCGAAAGCTTTGAAAACTCGCTGAGTCTTGTGCGCAGTTTGTTGACATCGCTGTTCAGAAGACCCACACAGTCAAGCGAAACAATAACTATTCCGCCGTGCCCCGAAAGGTCATCAAGCCATACAGCATGGGTGTGGGGGGCATCAAGAACGCCTTTTGCAGGTTTGTTTTCACCGTAACCCGCAATATAGTATTTTTTCTTGTCAACATCATCGGGAAGGATGCTTTCCTTTGAAAATCCGAGAGAAAAAAGCTCGCTCTTCGGTCTCGGAGTACAGTCAAATTTTGCCTTTTCGAGAGGTTTTGTGCATTTCCTGTCCGTAAGATGCTTTGACTGTGCCGTGAGGACGAATTTGAGGGCGTTGTATGCTGCGGTTAACGGTTTCATTTTTATTCACTCCAATCAAATTTGGTGAGTTTTCCTTTGCAGAGCAAATCAGGAAATTTCCATTGCCGAAGCACCTCATAAGCACCGACAGCAACGGAATTTGAGAGGTTGAGACTTCGTGCGGCGCTGTTGTTTATCATAGGAAGGCGAACACAGCTTTCCTGATTTTTGAGGAGCAATTCCTCGGGCAATCCTGCTGTTTCCTTGCCGAAAACGAGATAACAGTTGTCGGGATATTCAACCTCTGAGTATATTTTTGTTGCTTTTGTAGAAAAATAAAAGAAATTTCCGCTTTTATTTTTCTCAAAAAAATCTTCAAGATTCTCATAATATGTAATATCAAGCAGGTGCCAGTAGTCAAGACCTGCTCTTTTGAGCTTTGCGTTATCAACACGAAAACCCATAGGCTCAACAAGATGCAGTCTTGCACCTGTTGCTGCGCAGGTTCTTGCAATGTTGCCTGTGTTCTGAGGAATCTGAGGCTCAACAAGAACAATGTTTAACGTTGACATTATATGACTTCCTTAAAAAATATTAACATTAGTTTTATCTCCTCCGAAGGTTAATATATTAATGAATATTTATGATTGGAGGGATAAATTTGAAAAATATGGCTATGGCAAAGAGCATCGGTATCGGTCTTGCGGTAGGCACTGCGGCTGCTTATGCAAGCACAAAAATGATGTCCAAAAGCGGCATGAAGGCTTGCAAAAAGAATGCTGCAAAGTGCATGAAGACCATGGAAGGCATGATTGACAGCATTGCATCCGTAATGTGAACGGAATAATCGGCTAATCAGCTGTTGAAGCTGCTCATTGCACCGTCGATGTTGCCCTGCACTATCATTTCGACTGCCTTGCAGGCGTTTTCTGCAGTTTCTCTGAGTGCATCAAGCTCATTCTTTTTGAATGAAGAAAGCACCCAGTCGGCAAGGTCATAATCGGGATGAGGCTTCTCACCCACACCGAGCTTGACTCTCGGGAATTTGTCGGAATTGAGAAGGTAGATAATGCTCTTTATTCCGTTGTGACCGCCGTCGCTGCCCTTGCGTCTTATTCGCATTTTACCGCAGGGGAGTGAGATGTCATCAAAAACAACGATAATGTTTTCGGGCGGTATTTTGTAGAATGCCGCTGCCTGCTTTACCGCCTCACCGCTGTTGTTCATGAATGTCTGCGGCTTCATAAGCAAACACCTGTGACCGCCAAGTGTTATGTTGGCGGTCACTGATTTGAATTGAATTTTACTTATTCTTTCACCGTTTTTATCTGCAAGAAGGTCTGCAAACAGAAATCCTGCATTGTGACGGGTGAGTTCGTATTTTTTTCCGGGATTGCCGAGTCCGACAATGATGAATTCGGGAGGTCCCGAGGGAGCTTTGTTTCGTGAAAAAAAGTTCATCTTATTTGGATTCCTTTACAATGGCAGCTGTTTTGGTTTCTTCAACGCTTACAGAGCCGTCTGCATATTCTTCGGGGCTGTCTGTATAAACAACGCTGACATCCATTTCGTCAACAAGAGCTTTTACTTCATCGCTTGAAAGCTCAATGTTTGAGCAGAGAACGCTGAAGCTTGTTGTGGCGGAGCTTCCGGGAGCAATGCCGATTTCGCCGCCTGAGGATGTGTTGATATAAATGCCGTTTTTGCCGTTGTCCTTAACTTCAAAGCCGTAAACGGTGTAGTTTTTGTCACCTACGTTTTCAATAACAATAATCTGTTCAAATGAAAGCCAGTTTTCGGGAGCTGCATAGAATTCTTCTGTTTTTTCGGCACCGAGACCGTATTTTTCGGCAAGATGTGTCTTGTATCTGTCAGGATTCTTGATAAGTGCTTCAAGAAGCGAAATTCTTTCGCCGATTGAGTCTTTTGTAACAAGAAGTTCGGTTGCGGGTTCGTTTGCGTTGTTGTTTCCTACTGCAAAATAAATGCCGACTGCGGCTGCTGCGGCAAGGGCGATAACAACTATGGCGATAATGGCTTTTTTCATGGATTTTGTCCTCCGTTTTTATAAATATGTTGGATATATTATGACAGATTTATATAAAAATTACAATAGACTTTTGGCAAATTAATGTTAATTTAACATATTGTTTATATTTAATAAAAATAATGCAGACCGCACAAGCAGTCTGCATTGATTTTATTCGTTCAGAGAAAAAGTGTATTCTCCGTTTTCGGTTCTGCAAATATATTTTTTGCCCGAAACAAGCTTTCCTTCGAGCATTTCTTCCGAAAGTTTATCTTCGATTTTCTGCTGAATTGCTCTGCGTAAGGGTCTTGCACCGTAAACAGGGTCGAATCCGGCTTTACCGATTTCTTCAACGGCATCATCCGAAAATTCAAGCTCAAAATCAAGCTCTTTGACCCGTTTTGAAAGCCCTGCGAGCATTCTGCGTGCGATTTCGTTGATATCTTCCTGCTTGAGCTGACGGAAAACAATTATATCGTCAACTCGGTTGAGAAATTCGGGTCTGAAAACATTTTTGAGTTCGCCCATAACGGCTTCGCGGATTTTCTTTTCATCTGCGGTTTCGTTTTTATCGGGAGCAAATCCGAGAATGCCCTGACCGCTTTGTGAAATCTTTTTTGCGCCAACATTTGAGGTCATTATAATGATACAGTTTTTGAAATCAACCCTTCTGCCCTGAGAATCGGTGAGAATACCGTCTTCAAGAATCTGAAGGAGCATGTTGAACACATCGGGATGAGCTTTTTCTATTTCATCGAAAAGAACAACCGAATAGGGTCTGCGGCGGACTTTTTCCGTAAGCTGACCGCCTTCTTCATAGCCGACATATCCCGGAGGTGAACCCACAAGTCTTGAAACCGTGTGCTTTTCCATATATTCAGACATATCGAGTCTTATCATGGCGTTTTCATCGCCGAACATTGACGCGGCAAGAGTTTTGCAAAGTTCTGTTTTGCCGACACCCGTAGGACCGAGGAAGATGAATGAACCTGTTGGTCTTTTCGGGTCTTTCAGACCTGCTCTGCCTCTGCGGATTGCCCTTGCAACCGCACTCACCGCCTCATCCTGACCGACGATTCTTTGGTGAAGTTCATCTTCCATATGAAGAAGTCTCTGACTTTCTTCCTGAGTAAGCTGAACAACGGGTATTCCCGTCCACTGCGAAACAATGGCGGCTATTTCCTGTTCACCAACCTCACCGGTTGTATGGCTGCTTTTTTCTTTCCAGATGCGGCGTTCGTTTTCAAGTTCCTTTGCAACTTCATTCTTCTCGTCTCTGAGTGCTGCGGCGTGTTCAAAATCCTGAGAATTGATTGCAGACTGCATTTCTTCGCTGAGAGATTTGACCTTGTCTTCAAGTTCTTTCAAATCCGGAGGTGTCGTGAATGCTTTGAGACGAACCCTTGATGCTGCTTCGTCAACAAGGTCAATTGCCTTGTCGGGCAGATATCTGTCGCCGATATAACGCGATGACATCTTTACGGCGGCAAGAATTGCACCGTCTGTTATTCTGACCTTGTGATGTGCTTCATATTTGTCGCGCAGACCTTTGAGAATTTCGGTTGCCTCTTCTTCAGTCGGTTCACCTACGGTGACGGGCTGAAATCTTCTTTCAAGTGCAGAATCCTTCTCGATGTGTTTTCTGTATTCTTCAAGTGTTGTTGCACCGATAACCTGAAGCTCTCCTCGTGCAAGTGAAGGCTTGAGAATGTTTGCTGCATCAACGGCACCTTCCGCCGAACCTGCACCTATAAGGGTGTGAACCTCATCTATGAAAAGAATAATGTCACCCGCTTTTTTGACTTCTTCAATGGCATTTCTGATTCTTTCTTCAAAATCGCCCCTGTATTTTGTGCCCGCAACCATACCCGTCAGGTCAAGAGTGATGATGCGCTTGTTTCTTAAAAGTTCGGGAACTTCACCCGTTGCAATTTTGAGGGCAAGACCCTCTGCAATTGCGGTTTTACCTACACCGGGTTCACCGATAAGGCAGGGATTGTTTTTGGTGCGACGGCTCAGAATCTGAATAACTCTTTCGATTTCTTTCTGTCTGCCGATAACCGGATCGATTCTTCCCTGGGTTGCAAGAACGGTAAGATCTCTGCCGAACTGGCTGAGAGTGGGCGCATCGGATTTTTCTTTTGAAGTGCTTTTCTGATGGTTCGATGAAGGCGAGCTGTTTCCGAGTGCATTGGTAAGGTCACGGAGAAGCTCCTGAGGCTGAATGCCCATGCCTGCAAGTATTTCGGTTGCGGCACCTGTTCCTTCACGGATGATACCCATAAGAATATGCTCCGTTCCGATATATGAATGCCCCATACCTTTGCCCTGCACAATGGCGGTGTCTATAATGTTTTTGGCTCTCGGAGTAAAATCGTTAGGTGAAAGCACCGTTGGCGAACCTATGCCCATGCTGCTTCTGATTATCGCTTCAACCTCGGCATAGCTTATCTTTTTTGCCGATAATGCGGCATATGCCATTCCGCCGCTTTCCTTGAGAAGTCCGAGCAGAATATGCTCGCTTCCCACATAAGTGTGACCGAGATTTTCCGCTGCCGAAATTGCATTGTTCAATGCTTCGTTGGCTTTCTGAGTAAAGCCTGTAAACCTGTACATACAAAATCCCCCTGTTTTAGTTAGTGAAAAGTGAATAACGAAAAGTGAAAAGTTAAGGGGCTGCGCCATTTATTATTATGAAATTATAAGGTTCTCGAGCACGTAGTGCGAGAAGCTGTTATATTGGGTACGGGTGAAACCCGTCATTAACTATTCACTATTCACTTTTAATTGTTCACTTAATTATGCCAATGTTTCCCTGACAACCTTGGCTCTGTAAGCATCCCTCAAAGCAGGTGTTGCCGCTTCGGAATTTGATGCGCTTATGGTTGCCGGCTGCATACTGACAGTCAGTTCGTTGATTTTTTCAACCGGAATATCAACAAGACCTTTTGCCGCACCGAGACGTACAATGGAAATCAGTTCCATAAACTCGTTTGTGCTCAGAAGTCTTGCGTTTCTGAGAATACCGAATGCACGGAAAATCTTGTCTTCCTCTGCAGGCTTTTTGATAAGTTCCGCCGCTGCGGCTCTTTCCTGAGAAACAAGCTGGAGAACAATGGATTTAAGATTTGCGATTGCTGTTTCTTCGGTAATTCCGAGAGTAATCTGATTGCTTATCTGATACATATCTCCGATAGGCTGAGAGCCTTCGCCGTTTGCGCCTCTTATCGTAAGACCTAGCTTTGAAACGGTGTTTGCAAGCTTTGTCATCTGACCGCAGCGTGTGAGTGCAGGCAGATGAAGCATAACCGATGCTCTCATAGCCGTGCCGAGATTTGTGGGACACTGTGTGAGATAACCGATTCTTTCGTCAAAAGCGTATTTGACCTTGCCGTCAATCATACGGTCAAGCTTGTCGGCTATATCATATGCTTCTTCAAGCGCAAGACCCGATTTCATAATCTGCAGACGGATGTGGTCCTCTTCACAGAGCATTATGCTTACACTTTCATCCGATGAAAGAACAAGTGCGCTTCCGTCTTTTTTTGATGCGAATTCAGGGCTGATAAGGTGGCTTTCCGCAAGCGAAACAGCCTGAATTCTCGTTAAATCCTTCATTTCGATATAACTGAAATCTTTTCTGTCATTCTCAAAAAGTATGCCCTTTATCAGTTC
This sequence comes from Acutalibacteraceae bacterium, assembly GCA_045536515.1. GTDB lineage: Bacteria > Bacillota > Clostridia > Oscillospirales > Acutalibacteraceae > CAG-177. The sequence continues at coordinate 9,906 of JAZSNQ010000100.1, read as the reverse complement.
ATTTACTTTGTTTTTACCGTTAATATCGAGCTTTGCGGGGAACGGAAAATCATAAAGATTTCTTGCAAGACGGATTCGTGTGCTGATAACGATATCCCCCTGGTCGCCTTTTTCAAGATACCATTTATTCATTAGTTTTCGCCTCCTTCAAGAGCCTTGATTTCATCTCTGATTTTTGCCGCTTCTTCAAATTCCTGTTTTGCAACAGCTTCGTTCATAGCCGCCTTGAGTTTTTCTATTTTTTCTTCGGTTGTTTCAACCTTCGGAGTTTCGGCGGGTGCGGTGCTAACCTTGCCGCTGTGTTTTATTTTGCCGTGAATTCTCTGGATTGAGGGGAGAAGTCTGTCATAGAATGTTGTGTAGCAGTCTGCACAGCCTACTCTTCCGTCACGCACAATTTCTTCAAACGAGGTTCCGCATTTTGCGCATCTCTGAGTTTTACCCGAGGATAATGACGGCATCATGTCGCCGAGAAAGCCGCCGAAAAGTTCAGAGAGATTCAGACCGAAGCCTGAAAACATATCCGAATAACCGAGGTGCGATGCGCAGTCGGAGCAAAGATGGTTTTCCGCCATATCGCCGTTAATAATTTGCTTGATGTGGGTTGTTGCTTCATTCTTTCCGCAATTCTGACATAACATAATCAATCATCCTTTCTGTTTTTTCTGTTCAGCTATTGTAATCAGCATTTGTTTGAATATAGTTGCTCTGATTCGTTCTTTTATGGGCGAGGGGAGTGCACGGAGCGAATTTTCTCCCGTTGCCGCAAGAAGGAGCTTTGCGCTGTATGCATCGATTGAACCTGTGTGAAGCAGATTCATAACGTTTGCGTGGCAGGTTGCGTAGTCAACCGAATCGCCGATGCAATTTACCGTGTGCATTATCAGCGAAGGCTTGTCAAGATTAACCCTTGTTATTTTGATATAACCGCCGCCGCCTCTTCTGCTTTCAACAATATAACCCTGCTCGGGAGTGAACCTTGAAGATATAACGTAGTTAATCTGACTCGGCACACAGCCGACCGTCTGTGCAAACTCGTTTCTTTGAATTTCCGCCATGCCGTCATCTTCAAGCATTTCGAGGAGCATCCTTGCTATCTGATTGCTTAAGCTCATATCATCATCTCTTTCGTTTATATCAAATTTGACTTTGACTTTCTTTGACTTTAATCACATTATAGTCAGGAAAAGTCAAAAGGTCAAAGGTCAAAAAAGGTCAAATGCGGTTGTTTGTGTTCCAAAAACAAAGATTATCTTTAGTTTTCTCTTAATATCTTCGTTTTTCTTTGATTTTTGATTTTTGATGTTTAAGTGAAAGTCAGGATAATTATTGATTTTCTGATCTTTCTTTATACAGTATAATATTGATTTTATCATTTTATTATGGTATCATTTCATCGGTTCAGAGGTGTTTTTATGAATAATAAGTCAAAAACAGCGGCAGGTGTTGTTTTATCGCTCCTCGGCGGAATATTCTGGGGATTTTCAGGCTCGTGCGGTCAGTATCTTTTTACATATCATAATGTTGACTCAAAGTGGATTGTTCCTGTACGAATGATATCAACGGGAATAATTCTGTTGATTATAAGTGCCGCAAAGCATAAATCGAAAATAATCGGAGTCTGGAAAAGCAAAAAGAATTTTGCTCTTATGTCGGCATTTACTCTTTTCGGACTTGTTTTATGTCAGTATTCATATTTTACCGCAATCGCTCATTCAAATGCAGGCACGGCAACGGTTCTTCAGTATCTTTCGCCCGTGATGATATTGATTTTTGTTTGTCTGAAAAACAAAAAAAGTCCCGTTTTGTCGGAAATAATTGCAATTATCCTTGCCGTTGGCGGAACTCTTGTTATTGCAACGGGCGGTGATATCGGTTCGTTTGCGGTTTCAACTCCCGCACTTCTGTGGGGAATTGCTTCTGCAGTTTTCCTTGCCTGCTATTCACTCATTCCCGCACCTCTTTTTAAAGACTATGACACACCGACGGTTCTCGGCTGGGGAATGCTTGTGGGCGGAATCGCACTTCTTCCCGTGTTCAGACCGTGGGAAATAATGCCCGAAATCAGCTTTTCGTTTGTTGCAGCACTTTCGGGAATAATTATTTTCGGAACGGTTATTGCATACACCTTCTATCTTGAAGGCATACATCTTATCGGTGCAACAAGAGCAAGCATTATTTCAAGCATCGAGCCTGTTTCCGCAACGGTTATTTCGGCTGTATGGCTTGGTACGGAGTTTTCGGGTGCAGATATAATCGGATTTATAATGATTATTTCAACAATATTTATAATTACATTTGCAAACAAAAAGAGCAGCTGATACTGCTCTTTACTTTTTGGTATTATAATGATATAATATTATGACTAAATTCTTCGGAGAACTGCCATGGATAAATTCAGAAAGGAATATCTCGGCTCGGGCATTACTGCCTTTGTTTCGGATGCTCATTCATTCGGAACGGATGCCGTATTGCTTGCGGATTTTGCGAATCCCTCAAAAAGAGCAATGTGCTGTGACCTCGGTTCAGGCTGCGGAATAATACCTCTTATCTGGTGCAAAAAAGAAACAGGAAATATAACTGCGGTTGAAATTCAGCCACTCGGCGCAGAACAGATAAATGCCGCAATTGAATTCAATAATCTTTCCGGAAGACTTACGGCAGTCAATGCTGACCTTAAGGAACTCAAAGGAATTGTTCAGTTCGGCTGCTTTGATGTTGTAACAATGAATCCGCCTTATAAAGCAAGCGGTGCGGGAATAGAAAGCAGAAGCGGTGCGGATAAAATTGCAAGGCACGAAACGATGTGCCTTCTTTCGGATATATGTCAGACGGCAAAAAAGCTTCTCAATTTCGGAGGCAGACTTTGTATGTGTATCCGTCCCGAAAGAACGGCAGAACTGATTTGTGAAATGCATTCGGCAGGCATTGAACCGAAAAGAATAAAGTTTGTATCAAAATGTCCGGGAAAAGCACCTTGGCTTGTGCTTATTGAGGGCAGAAGAGGCGGCAAAACTGGAATAACCGTTGAACCCGAGCTTTTTGTGCATTCTCCCGACGGCGGGTATTCCGACGAAATGAAAAAAATCTACGGCGACTATCTTTTGGAAAACAGAGGTGAATAGCTTGAGCGGAACTTTATATGTTGTGGGTACACCGATAGGCAATCTCGGCGATTTTTCTCCCAGGGCAATTGAAACCCTCAGAAACTGTGATTTTATTGCTGCGGAGGATACAAGGGTAACTCTCAAGCTTCTCAATCATTTTGAACTCAAAAAGCCTATGGTCAGCTATTTTGAACATAACCGCTTTGAGAGAGGACCCGTTATTGCGGAGAGAATATTGTCGGGCGAAAGCTGTGCACTTGTGACAGATGCGGGTATGCCTGCAATTTCCGACCCGGGTGAAGACCTTGTAAAACTCTGCATTGAAAAAGGAATTGAAATTGAAGCTGTGCCCGGTCCGTGTGCTTTTGCAACGGCGCTTGCCGTTTCAGGGATGCCGTCAAGGAGATTCAGCTTTGAAGGCTTCCTTCCCGTTGATAAGTCCGACAGAAAAGAGCATCTGTCATGGCTTATCGGAGAAACACGCACCATGATATTTTATGAAGCACCACATAAAACAGCGCAGACGCTTGCGGATTTGTATAAAACACTCGGCGACAGAGAAATCGCAATTGTCAGAGAGCTTACCAAAATTCATGAGCAGGTAATCAAATCAACCCTTTCCGAGGCTTCAGAAAAATATTCAAAGGAAGCAATCAAGGGAGAAATCGTGCTTATTGTCAGGGGTGCAGAGCCCGAAGAAAAAGAGAACATGACCCTTGATCAGGCGGTGAAATATGCAGTGAAGCTTGTTGAAAAGGGCGAGAGTAAAACTCAGGCGGCAAAAATTGCCGCAAAAGAAAGCGGACTCAAAAAAGGCGATATATATAAATTATTGTTAGAGGAGTAAAAAATGATACAGTATTTTCTTGAAAGACCTTATCTTATTGTTATAATGCTTGCCGTTATTCTGCTTACGCTTTTTGTGTGCGTAAAGGCGGGTCAGGCAAGTGCGAAAAGATCAAAGGCAAACGAGGCGATTATAAAAAAGCTTAAAGAAGAAAATGAACTTCGCCGTGAATTTGCGGTGCTTACCGAAAAAACGGTTGCGGATGCAGATGAAGCGCGCCTTTTCAAAGGTGTTGCACTGAATCTCCAGAAAAAAATATCCGATGCAAATGATATGGAAGCCGAGTTTGAAAGCCTTAACGAGGCACAGCGCAATATTTATGCTCTCTCATTTGTTGTTGAAGACGGCGAAGCTGCGCTCAGCAGTTTTTTCAGAGCAAACGGTCAGCCTCTTACGGGTGCATCGCTCAATGCTGTCAAAAAACTTTTTGACAAAAATGCCTATGATATTTTTGAAAAAGAATATAACGCATTTGATTCTGATAACGAAGAAGTTTCAATGATACCCGAAGAAATAACCGCACTTGACAAGGGCTTTTCGCAGCTTGTTACATCGGATGAAATCTGTCGGGTTGCAGGCAGATATATCAAAGAAAATATTGAGGAATTCATATGAGTGTTGCAGCCTCGTATCGGCAATTTGTTGTTGATATGAGGTTGTTTTTTATGCAATTCAACGAAATGTAAAAAAATTGAAAAATAATGTTGACTTATGTTTTTTTTAGACATAGAATGAAGTCAAAATTCCTTATAAAAATTTATGTTTTAAAAGGAGTGAATGAAAATGATACCGAAGGATTTGTTAATCAACAAACCTGCAAGCAACAAGATTGTTTTAATTGCCGAAAAGCAGTTCAAAGGAAAAGAAAAACCGCTTTTTGCAGTTGTGGGTGACCTTGCGGTTGACAGCCGATACGGTGAAGGTGCCGTTTATGTTACCGAAAACCGCATTGTTGCTGTCGGTGACGGCTTTGACGAAGGCTTTATCAGCCTTGATTTTGCCAACATTGCCGAGATTTCCGTTAAGAGAATGTACGGAAATGCCGTTCTAAAGGCAAAAACAACCGGCGGTTCGACTATTGACCTTATGAGATTCACTTTTGCAATCGCGGATATGTGCGATGCCGTTGCGGATTTCATAACGAAGGTCAATGAGGGCGAAACCGTTGAAAACAGATTTGCCGCCGTTGAGTCGACATTCAGAAACCTGCGTTCTTTCTGTCCCAAATGCGGCAGAAAGCTTGCGTCACCCAATGCGGAATGTCTTAACTGTCAGGGCAAGAAGAAAATGGTTTCAACGCTTTACCGTTACATAAAGCCATATATGGGTAAGCTGATTTTCTGTATCTTTCTTTCAATCATAACAACGGGTGCGGCACTTGTGCCTCCGTATGTAACAAGCATGATGGTTGATAACATCATTCCGGACAGAAACAAAAAGATGCTTGTTATAATCATAGTTTTTCTTCTCGGAGTTTATTTTGCGCAGTATGCAATCGGTGCGCTTCGTTCATATATTCTCCGTGTTGCGGGTGACGGAATAATCGCCGACCTCAAAAAGGAAATATATGCAAAAGCGCAGTATCTTCCGATGAAATTCTATGACAAAACCTCAACAGGTTCGGTAATCAACAGAGTCAATTCCGACACAACCGTTCTTCAGCAGTTCATGCTCAGAATAACCCAGGAGGCGGTTGTTCAGCTCTTCATGATGATTGGTATTATTATCATAATGCTCAGTATGAACTGGCAGCTGACCCTTCTTTCGCTTATTCCCGTTCCTGTTGTTGTTATCTGCAGCCGTTTCTTCGGCAAAAAAATCGGACCTCTTTACCGCAGAATATGGCGCAGAGGTGTTTCAATTTCAAATATTCTTGCCGATACAATTCCGGGCATCAGAATAGTCAAATCCTTCTCCAAAGAAGAGAAAACGATAAATAAATTTTCCTATCATGTTGATGACTGGCTTGCCGAGGATAAAAAGGTTGCGAAGGTTGCGGCGATTTTTCCTGCGGCAATAACCTTCCTGATTACCTGCGGCTCTGTTATTATCTGGTTTGTCGGCGGTAATATGGTTATTGATACCCCGGATAAGCTCTCTCTCGGTGTTCTTGTTTCGTTTATTTCTTACACGAGTATGTTTTATGCTCCCGTAAGCTTTTTTGCAAACCTCAGTGACTCATATCAGAATGCTCTCGCATCAACCGAAAAGGTTATGGACATCATCAATGCCGAACCCGAACATGATTTCGGCAAAGGTTCGGAACTCGGAGTTATGCAGGGCAGAATAGAATTCAGAAACGTTAATTTCTCATTTGACCGTTCAAAGAAGGTTCTGAATGATATCAACTTTGTTATCGAACCCGGTGATGTTGTCGGTATAGTCGGAACAACCGGTTCGGGAAAATCAACGCTCATAAATCTTCTCATGCGCTTCTATGATGATTATGAGGGCGAAATTCTTGTTGACGGTGTGAATATCCGTGAAATAGATATGTCATATTACCGTTCGCAGATAGGATATGTTCAGCAGGAACCCATGATGTTCCGTGATACAATATTCAATAACATTGCTTATTCTGTTCCCGGCGCACATCCCGAGCAGGTTCTCAACGCTGCAGATATAGCGAATGCCCACGGCTTTATTTCCCGTCTTCCCGATGCATACGATACCATGCTCGGTGAAAGAGGCGTAGGTCTTTCGGGCGGTGAAAAACAGCGTCTTTCCATTGCGAGAGCTGTTCTTAAAAATCCCGGTGTTCTTATTTTTGACGAAGCAACGTCTGCGGTTGACTCCGAAACCGAAAAACTTATTCAGGATGCAATCAACCGCCTTATCAGAGGCAGAACAACCCTTATGATTGCCCACCGTCTTTCAACTCTGCGCAAGGCAAATAAGATTATCGTTGTTGATAAGGGCAATATCATTGAATTCGGTTCACCCGAAGAGCTCATGGCACTCAAGGGCAAATATTATAAGCTCATTCAGATTCAGTCCATGAGTGAACAAGTTGCAGCAGAAAAAGCTGCGGAAAATTTTGAATAAGGAGGACTTCACATGTCAAGAAACTTTATAGACGGCAATGAAATCCGTATAACCGTAAAAGACAAGATTTTCTGTGACGTGGAGTTCTACACCGGCGAAAAGTTTGAAAATCTCGAGCCTCGCCGACTTTTCCCCGTCAGCGGTCTTTCGGAATATATTACCTTCCTTGACGAAAACGGCGATGAACAGTTTATAGTCCGAAAACTCGACAATATGGAACCCTCGCAGAAAGAGCTGCTTCTCGGCTGCCTTGAGGAATATTACAGAATTCCGAAGATAACAAGGCTCATCAGCAGAAGCGAAAAGCATAAAATCTGGCTCTGGAATGTTGAAACCGACAGAGGTGAATACACCTTTGAAATCATCAACCATATCCAGTCGATGAAAATGTTTTACGATAAGAGAATTCTTATCAAAGACGGCAACGATAACCGTTATGAAATACCCAACATCTACGAACTTGACAAACGCAGTCAGAAGCTTATACTTCCCGATATGTAATGAAAGGATGAAAACAAATGAAACTTATACTTGCAATTGTAAATAATGATGACAGTGCGGTTGTTTCCGCAACTCTTACGAAAGAAAACTACAGCGTTACAAAGCTCTCAACAACCGGCGGTTTCCTTATGATAGGTAACACAACCTTGCTTATCGGTGCAGAGGATGATAAGGTTGCAAGAGCAAAGGAGATTATTCATGAATATTCAAGAACAAGAAACAAGGTTGCAATGACAACAGGCTCGCTCGGCAGAGGACTTCAGAATAACAGCCTTGAAGAAGAAGTTACCGTCGGCGGTGCAACGGTATTCGTGCTTGATGTTGAAAGCATGGACAAATATTAATCCGGATGTGATAACCGAAATAAATCTGTAGGGCGGGGGCTTGCTCCCGCCGTTTTATAAGGAGAAGAATATGAAAAAATTAATCAGCATATTACTTGCCGCAACGCTTTTGTTTTCTCTTTGCATCTGTGCAAATGCGGAAAATAACGAGCTTAAATTCGGCGAGGACGGCAAATTCACAATTCTCCAGATAAGCGACCCGGAGGAGGACCACAATCCTGCATATGATTTGGTGAATTTTCTTAAAATCTCAATTGACGAAACAAATCCCGACCTTATTATCTTTACGGGGGATATCGTTGAGGACAGCCGCATAGGTGATATCGGGATTGACGATGAACCTTTCAGAGAGGGTGTTGAGGTTGACGGCGATTATTATCAGACCGTTATGAATGTAACCGAAACCTGCAAAGCAATTTTCGGTTATGCAGAAGAAAAGGGGATTCCCTTTGCCGTTTCTCAGGGTAATAATGACTATAACAGCGGTGTTACAAACGAAGATTGGATGAAAATTTACAACAGCTATGAAAACAGTCTTACCGTTGACGAAAGCAACGATAAGGACGGCAGAATTGATTTTAACCTTGAAATAAAATCAAATGACGGCGAAAAGACCGTTTTCAACATCTGGATGTCGGATAACGGCGACGGAACGGTCAATGAAGAACAGCTTGCATGGTATAAATCAGAAAGTGCTGCATTGAAAGAAGCAAACGGCGGTGAACCCGTGCCTTCAATCCTTTTTCAGCATGTTCCCGTTGATGATATGGGCAATCTTTTTGAAGAGTGCAATTTCTGGGATGAGGGTGCAAGCATAGGTGATGACGGCAAATGCTACCGTCTCAATCAGGAAATCGCAAACGGATATCATGCAGGAGCGATGATTCCAGGTTCAACAAGCGAACAGTTCAAGGCATGGAAAGAGTGCGGAGATGTTCTCGGTGCATATTTCGGACATTGGCACACCGAAGGCTATACAGGCACATGGGACGGCATCGAACTCGGATTCACATATGGCTGTGAATTTGCAAAACCCGGTCCCTACGGTGTAAGAGTTTTTACTCTTTATGAAAATGATATAAAGAATTTTGATAATGTTCTTTATACCTATGAAGGAAGCGTTAAAACAAACAATGCCCGTCTTGAACTTCAGACGGATGAACCTTATACCGAATATGATAATATTATTGAAGAAATTTTTGCCGCAATAAAGAATATTTTTGTTCTTCTCAAAACAGAAATAATAAGCTTGTTTGCTTAAATTTGTTGACATTCATTAAATTTTTGATATAATATATAAGGTTAGTTTAAAAATTATTCAGGAGTGATAAAAATGGCATTAGTAACAACCAAGAAAATGTTTGAAGACGCTTATAAGGGCGGTTACGCTGTTGGCGCATTCAACGTAAACAACATGGAAATCATCCAGGGTATCGTTGAAGCAGGTAAGGCTCACAATGCTCCCCTCATTCTCCAGGTTTCCAAGGGCGCAAGAGCTTATGCAAACCACACCTATCTTGTAAAGCTCGTTGAAGCAGCTGTTGAAACAACAGGTCTTCCCATCGCTCTTCACCTTGACCACGGCCCCGACTTTGAAACCTGCAAGGCTTGCATTGACGGCGGTTTCACATCGGTTATGATTGACGGTTCACACCTTCCCTACGAAGAGAACGTAGCTCTCACCAAGAAGGTTGTTGATTACGCACACGCACACGGCGTTGTTGTTGAAGGCGAACTCGGTCAGCTCGCAGGCATCGAAGATGATGTTAACGTTTCTGCTGAAGACGCTTCATACACAAACCCCGCAGAAGTTATCGACTTCGTAACAAGAACAGGCGTTGACTCACTTGCTATCGCTATCGGCACAAGCCACGGCGCATTCAAGTTCAAGCCCGGTCAGGATCCCAAAATCCGCATTGATATCCTTGAAGAAATCGAAAAGAAGCTTCCCGGCTTCCCCATCGTTCTTCACGGTGCATCATCGGTTATCCCCGAGTTTGTTGACCAGATCAACGAATACGGCGGCAAGATGGAAAACGCTATCGGTATCCCCGAAAGCGAG
>JAZSNQ010000115.1:0-7061 GCA_045536515.1 Acutalibacteraceae bacterium | reverse complement strand
CCCTCTGGGGCAAATATTACGGTCAGTGGATGGGCGAAAGCGCAAACCTTGTTTATGACTTTGATAAATTTGACGGCGCGGATATCCTTTCAAAGCTTGAAAAATACAAGGTTACAACCTTCTGCGTGCCTCCCACAATGTACAGACTCATGCTTCAGAACGATGTGAGCAAATACGATCTTTCATCAATCACGCATTGCTGCACTGCAGGCGAGGCACTCAACGCAGATATATTCAACAAGTGGAAAGCGGCAACGGGTCTTGAAATTCACGAGGGCTTCGGCATGAGTGAAACTCCCGTAAGCATCTGCACACTTTATCCCTGGACAAAGCCCGTTCCCGGTGCAATCGGTTTCCCCGCCCCCGGACTCAAGGTGCATATCCTTGACGAGGACGGCAATCATTGCCAGCGCGGCACAATCGGCGAGATTTGCATTAAATCTCCTTCACCCGAAGAGCATCCCTGCGGAGTTGTTGCAAGCTACAATTTCAGCGAAGAAGACACCGCGGAGGCATACAGAAACGGATTTTTCCACACGGGCGACCTTGCATACAGAGATGAGCAGGGCAGATTCGTTTATTTCGGAAGAAACGATGACGTTATCAAATCATCGGGCTACAGAATCGGACCTTTTGAAATTGAAAGCGTTATGCTTGAACATCCCTCGGTGCTTGAGGTTGCCGTTACGGGCGTACCCGATGCCGTAAGAGGCTTCATTGTTAAGGCAACTGTTGTTCTCCGTCCCGGATTTGAAGGAAGCGATGCACTTGTAAAAGAGCTTCAGACATATGTAAAGACAAACACCGCACCCTACAAATATCCGAGAATCATTGAGTTTGTTGACGAACTCCCCAAAACCTTCAGTGGTAAAGTAAGAAGAGTGGAAATTCGTCAGAACGATTCAGCTAAATAAAACAGTTACACCGCCAAAGTTAAACCTTGGCGGTGATTTTTTATATATTTTCCGTTAAGAGTGATATAAGCAGCACCAATGCGCCGAGAGCTATGCGATACCATCCGAACACCTTGAAATCATGCTTTTTGACATATTCCATAAGGAATTTTATTGCAAAAAGAGATACTGCAAAGGCAACAATCATTCCGATTAAAAGAACCGTTATTTCCGCACCGCTGAAATCAAATCCGAATTTCAGAAGCTTCAGAGCACTTGCTCCAAGCATGGTTGGAACAGCAAGGAAGAATGTGAATTCTGCAGCGGCGGTTCTTGAAACTCCGATAAGAAGTGCACCGACTATCGTTGCGCCCGAACGCGATGTTCCGGGAATCATTGAGAGTGCCTGAAAAAGTCCGATTATTATCGCTGTTTTATAATCGATTTTTGAAATTGAATTTATCCTCGGTCTGCTGTTTTTATTCTTGTTTTCTACAAGTATAAACGCTATACCGTAAAGAATAAGCATGAGCGATATTGTGACAGCATTGCCGAAATGCTCTTCAAGGAAATCATCAAAAAGCAGTCCGAGAATTGCAGCAGGAAGGCATCCGACAACAACCTTGACCCACATCATAATTATGCTTTTCTTTATCTGCAGTTTTTTATCGGCATAACCGAACGGAAACATCTTTTTCCAGAACATGACTACAACAGCCATGATTGCGCCGAGCTGAATGACAACAAAAAACATTTCCTTGAATTCTTCACTCATTTTAAGCGGCACAAAAGCATCAAACAGAAGCATATGTCCCGTACTGCTTATCGGCAGCCATTCGGTTATTCCCTCAATTATGCCGATAAGGATTACTTTGATTATCTCAACAAAACCAAGCTCCATAAGTACACACCCTTTCCATTTTATTATATTAGCGGTATATAGAAAGTATACTAAATAAAAACGGCGGGAGCAAGCCCCCGCCCTACCTTTATAATCTTATTTAACGCCGAAAAGGAGGTCGCCGTATGAGGGATAAGGCCAATACTCTGCGGAGGTTACGGTTTCGGCTTCGTCAACAGCTGCTCTGATTTCATTCATAAGAGGAATAACAACATCTCTGAATGTATTTGCTTCATCAACTGTATTCTTTGCGGATTTTATGTTTGCAATAACATTTTCAAGCTCACCTGTTTTTTCAAAAATAACGGCGGTGAGTTTTGAAAGCTTTGTAATTATTTCGTCCTCATAAGAAGTATCGACATTGAAGCTCTTTTTACGGCTTGCCGTTTCGCAAAGCTTGCCCGTATAACTGCTGATTGCAGGAAGAATATCCTTGTTAACCATTTCTATTGCGGTAAGCGCCTCAATATTGACGGTCTTGCAATAACCTTCAAAATAAATTTCGTGTCTTGCTTCAAGCTCTGCTCTTGTGAAAACTTTATGTTCTTCAAAGAGTTTTACGTTCTTATCGGCAACAAGAGACGGAATTGCATCGGGGGTTGTGCGCAGATTATAAAGTCCCCTGCCCTCAGCCTCTTTAATCCATTCATCATCATAACCGTTGCCGTTAAAGATAATGCGCTTATGGTCCTTGATTGTCTTTTTGATAAGTGCATGAAGTGCATCCTCAAAGTTATCAACGCTTTCAAGTCTGTCGGCATAAGATTTGAGTGATTCGGCAACAGCGGTATTAAGCACGATGTTTGCGCTTGCGATTGAACGCGCAGAGCCGAGCATTCTAAACTCGAATTTGTTACCTGTAAATGCAAAAGGTGAGGTTCTGTTTCTGTCGGTTGTATCCTTGGGGAATCTCGGAAGAACATGAACACCGACCTTCATCTGCACTTTTTCTTTTGCGTCATAAGCAGTATCGTTTTCAATTGACTCAAGAATTTCATTGAGTTCATCGCCGAGGAACATCGAAATAACTGCGGGAGGTGCTTCGCCTGCACCGAGACGGTGGTCATTGCCTGCGCTTGCAACGGATGCACGGAGCAAATCCTGATAGTTGTCAACAGCCTTGATAACAGCGCAGAGGAAAAGAAGAAACTGCGCATTGTCATAAGGTGTTTCACCGGGGTCAAGAAGGTTTCTGCCGTCACCTGTGCAAAGTGACCAGTTATTATGCTTACCGCTTCCGTTAACGCCCTCAAAAGGCTTTTCGTGAAGAAGGCAAATCATGTTATGTCTTTTTGCAACCTTCTGCATAATCTCCATTGTAAGCTGATTATGGTCGGTTGCAATATTCGTTGTTGTGAAAACAGGAGCAAGCTCATGCTGTGCGGGTGCCGCTTCGTTATGCTCCGTTTTTGCAAGAATACCGAGCTTCCAGAGTTCCTCATCGAGGTCTTTCATATATGCCGCAACACGTGTCTTGATTGAACCGAAGTAGTGGTCGTCAAGCTCCTGACTCTTGGGAGGCTTTGCACCGAAAAGAGTTCTGCCCGTGAACACAAGGTCTTTTCTCTTATCATACAAATCGGTATCAACAAGGAAATATTCCTGCTCTGCACCGACTGTTGTTTTTACGGTTGTTACATCATTCTGTCCGAAAAGACGGAGAATTCTGACAGCCTGCTTGCTGATAACCTCCATTGAACGAAGAAGCGGAGTTTTCATGTCAAGGGCTTCACCGCCATAGGAACAGAAAACGGTGGGAATGCAGAGAACACCCTCTTTTATGAATGCATATGAAGTGGGGTCCCATGCAGTATAACCTCTCGCTTCAAAGGTTGCGCGAAGTCCGCCCGAAGGAAAACTTGAAGCGTCTGACTCACCCTTAACAAGTTCCTTACCGGAAAATTCCATGATAACACTGCCGTCACCGCTGGGTGAAATAAAGCTGTCATGCTTTTCGGCTGTGATACCCGTCATCGGCTGGAACCAGTGGGTATAGTGGGTTGCGCCGTTTTCAACTGCCCAGTCTTTCATGGCATTTGCAACAACGTTGGCGATTGCTATATCAAGGCGTTTTCCGTCCTTGATTGTTTTTTTCATTGCTTTATAGGTATCTTTGGGCAATCTGGCTTTCATCGCTTTATCGTCGAAAACCATACGTCCGAACCTTTCGGGAACGCTGTTCATTTTTTAATCTCCTGTCAGATAAACTTAATTCTTTTTTACTGCCTCATACAAAGTTTCGGCATGGTCTTTTTTCCTTGATGCAAAGAATTTTTCCATTCTTTCCGCATAAACGGGTTTGGGATCAAAATCATGTGATGCAAGATATTCAATCGAATCTGTGAGCTGTTCGTAGTTTTCGTTAACATCGCCGAAGCCCTCTTCAAGAGGCAAATCAAGCTGATTATAGCCGTGAGTTATTCCTGCCCTGAACTGTTCGTAATCGGGAACAAAATAGACAATCGGTCTGTTAAGATAAACAAAATCGAAAACAATCGAGGAATAATCGGTTATCATCGCAAGATAATCCTGCATTTCATTTTTGTCCTGAGTAACTCTGATGCGGGGATTGTTAACCTCAAAAAGGCTGTCATAATCCGCAAAAATCGGATGATTCTTGAAATCAAGAGTCAGGTCATATTTTTCAAGTGTTTCCGCAAGCCTTTCGGAATTGAGAAACGCACTTATTTCCTTATAGAAAACGGACTCCTTGAACTTATCAACATAAAGCACTCTTGTGTTGTTTTCATATTCGCCGATAAGATTTTTGCGCCATGATGGGGAGAAAAGAATCTTTCTCTGTGCTTTTTTCTCGGTGTCGATTGCATCAAATCTCGGCATACCGCTCATGATAAGGTCGGATTCATTGAAATTATAAATCTTTTTGAAATTCTCCCTTTCAAACTCCGAAGAAATAACCACTTTATCAACATTAGCCTTTTCTTTGGTATAAAGCAGAGGAAGACGTGCATGGAGAATGCCATGCTGAAGATAGATTATTTCATAATCGGTTATATCGGAATACCACTTGAGAGGAAGTCCGTCAAAAGGACTGAAAATGGAAAGGGAATTGAATGAAGTAAAGACTTTTTTACAGTTAAGGAAAAGCATTTTATGCTTCAGGCTCTTGAAATCAACAAGATATTTTCTTTGTTTTGCATTAAAATACTTCTTCTTATCTTTGAGTTTATCAATAATATAGTAACGCTTCACGCCATCATTCTTTTCAAAATCGTGAAGGAACTGATAATAGGCGTTGTCAAAGATGTTTTCTCTGTCACAGTAGAGCCAGATTTCATTTTCGGGTTTTGTTTTACGGAAAACTTTTCTGTAAATCATTGCTCTTTTACTTTCTGTGCCTACCGCATTATCGGCAGCTGTAGTTGCTGCGGCAATCTCGGATGCTTTTGCCTTTTTAAAATGAAAACTCTTTGACTTAGCTTCAAATTTAATCACGTATTCGCCTGTTGCTGCGTGAAATTTTGTTCTGTTTACGGCACATTTGAATCCGAAATACGGTACGGGAACAACTCTTACACCGTTAATTTCGAGAATAAAAGTTATATCCTCTTCACCGTCAAAATCAATCTCGGCATCAAATCCGCCGAAAAGATTTGTCTGCATCTTACTCTTATAATAGCTGAACGCAGTATCATACATCGGAATTCCGTGAAGATTATTGTTTATATCGGAATAAAAAAGCTTAAGCTCCTTGAAATCAAGAACACCGTTCTTGACATATCCGGAAACCTGTATTTTTCCGTTATGGACTCTGAGCGTATTGAAAACAATTGCGTGCGCCTGCGCAAACCACAGATTTCCGTCGCTTGAAGCGCACACTGCAGAGCCGTTTACGGAAATTTCACAAGGCTCATTTTTAAGACGCATGAAGCATTCAACATGGTACGGGTCGATATAAATGGAATTGCAGATAACCGAAGTGTCGACCTCGCTCATAATTTCGCGCAATACCTCATACTGTTTTCCTTCTGTTTCCGCATCCGCATGGCTTACAAGCATATCGGACGTGAGTCTCCAGCCGAGATTATAGACAACAAGTGCCTGAGCTGTCGGATGAGGCTTTCCGTCTTTATCACGCGATGCGTTGAGAAGCTTTCTCAGGAAATCGGTATACTGTTCAAAGCAATAATAGGGATTATTGAACATAGAGCTTGCCGAGCCCGAATGACGGAAATACTTATAAACCGCCTCTTTAACAAAGCCGAGCTTTTGCTTCTTGAGAAGCCACGAGAAAATAAACCACTGGTCTTCGCCGAGTGAAAGGCTTTCATCAAAAAGAATTCTCTCTTTTTCGGGAACATTCTTAATGCAGATGTTCATGGTAGTCTGCAATATGTTTGCGTTTGAATTGATATCATAAATTCCGCTGTGACTCATAACATCAAAACGTTTATGAGTTGAAACGGCGCCTTTTTCGTTGATATAATCTATTGAATAGGTTACAAGGTCGGTTTCATCATAATGCGCTTCAAAAAATTTATAAATAGCTTCAAGACTGCCTGCACCGAGTGAATCATCGGCATCAAGGAACATAATATACTTACCCTCGGCAAGCTCTATTCCCTTGTTTCTTGCGCTTGAAACACCACCGTTTTCTTTTTCGTAATAAACTATATTTTCATTCAATTCTGCAAAATCCCTGCAGATTTTTCCACTTTTATCCTTTGAACCGTCATTGACAAAAACAATCTGAAACTCCTCCGACGGCATAGTTTGTCCGTTAAGACTTTCAACGCAGGGGGATATGAACTTTTCACAGTTGTAAACGGGGATAACTACCGAAATCTTATATTTGAAATCCGACATTCTCGCCATTCCTTTACATATTATTGTGCATATTCGATTTATTTTACTATATATAATAAAAAAAATCAACACTTAAATATTCATAAAACCACCCTCTGATTGGTTGACATTCAACTTGTGATATTATATAATTTAATGGAATATGAAATCATCTCTGAACGGAGGTTAAATATGAACAGATACGAAAGTGCCAAAAAGCTTTATGCCGATTTCGGAATTGATACCGATGCAGCCATCGAAAAGCTTTCGGACATAACGGTTTCAATCCATTGCTGGCAGGGCGACGACGTTGGCGGATTTGACAGCGACGACGCTCTTTCGGGCGGTATCCAGACAACGGGCAACTATCCCGGCAAAGCAAGAAACCCCGAAGAACTCATGGCAGATATTGACAAGGCTTTCAGTCTTATTCCCGGCAAAAAGAAGCTCAATCTTCATGC